>NZ_JAGQCX010000013.1:0-64151 GCF_024346415.1 Cyanobium sp. Aljojuca 7D2
ACTTCATAAGATCTGAACGGGAACCTGGTTGACGATCTGAAGGCTAATATTGTGATTAAGCCGCCTTTGGCGGCATTTTTATGTGAGCTACTGCCGACTGCGGACGCGAATTTTTCGAGGTGCCCTTAAGACCACTCCAAGTTTTTTGTTTTCAAGAATGGCCAGTAGCTTGAGTGCCCGGTGCTCCTCTGTTGTCAGTTCGACGGTGATGCGCGGCATTGCGGAAGAGCGAGCTCCAGTAATTCAAATATATGGGAAAGCGAGATTGCTGTCAGTGGCGCTTTGCTGTAGATCTGCCTGCGCTTCAATGCATAAAGCCAGAAATTGATGCATGCAATTGCTTTATTGCATAAAAGTGCGTTGATGAAAACCCTCGCTTGAGCTGGCAGCAGGCTTGCTTGGGGCCTCACGGCTGGGCAAGGAGGTCACATCAGTGGGCCTGATGCCATCGCCACGACAGGCCTGTCATGACCTGCAGACCTGTCTGCGTCTGGTTGATGCAGGAAAGGCGCAGAATGGCGGTTTTTCCTATTGATTAGAGGCTGTTGCTGGAGCATGGTCAGGACCTTTTGGCCCTTTCTATGAGCGACATCCTCGGCGACTATCTCAAAGCAATTGGTCGTATTCCATTGTTAAGTGTTGAGGAAGAACTGCATCATGGACGCCTAATTCGAGCTTGGTTGGATGAGGAACAGCCTTCTAAGGCTGTCGAGAGACGCGGTCGCCGTGCTTTAGACCGTATGGTCAATGCCAATCTGCGGTTGGTGGTGAGTGTGGTGTCGAAATATCGGAGTCGAATTCGTGGAAATTGCATTGATATGATGGATTTAATTCAGGCTGGAAATCTTGGCTTGATTCGAGCTGTTGAGAAGTTTGACCCTTCAAGAGGGTATCGATTTTCGACCTATGGCTATTGGTGGATTCGCCAGGCGGTTGCTAGATTTATTCACGAATACAACTATCTGATTCGAATTCCCCACTCTCTGTTGTCGCTTGCTGTGAAGATGAGCCATCTTCAGATTGCCAACGGAGGGGCGTTAAAAGTCGAAGATGTTGTTAGAATTAGCGGTGAAGATGAGAAGCGAGTTGCCCAGGTCAACTTGTTGCTATAGTATAATAATACGGTGTCACTTGATCGTGGCGTGTCGGGCGCAGAGGGCGGTGAATTGACGCTCAAGGATACCATTCCTTCGGCCGATAAAAATGTTGTCGTTGATGACTATGCTTGGCTCAGGGGTATATAGCCCAGCTTTCCCTGTTTGAAATTCAGGTGTTAAACCTTCGGTTTTCGAGTGATAAAAAACTGTCACTCGTGGATGTTTCACGCTTAACGGGGAAAACCAGGCATCATGTTCAGGTTATCGAGAGCCGAGCGCTCGGAAAGTTGAGGAGAAATGTTGTACCCGCCTTGAATCCTGATTGAAGAGGCGGCCTCGGCACCTCTCGGTTTTATGGCCTTCTGAGGTGCCCGTTGGGGGTGGGATTGATGCCGAGCAGCTGCTTGGCTTGCACCGCGCGGTGCCCGTTGCCTTCGAAGCCTGAGGGCTGTGCCATCGCTGGTTGTTGTTCCCTCAAGGCGTCCTCCAGCAAGAAGGCACAAAGGTTGGAGACGGAGCGGCCTTCGTTTTCCGATCGGCTCAGCAAGGCCTCATGCACGTGGTAGCTCAAGGTGATCGAGATCCGGCGGGGCTGACGCTGAAGAACGCGAAGACGATCGTTCATTGTTTCGTTCCTCTAGGTAAAGCATGGATGGGTTTCTGGTGCGTTCGATGTCACATTCTTGCGTGTGCCATCTGCGTCGCAATAGCACTACTTTTAGAGCCCTTTTCGCGGTTTGCGCTCCAACCGGTTCGGTTCCGGTGTGGCCTGCCGCAGTCGCGGTGCAGAGCTCAGCAAAGGGCTTCAGTCGCAAGCATCCCCGCGCCACCAGCGCCAGCCCTCCACGTTGATCAGCAACCCGAACACCGTCAGGGCTGCCATCAGCGCGATCTGATCGCCTCGGGCAACTGGCACCAGGATGTCGGCGATCAGATGGGGCACGTTGGTGACTGAGTAGACGATGCTGAACCAGAAGTGCAAACGTCGCCAGGGCCGCCAGCGCAATGCCGGATCCGATGCGGTGTCGGCATAGCTGATCAACACAATCGCGATCAGCGGCAGCAGGAAGTAGCCGAGCATGGCGCCGAACAGCAGCGGTAGGGCGCTGGTGGGGAGCTGGCTGTGGATCTCCGGTGACTGACCGTGGAACAGGGGCATCAAGCCCAGATCCACATGGAACAGCATGGCCAGCATCCAAGCGATCCACAGGGTGATCAGCCGCTGGGCATGGTTGGTGGCTTGGCGCATGGGCTTTGCCCGCATGCCGGGCTCTTCCTTGGATTCAGTGTGGGGCGGTTGCAGCCCATCCGGCTGGCTTGCGTTCGAGCACCTGCAGCACGACGGCGCTCCTGCAGGATCAGCAGCCTGCTGCATAATGTCTTTATTGTCATACTCGCTTTGATGGCTGCCTTCGGCTCCATGCCCTCTCCCCAGTTGCTGGAGGAGTACAGCCAGTTCTTTCGGCTGTTGAGTGAGCCGGCCCGCCTGCAGTTGCTCTGTCAGCTGAAGCAGGGGCCGATGGATGTGGCTGCGCTCATTGAGGCCACTGGCTTTTCCCAATCGCACATCAGCCGCCAGCTGGGCCAGCTGCAGCGGGCCGGCCTGGTGCGGTGTGAGCGCGATGGGGTGCGCACGATCTGGACTGCAGAAGGCGAGCTGGTCAACGACCTCTGCACCCTGGTGCAGACGCGGCTGAAGCAGCGCCTGGAGGACCAGCTCTCCCAGTTGCAGTCGGCCTAAGCCCGCTGCTGTGGCGACTGGTGGGTAGCCGCTGGTGGGGACCATGCTTGATGCGTCACCGCCTCGTCATCTCTATGGCTCCATTCGACTCGGCCCTTGCGCGTCTCCGGAGCCATCTGCACCAAACGCGCCTGCTGGGCTCGATCAGTAGTGCCCTCTACTACGACCAGAACACGGTGATGCCCGCGGCTGGCGCCGCTTGGCGGGGGGACCAGCTGGCCCTGTTGGCCGGCCAGTTGCACCAGCGCCAGAGCAGCGCGGAATACGCCGAGTTGGTGGCAGCGGCTGAGGCCGAGCTCGACGTCGATGCGCTGCCTGAGCGCCGCCGCAATCTGCAGCTGCTGCGGCTGGAGCTGGAGCGTCAGCGCTGCCTTGATCCAGCCCTGGTGGCGGCCCTCGCCAAGGCCCAGTCTCGCGGCAATGCCGTCTGGCAGGACGCCCGCGCCCGCAACGATTTCGCCGCCTTTGCCCCGGCCCTCCAGGAGCTGATTGCCCTGCGCCGACAGCAGGCCAGCCAGCTGGCGGCGGCTGAGCCGGTGGCCCGCAGCCCCTGGGAGGTGCTGGCCCAGCCCTTCGAGCCTGAGGTGACCAAGGCGCGGCTGGGCGAGTTGTTTGCGCCGCTCAAGGCTGAGCTGCCAGACCTGCTGCAGCAGGTCGCAGGAGCGCCCTCAGTCGAGCCGGTCTCCGCCAGCCGCGACGCTGTTGAACCGCTGGATTGGCCTGAGGCAATGCAGGAGGAGCTCTGCACCGCATTGCTCGAGCGATGGGGCTACGACCCAAGCCGTTGCCAGCGCTCCCACTCCGCCCATCCCTTTTCCTGCACGGTGGGCCCCCAGGACTTCCGCATCACCACCCGGGTGGTGCCGGGCCAGCCCCTCTCGGCCTTTCTGGCCACCGCCCACGAGTGGGGCCACTCCCTCTACGAGCAGGGCCTGCCCCGCTCAGGCGACCACTACTTCCCCTGGCCCCTGGGGGAGGCCACCTCGATGGGCGTGCACGAATCCCAGTCGCTGTTCTGGGAGTGCCGCGTGGCCCGCAGCCGCGCCTTTGCCGAGCGTTGGCATCCCCACGTTTGCGCCGCTCTGGGCAGCGCGCCGGCCAGCGAGCCCTGGGGCGACGCCCAGGGCTTCTGGCGCGCCCTCAACCCGCTCAAGCCTGGCTTGATCCGGGTGGAGGCCGATGAGCTCAGCTACTGCCTGCACATCGTGCTGCGCTACGAGCTGGAGCTGGCTCTGCTGGAGCAGGACATGCCGGTGGAGGATCTCCCTGAGCAGTGGAACCAGCGGATGCGCAACCTGCTGGGCATCCAGCCGAAGAGCGATGCCGAGGGCTGCCTCCAGGACATTCATTGGGCCGAAGGGCTGTTTGGTTATTTCCCCAGCTATGCCCTCGGCCATCTGATCAGCGCCCAGCTGGCAGAAGCCATGGAGCAGGAGTGGGGTGATGGCGCCATCGAGGCGGCGATCGGCGCGGGCCAGGAGAGCCGTTTGCACGACTGGTTGGCCCAGCGGGTCTACCCCCTGGGCCGAAGCGTCGATGCCGAAGGGCTGGTGGAGCAGGTGAGTGGTGCTCCTCTAAGCGCAGCCCCGTTTCTCCGTTATCTGCGCCACAAGCTCGAGCCGCTTCAGGCCTGATGACCCCGCTCCTTAGGATGCCGCCCAATCCCGTTTTGAAGCCGCGCCCATGGCGAACATCGACCACGCTCCGAGCCGCACGATGCTCAACCTGCTGCACGTGCTGCCGGCCTTTGCCGATGAAGCCGAGCTGCGTCTGAACGCCATCGTGGAGCTCAACTCCATGACGATCAACAAATACGAGCTGATCACGGAAACCGGCCACCTCAAGCTCGACCGCGTCGGCTATTCCTCCCTGGCCTACCCGTTCGCCTACGGCTGCATTCCCCGCACCTGGGACGAGGACGGCGATCCCCTCGACATCGAAATCGTGGGCGTCACCGAACCCCTGGTGCCCGGCTCCCTGGTGGAGGCCCGCATCATCGGCATCATGACCTTCGACGATGGCGGCGAAGTGGACGACAAGGTGATCGCCGTGCTGGCCGATGACAAGCGCATGGACCACATCACCAGCTACACCCAGCTCGGTGCGCAGTGGGTGAAGGAAACCGAGTACTACTGGGAGCACTACAAGGATCTCAAGAAGCCCGGCACCTGCAAGGTGAACGGCTTCCTTGAACCCGCCGAGGCCGTACGCATCATCAAGGAGTGCGAGCAGCGCTACCGCGACACCATCGATGCCAAGTTGGTGAACTGAGCCAGAGCTCGCAGCCGGGGTTTTCAGTCTGAGTTCGAAGTTTGCGCGCGAATTGCCGATGACCACCTCCTTCAAACCCCTCTGGCTTGCCGCTGTCGCGTTGCTGATGGCGCCGGTCTGGGCCCAGGACACCCCTGTGTCCCCGTCGGTTCAACCGGCAGCGCCCGCTGCCATGGCAGTTCCTGGGCCTCAGTCTGCTCCCGCCCCCCAGGCCAGCACCCGAGAAATCGTGTTGCAGCTGAGCAAGCGCACGATCAGCCTGCGTGAAAACGGCAAGGTGATCAGCAGCTGGCCCGTGGCGATCGGCGACCCCAGCACGCCCACCCCAGTGGGCCGGTTCACGGTTCAGAACAAGGTGGTCAATCCCAAATACCAGAGCACCAAGAGCGGCAAGATCAATGCCACGGTGGGGCCTAATGGTCCCCTGGGCGACCGCTGGCTGGGGTTCCAGCAGAGCGGTCCGAACCAATACGGCATCCACGGCACTCCGTCTGCCTGGTCGTGGACGGTGACCTCCCGCGCCGCCGTGACCAATGGCTGCGTGCGCATGCTGCACGAGCATGTGCGCAAACTGTTTGATCTGGTGGATGTCGGGACGCCGGTGATTGTGCAGCGCTGATCGGCCATCCATGGAAAACATTCTGGAGATCGACGGCTCTCCGGCGGAACGTCGCATCAACACATGTACTTTGTAAGGCCTCTTTGAGGCCATGGGCCTCCCTCGGCCCCGTTCATGTCCCCGGCTTCCCCTTCCCACCAACCTGCCGATCCCCAGGCCAGCACCACGCTCAAGTGGGCCAGCGACGGCGAGCTGTCGTCCCTCGACCTCGAGCGGATCCTGGAGCGCCTGTGTGCCGTCGATCCGGCAGCCCAGCCGCTCAACGGCGCCCTTCAGGCCCAGTCCTGAGCTGGCTGCAGGTGCCGGGCCAAGGCCCGGGCCATGCCATCGCGACTGGCCAAACCCCGCAGCGCTTCGACGGGGAGGCCAGGATTCGGCAAGCCATGGGGCAGGGCCGCCGCCACGGCTGGCGGCACATCGAACACCGGCACTTGGCGTAGGCCATTGGGGGTGAGCTGATCCTCCAGCTGGGCCAACTGGGCCGACAGGGGCAGCCACACCAGATCACCGCGGCGGCAGTCCATCAGGCTGGGCACCAAGGCCGCGCCACTTGGGCTGCGCGAGGGTTCGGCACTGAGAGCCCGTTGCAGGTCCGCCAGGGTCACCAGCCCCACCACCCAGGCCCCGTCAGCCACCACCAGGCAATGGCCGTGGGCATCTACCAGCTGGCGCAGGGCCAGGTGGGCCGGCAGCTCGGCCGGCAGCACCAGCGGGGCTTCCGGCTCAAAGGCTTCACCCACCGGCAAGGCCGCCAGCTGGCGGCGGCGGTGCTCCTCCTGGGGATCGGGGCCGAGCAGCCCAGGATCCGCCAGCCCCTGCCAGCGCTCCACCAGGGCGGCGCTGAGGCCGGCCGCGGCCATCAGCGGCAGCACGATGCGGATGTCGCGGGTGAGCTCAAACAGCAGCAGCAGCGCGGTGAGTGGCGCCCGGGCGCTGCCTGCCAGCACGGCCGCCATGCCCACCATCGCGTAGGCCGGTGGTTCGGCCACCGGCAGGTGCAGGCCACTGGCGCCGAGCAGTTGGCCGTAGCAGTTGCCCAGCACGGCCCCGAGAAACAGCGAGGGGGCAAATCCCCCGCCCACGAAGCCGGTGGCGTTGCTGATGCCGGTGGCCAGCAGTTTCACGCCCAGCAACACCAGCAGGGTCAACAGCGGCACCCCCCCGTTACTGCCGAGCAGGGCTTCGATCGTGTCGTAGCCGACTCCCAGCACCTGGGGAAACACCAGGGCCATCAGGCCCACACAGGCCCCGCCCAGGGCGGTGGGCAGGCCCGGCGGCAACTGGGCCAGCCAGCCCTGCAGCCGTTCACTGCGGCCGGCGGCCAGCAGGCTGATCAGGGCCCAGGACATCAAGCTGGCCACCAACCCCAGCCCCAGATAGAGGGGCAACTCCAGTGGCGAGCGCACCTCGTAGGCCGGCAGTCGCAGGATCGGCGTGTCGCCGAGTAGCAGCTGGGTGACGAGCGAGGAGGCCACCGCCGCCACCAGCACGGCCCGCAGGCTGGGGCGGCCCTGCACGGCGCTGAAGCTTCCCTCTAAGGCAAAGAACACCCCTGCGATCGGGGCCTTAAAGCCTGCTGCCAGGCCGGCGGCCACCCCGGCCGCCACCAGGGCTTTCTGGCTCTGGGGGGAGAGCCCGCCGCGCAAGGCCACCCAAAGCCCAAGGTTGCCGCCGCTCTCCACGCTGGGGCCCTCGGGGCCGAGGGAGGCGCCGCTGCCGAGGCTCAGGGATGCGCCCAGCAGGCGCTGAAGCGGCAGCCGGGGCTGGGCCGGCACCGCCCCATCCGCCATGGCCATCAGGCTGGGTAGTCCCGGACCGAGGTCGCCGCCATAGCGGCGTAGCAGGCCCACGGCCAGCCCCCCCAACGTGGGCACCACCACGACCGGCCAGAGGCTGATCCAGTCGGGGAGTGACGAGACGGGTAGGGGGAGCGGCTCGGGCGCTGCCGGCGGTGGCGGCAGAAAGCCCAGGCCCCCCAGACCCACCTGCAGCAGGGCTCGCAGGGGCGTGCCCGTATCCGGAGGCAGGGCGGGCAGTTCGGGCGGGAGCTCGGGCGGCTGGCTTCGGCCAACGGTGAGCAGGCCCTCGACGAACGGGCCAAACAGCCCGTTGTTGATGAAGCCAAGCAATTCATGGAAGCCCACCACGGCCAGCCCGGTGAGCACGCCCACCAGGGCTGCCCAGGCGAGCAGATTCCACTGGTACGGGAGGGCGCGGGCCTCGGCTTCTGCCGGGGCCTGGTTCTCAGCGGGTTCGGATGTGGTTTCAGGCTTCAGGCCGGACCGTTGCAAAGATCTCCTCCAGGATTTCTCCTGCTCCCTGGGCCTTGAGGGTGTGGGCCAGGGCAATGCCGATGGCCTCGGGATCCTCCTGGGGGCCGCGGGCCTCATCGCGGATCAGACGCAGGCCATCGAGGCTGGCCACCATGCCGGTGAGGATCAGCTCTCCAGTGTTGTCGGGGCCTGCAAAGAGGGTGTTGACGCCGATCGGCACCTGGCAGCCGCCCTCCAATTCGCGCAGGAAGGCCCGCTCTGCCAGGCAGCGGCGGGCGGTGGGGGTGTGCTCCAGCACTTTGATCTGCTCCAGCACGGCGCCATCGCCCTCGCGGCACTCGATGCCCAGGGCCCCTTGGCCCACAGCGTGCAGGGAGATGGAGGGATCGATCAGCTCGTGGATGCGGTCGCCCAGCCCCAGCCGCCCCAGGCCGGCTGCCGCCAGGATCAGACAGTCGAATTCACCGGAATCGAGCTTCTCCAGGCGGGTGATCACATTGCCGCGCACGTCCTTGAAGGTGAGGTGCGGGTAGTGGTGGCGAAGCTGGGCCAGGCGGCGCAGGGAGCTGGTGCCCACCACGGCACCTGCGGGCAGGGTGGCCAGGGTTTTGTCGTTGTGCTTGGCGTGCACCACCAGGGCATCGGCGGGATCTTCCCGCTCGGTGATGCAGCCCAGCATCAGGCCTTCGGGCAGGTTGGTGGGCAGGTCCTTGAGGCTGTGAACGGCGATGTCGGCCTGGTCGACCAGAATCTGGGCCTCGAGCTCCTTGGTGAACAGGCCCTTGTCGCCGATTTTGGCCAGGGCCACATCGAGGATCTTGTCGCCCTGGGTGGCCATCGCCTCGATGCTGATCTCCAGGCCGCTGTGGGCCTTGGCCAGCTCATCGCGCACCCAATGGGTCTGCACCATGGCCAGCTGGCTGCGGCGGGAGGCGATGCGCAGGTGATTGGCCATCGGTGCCAGATAACAGGCGCCCAGCCTAAGGAGTGGAGCTCTCCAGCAACGCCTGCGCTGTCACAAACGCGCGGGATCGCTCAGGCGGCAAACAGATCGAGGGGAAAGGGGCCCCAGGTGTCTTCGGCGTCGGGATTGGCACTGCTGTGGCCAGTGATGAGAAGCCCATCCCCCAGCCCCGTTTCACGCCGCACCAGAAAGCGCCCCGTGTTCTGGTTGGCCTTGAGAAACACCGGACCCTCGATGGCCTCCAGGGCTTCGCAGGCCGGATCCAGCTCCAGGGGGCTCCAGCCCAGGGCCCTCTCCAGCTGGCTCAGGCAGGCCAGGGCCGTGGCCGCGGTGGGAGCCATCACCCCCACCGTGAACCAGTCACAGGCGGCAAGACAGGGCTGCAGTTCCGTCAACAGCGCAGCACGCTCAGGGGCCTGAAGCATCGGCGCGCTGCGCAGCCCCCGCAGGGCCGTCAGGCCCTCACTCACTTGATGTACTCCTTCAGCACGCCGTTGCGGTTGGGGTGGCGCAGCTTGCGCAGGGCCTTGGCCTCGATCTGACGGATCCGCTCGCGGGTCACATCGAAGATCTGGCCGATCTCCTCAAGGGTTTTCATGCGGCCGTCATCCAGGCCGTAGCGCAGGCGCAGCACGTCGCGCTCGCGGGGGCTGAGGGTGGCCAGCACGCCTTCGAGGTCTTCGCGCAGCAGGTTCTTGGCCACGTCCTGCTCGGGGTTCTCGATGTCGGCTTCGATGAAGTCGCCGAGGCGTGAATCCTCCTCCTTGCCGATCGGCGTTTCCAGGGAGATGGGCAGCTGGGCGCTCTTGGCGATGAAGCGCAGCTTCTCGATGGTCATCTCCATCGATTCGGCGATCTCCTCCTCGGTGGGCTTGCGGCCGAATTCCTGGGAGAGGGTCTTGGTGGTTTTCTTGATGCGCGAGATCGTCTCGTAGAGGTGCACCGGCAGCCGGATGGTGCGGCTCTGATCGGCGATGGCGCGGGTGATGGCCTGACGGATCCACCAGGTGGCGTAGGTGGAAAACTTGTAGCCCTTCTCGTGGTCGAACTTCTCGGCGGCGCGGATCAGGCCGAGGCTGCCTTCCTGAATCAGGTCCTGGAAGCTCAGGCCCCGGTTCATGTATTTCTTGGCGATCGACACCACCAGGCGCAGGTTGGACTGCACCATCTTTTCCTTGGCGCGCCGGCCGAGCATCAGGCGCCGGCGGAACTTGATGAGGGGCATGTCCACCAGGGCTGCCCACTCCTTGTTGTCGGGGTGGTGGCCGTGGTCGGCTTCAAACTGAGCCGCCAGTTCCTCCAGCTGCAGCAGGTCGGCGATCTTGCGAGCCAGCTCGATTTCCTCATCGGGCCGCAGCAGGCGAATCCGGCCGATCTCCTGCAGATAGACGCGGATCGAGTCTTCCGTGTAGACGCCCTTCGGTCCCACCTTGATGCTCGCCAGAGCTTTGGCGGCCTTGTCGTCCTTCTCGGCTACCGCGGCGGCGAGGCCTGGGTCTGCCCCGTCGGTGGCGGGGGCTGCATCCGCAACGGCAACCTTGGCCTTGGCTGGGGCCTTGGTGCCTGAAGCCTTGGCTTTGGCTGGGCTGGATTTAGCGGTTGTGGTTTTTGGGGCGGCAGACTTGCTGGAAGTGGCCTTGGGCTTGGCAGCAGCCTTCTTCGCCTTGGGCTTCACAGCCAACTCTTCACCGGCCGCCGTGGCCACCATCAGGATTTCCGGGGTTGCTTTCAGCTCGGCAGCAGCGGGGCTCATGGGATACGGAAACGAAGAGAGACAGAGCGTTGGGGAGGAAGCGGGTTTCCAGGGATTGCCCGTCGGCATTCAGCACGACTGCACAGTCGAACTGGGTTGGAAACGGCGATGGTCGGTCGGGTGGCTGGACTTCGAGAGGCCTCAAGGGTTTGAGGAGAGTCGACAGTGATGTTGAACAGCGGGGTCGACGGGACACCTCACGACAGAAAACGACCTGATGGAACAAAAAGGTCGGCGGCTGAAGCCTGATTGGATGGCCGAAGCCAGGAAATTGGCTGGAGCCAAAAAATTGGCTGGAGCCAAAAAATTGGCTGGAGCCAAAAAATTGGCTGGAGCCAAAAAATTGGCTGGAGCCAAAAAATTGGCTGGAGCCAAAAAATTGGCTGGAGCCAAAAAATTGGCTGGAGCCAAGCAGTGCTGTCAGGGGTGGTCGCAGACCGGGAGGCCGAATGGTGGGAGGCTGGCTCCCGGGGTCTCTCTTCAGGTCTTCCCGCTGGACGGAACTCTGCTCGGTTCCGACGGCAGCCATTGGACTGCCCAACAGACACATTCTATGAATGGGCTGTGACCTTTGCAAGCTCGACGCCCCCGTGGCTGCAGATCTGGCTTGAGGCCGGCCGGGAAGGCCAGGTCTTTACCTATGCCAACAGCGCTCAGACCCCTGCTGGCATCGGTGATCTGGTGCGGGTGCGTCTGCAGGGCCGCCTGCACACCGGGCTTGTGGTGGAAGCGCTCGATCAGCTGCCGGCCAGTCTGAGCGGCAAGACAATCCAACCGATTCTGGTGATCTGGCAGCGCGCCGCCGTCGATCCCCAATGGCAAGGGTTGATTGAGAGCGTGGCCGAGTCGTGCCACACCAGCCTGTTCAAAACACTCAAGAGCGCCCTTCCCCCGGGTTGGCTCGGCCAGCGCAGCCAGGGGCCCAGTCGCACCAGCCGTCCAACCTGGTTGGTGGAACGCTCCGCCGCGCCGCTCCCCAGCCAGCCCCTTACCCCCCGGCAGCAGCAGCTGTTGGACCACCTGGAGGGTCAAGCCGCTGCGGTGCCCCTGCGCCAGCTCTGCGGGGAGGCGGGCTTCAGCCGGGCTGTGCTGAAGGGCCTGGAATCTCGGGGGTTGGTGGTGCGGCGCTCGGAGTCGGAGCAGGGCAGCAGTTCTGCGGGCCTGCCGGCTGCCGCCTGGCCTGCTCTCACCGAAGCCCAGGCCGCTGCGGTGCAGGCTCTGGCCGGGGCGGATCCGGGCGCTGAATTTCTGCTCTGGGGCGTCACCGGCGCCGGCAAAACCGAGGTGTATCTGCAGGCGGCTGCCCGGGCGCTCGCCGCGGGGGAGGGCTGCCTGCTGCTCACGCCGGAGATCGGCCTGATTCCCCAGCTGCTTGACCGTGCCCGTGAGCGCTTTGGCTCCCGGGTGGTGGAGTTTCACAGCGGCCTCGCCGATGGCGCCCGGGTTGCCACCTGGCGCCGCTGCCTCGAAGACGAGCCGGTGGTGGTGGTGGGCACCCGCTCGGCGATCTTTTTGCCGATGCCACGCCTGGGCTTGATCGTGCTGGATGAGGAGCACGACAGCTCCTACAAGCAGGACAGCCCGATGCCCTGCTACCACGCCCGCGATGTGGCTCGGCAGCGGGCCCGGCGCAGCGGAGCCCGGCTGGTGCTTGGCAGTGCCACCCCATCGCTGGAGAGCTGGCTGGCGTGCCAGGGGCCCCAGGCCTCCACCCGCCTGCTGCGGCTACCGGAGCGGATCGGTGCCCGGCCGCTGCCCGCCGTGCGGGTGATCGACATGCGCCATGAGTTGGCTGAGGGCCACCGCCGCCTGCTCAGTCGGACCCTGATGGGGCGGCTTGAGCAGCTGCAGGAGAAGGGGGAGCAGGCCGTGGTGCTGGTGCCCCGCCGCGGCTACCGGGCCTTCCTGAGTTGCCGCAGCTGCGGCGAGGCGGTGCTGTGCCCCCATTGCGATGTGGCTCTCACGGTGCACCGCTCCAAGGGCGGCCAGGAATGGTTGCGCTGCCACTGGTGCGATCACCGCGCCGAGCTGGGGGACCGCTGCGGCCACTGCGGCTCCACCGCCTTCAAACCCTTCGGGGCCGGCACCCAGCGGGTGATGGAGCAGCTGGCAGCCGAGCTGGAGGGGCTGCGGTTGCTGCGCTTCGATCGCGACACCACCCGGGGCCGGGATGGTCACCGCCGCCTGCTCGACCGTTTTGCCCAAGGTGAGGCCGACGTGCTCGTGGGCACCCAGATGTTGGCCAAGGGGATGGACCTGCCCCGGGTCACCCTCGCTGTGGTGCTCGCGGCGGATGGACTGCTGCATCGCCCTGATCTGCGCTCCTCGGAGCAGTGCCTGCAGCTGCTGTTGCAGCTGGCGGGCCGGGCCGGGCGCGGTGAGAAGCCGGGGGAGGTGCTGGTGCAGACCTACAGCCCCGATCACCCCGTGATCCGCCATCTCGTGGATGGCCGCTACGGGCAATTTCTGCTGGAGGAGAGCCAGTTGCGTCGCCAGGCCGGCCTGGTGCCCTTTAGCCGGGCCTGCCTGTTGCGGCTGAGTGGCCCCACGGCCAGCGGCACCGCCACGGCGGCAGCGGCTCTGGCGGAGCGGATTCGCGGCGACCTCGAAGCGGCCGGTTGGCTGCTGATCGGTCCCGCCCCGGCCCCGGTGGCCCGGGTGGCGGGCAAGAGCCGCTGGCAGCTGCTGTTGCACGGACCCGCCGGGCAGCCGTTGCCCCTGCCCAGTGAGGCCCTGTTGCGCCAGGGGCTGCCGGCGGGGGTGGGGCTGGCGATCGACCCCGATCCCCTCACCCTGTAAGAGGTGGCTTAGGCCGGCAGCTCGGGCAGGCCGAAGCCCAGCAGCCGGCGCAGGCGCTCCAGTGCCAGCACCAGTGCCAGGCCCGCCGCGATCAGCAGGCCGCCCAGCCCCAATCCGCTCCAGCGCCAGCAGGTCAGCTGCAGGGTGTTGCGCGCCCCGAAGCGCAGCGGCCAACGCAGGGTCTGCCGGCCTGGAAGAGCCTGGGCCGGCTCCGGGCCAGCGCTCTGCACGGCCCTGCTGCCGGCGGGGCTCAGCTCAACGGCGGCGCTGAAGCCCGGCAGGGGTTGCACCTCCCGCAGGTCCACGGCCAGTTCGAGGGTCTGGTGCACCCCCACCAGCCAGTTGCGCTCCTGCAGCGCGAGCTCCGGAGCCGGCAGGGTCACCCCGGCGAGCTGGGCCGCATCGCTGAGGTTGCGGGCCAGCAGCTCCAGGGCGCGGGGTGCCGCCAGCACCTGGCTCTGCAGCCGTTGTTGCCAATCCCCAGGGGCCGCAGACGCCGCCACGGTGGAGGTAGGCCGAAAGCCCTGGCTCTGCAGGATCTGGCTGAACTGGCGCGCCCAGGGGGGCGGCTGGGCGCCGGCGCTGATCAGGGCATGGGCGATCTGCAGCCGGCCCGGTCCCTTGAAGTTGAGCTCGGTGCGCACCTCCATGCAGCCGCCGAGCAGCACCGTGAGCAGCAGCAACACCACCGCCAGCAGGGCAAAGCCCACCGGGGCCCGGGTGGGCCCAACGGGCGGTGGCGGCGGCGGCGGAGGTTTGTTGGCGCGGCGGCTGCGGGCCAGTTGCTGCATCTGGCTGCCCATCGCCTGGGCTGAGCCCAGATCGGGCAGGGTGATCGACCAGTCGCGGGGCCGCTCCAGGGCGGGGGCTTCCAGCACGGTGAGCAGGTCCTGGGCCTGGGCCCGCAGGGTGGCATCCCGGCAGCGCTTGATCAGGCGGCAGCACACCATGGCGCGAGCGTTGTCACCCTGGCCCATCCAGGCCGTGGCCAGCAGCAGCTGGATCTCGGCACCTGTCTGGGTGGTGGAGGGGTGTTCGCGGGTCAGGGGCTCGAGCAGCCGCACCACCCGCCCGTAGTCACCCCGCTCCAGGGCCGCGCGAGCTGGGGCCAGCTGTTCCTCCAGGGGCGCATCAGCCATGGCAGGCGCGTTGGCTGCCCACCACCATCGTGCCGATGCCCGCATCGGTGAACACCTCGAGCAGCAGGGCGTGGGGCACCCGGCCATCAACGATGTGGGCCGCTGCCACCCCCTGGGCCAAGGCGCGGATGCAGCACTCGGTTTTCGGGGTCATGCCGCCGTTCACCACGCCGTCGTGGATCAGCTGCCGGGCTTGCGAGAGGCTGAGCTGGCGGATCAGGGAGCCGGGATCGTGGCGATCCTGCAGGATCCCCGCCGTGTCGGTCAGCAGGATCAGCTTCTCGGCCTGCAGTGCGGCGGCCAGTTCGCCGGCCACCGTGTCGGCGTTGATGTTGTGGGCCTGCCCCTCGCCGTCGGCCGCCACGCTGGAGATCACGGGGATGTAGCCCGCATCGAGCAGAGGAAACAGCACGGAGGGGTCCACCGCCGCCACCTCCCCCACCAGGCCATTGGCCCCATCGGCGTAGGTGCGGGCCCGCACCAGGGAGCCATCGCTGCCGCACAGGCCCACGGCCCGCCCACCCACGCGGTTGAGCCCGTTGACAATGTGTTTGTTGACCCGGCCCACCAGCACCATCTCCACCACGTCCATGGTTTCCGGGGTGGTCACCCGCAGGCCGTTGCGGAAGGCCGGTTCGATGTTGAGGCGGGTGAGCCAGTCGTTGATCTCCGGGCCGCCGCCGTGCACCACCACCGGTTGCACGCCGACGGAGGCCAGCAGCACCAGGTCGCGGTAGACGGCATCGCGCAGCTCGTCGCGCACCATGGCCGCACCGCCGTACTTGACCACCACCCGGCGGCCAGCAAAGCGCTGGATGTAGGGAAGGGCCTCACTGAGGACCGACACCCGCAGGGTGTCCTGGCTGCTGATCAAGGGTTCGGAGCTCAAGGCGGGGCGCAGAAACGACGGGGAATGGGGAACAAGCGGGTCTTAGCTCGTTGCAGCCGCGGGCACCAGGGCGAGGCTGAAGCTGTCGCGGCGCTCCGGTTGAATGTCGGCCTGGAGGCCTGGCCCGAAGAAGCGGCCGAGGCGGTCGGCCCGGGCCTGCCAGCGCTCCAGGGGCACCCCCTCACAGCGAAACCGCAGCCTGAGTCCGTAGCGGCCGTCGCAATCCAGCTCTTCGACGCTGATCAACTGGGGCGGGGCGTCCTCATCCCAGAGCTTCAGCACCTCCAGCGAGCTCTCCAGATGGGCTTTCTGGCCGTAGCGCCAGCGGTCCACGTCGGCGAGCAGCTTGCGGAGCGGTTCGCTTTCTGGGAGCTCCCGCAGCGCCTTGTACTGGGCGGCGGGGGTGAGGCGCTGCGGGGGCGGCAGCTCCGATGATTTCAGGGCTAGCCCGCCCAGCAGGATCGGAATGCCGTAAAAGATCGTCGGCAGGCTGAGGTTGGGGATGTCGGTGGCGTAAGCGATTGAGCCGATCACCGTGAGCACTGCTCCCGCAATCGTGACCAGGCTTCCGGGGGAGAGGAGTGCTTGCATACAGCCATCTTCCTGCATGCCCATGGCCTCCGATGCCTCCAGCACGGCCTCTGATCCCAGCACCGCTGCCTTGATCGAAGCGCTTAAGGCCGATCGGCTCTGGCTGTTGCGTCAGATTGATGCCGGCCGTTGGCCCCAATGGCGCCTGGATCTGGCAGCTCTGGAGCGCGAACTCGGCCAGCTGCTCGACCAGGCCAGTGAGCGGGTGGGCGAGTGAGCAGGTAGGCCGGTAGGGCTCAATTCAGAAGGGAATGTCGTCGTCGTCGGGCAGATCGGGCACCAGCGGCGAGGTGTTCCAGGTGGGGGGCTGGGCAGCCGGCTGGGCGGCGCTGGGAGGCGCCGCGCTGGGGGCGCCACCGCCTGGAGCTGCTGCCATCCCGGAGCCGGCGGCGCGGCGCACCGGCGGCGCACTGGCACTGGCGGCGGGGGCACCCATGGGGGAGTCGGTGCCTGCAGCCATTCCGGAGGCTCCTGCACCCAGGGGGTGGAGGCGGGCCAGGGTGAATTCGGCGCGCTTTTCCTTGACACCGTCCTGCCGGGTCACGGTGTTCATGCGCAGGCGGCCTTCGAGCATCAGCCGCTGGCCCACCTGCACCCGGTTCTGCAGCTCCTGGGCCAGATTGCCCCAGCCCACCACCTTCAACTGGCCCGGAGGATCATCGGGACGCAGACCGTCGATCTGCACGGCCATCTCCGCCACCGGCGTCTGGTTGTCTTGGGTGTAGCGCACCTGGGGCGCTTCCAGCACCTCGACCTCGAGCAGACAGTGATTCACTCCCCGGCAACCATTGGGCGACGCCCATCCTGATGCACCGACCCGATATGCACCAGGATTGCCGCCACCAGAGCGGCCGGCGTCTGTGGTTGGTGGCCGGCACCGGCGAGGGCCCCGAGCTGGCCGAGCGGCTGCTGACCCTTGGGTGGCAGCTGACGGTGAGTGTGGTCAGCGCGCCTGCGGCCCTGGCCTACCGGCCCCACTCCGAGCTGACCCTCCGGGTGGGCGCCCTTGGTGGAGAGGTGGCTGTGGAGGCCGAACTGGTGGCCGCCGCATCTAGCGGCCGCCCCTACTCGGTGGTGGTGGATGCCAGCCATCCGTTTGCCTGCCAGGTGAGTCGCCAGCTCATGGCGGGTTGCGCCCGCCAGAGGCAACGGCTGCTGCGCTTGCAGCGCCCCACCCTTGAGGGCCCGGCCACCTTGCTTCCAGCGCTGGAGACTCTGCGGGCTGTGCCGCTGGCGGGTCAGCGCCTGCTGCTGGCCATCGGCGCCCGGCAGTTGGCGGCAGCCGTCGCCCTCAGCCCCAGTGCCCTTCACCATGCCCGCCTGCTGCCCAGCGTCAGCTCCCTGCAACAGGCCATGGCGGCGGGCCTGACAGCTGAGCGGGTTGCCTGCCTCAGGCCTGGGTCGGCGCTGGCCGTGGAGCGGGCCCTGGTGCGTCGCTGGCGCATCAACACGGTGTTGGCGCGCCAGTCTGGCGGCTCCACCGAGCAGCTCTGGCGCAGGATTTGCTGCACCGAGGGTCTGAATCTGCTGCTGCTGTGCCGCCCCCAGGAGCCGGCCGGGCTGGAGAGCCTCGATGCAGCGGCGCTGCTGGCGACACTGGCTGGCTGGACGCCCCCCCGCCCATGACGGACGCCAACACCAACCAGCCCTTGCAGCTGGTGCTCACCACCGAGGCCAGCCCAGAGCGGGCCAGGGCCCTGGCGGCGGAGCTCCTGGAGCGGCGCCTTGTGGCCTGCGCCAGCCTGTTGCCGGTGCAGTCGCACTACCGCTGGCAGGGGCAGATCACCTCCAGCGAGGAAGTGCAACTGCTGCTCAAAACCAGCCCCGAGCGGCTGGAAGCCCTGCGTGAGGCGTTGCTGGCGTTGCACAGCTACGACACCCCAGAGTGGATCCACTGGAGCGCCGTCAGCGCCGGTGCCTATGGCCAGTGGCTGGTGGAGAGCCTCAGCCCAGATGCTGGGCCACCAGGTCCTTGAGGGATCCCTGGGGCCGGGGGCCGAGCTGGGTCACCACCTGACCAGCGCAGAGTGAGCCGAGGCGACCGCAGGCCTCCAGGTCCTGGCCCTGGGTGTAACCATGCAGGAAGCCGGCCGCATAAAGATCGCCGGCGCCGGTGGTGTCCACCAGGGGGCCGAGCCGGAAGGGCGCAATGGCGTGGCTGCCCTGGCCATTGAGAATCACCGAGCCCAGTTCGCTGCGGGTCAGGGCCGCCACCTTGCAGCGCCCCCGCACCTGGTCGGCGGCCTCTTCAAAGCTGTTGGCTTTGTAGAGGGCCGTGATCTCCATCTCGTTGGCAAACAAGATGTCGACGTGGCCATCCACCAGCTCTTGGAAGCTGTCGCGGTGGCGTTCGACGCAGAAGGCATCGGAGAGGCTCAGGGCCACTTCACCGCCATGGGCGCGAGCCACCTCGGCCGCGGCGATGAAGGCCGCCTTGGCCTCGTCGCTGTCCCACAGGTAGCCCTCGAGGTACAGCACCTTGGCCTGGGCCACCAGGTCCAGATCCAGGTCGGCAGGATCGAGGCCCACCGACGCCCCCAGGTAGGTGCACATGGTGCGCTGGGCATCCGGGGTGACCAGGATCAGGCAGCGGGCCGTGGACGGCCCCGTGGTGGCCGCCGGCGTATCGAACCGGGCACCGACCGAACGGATGTCGTGGGCAAAGATGCCTCCCAGCTGGTCGTCGCGCACCCGGCCGATGAAGCCGGCCCGCCCGCCCAGCTGAGCCACCCCGGCGAGGGTGTTGGCGGCTGAGCCCCCGGAGGTTTCCAGGCCAGGTCCCACGCTGGCGTAGAGCGTTTCGGCCTGGTGCTCATCCACCAGGGCCATGGTGCCCTTGGTGAGCTCGAAGTTGTCAAGCAGGTCGTCGTCGGCCTGCACCAGCACGTCCACGATGGCGTTGCCGATGCCGACAACGTCGAAATGTTTGGTCATCAGACGCTCAGCAGGGCTCGCTTGGGACCGTGGATGGGGTCCTCCACCACGATGGTCTGGTCGCGGTTGGCGCCCAGGGAGACAATCGCAATCGGCACTTCCATCAGGTCGGCCAAAAAGCGCAGGTAGCTCATCGCCGTGGCCGGCAGTTCCTCGAGGCTGCGGCAGTCGGCGGTGGAGGTCTGCCAACCCGGCAGGGTTTCAAAGATCGGCTGGCAGCGGGCGAAGTCTTCCGAGCTGCTCGGGAAATACTCAATGCGCTCGCCGTCGAGCTCGTAGGCGACGCACACCTGAATTTCATCGAGCTCATCGAGCACGTCGAGTTTGGTGATGGCCAAACAGTCGAGACCGTTCACCTCTACGGCGTAGCGGCCAATCACGCCGTCAAACCAGCCACAGCGCCGGCGTCGACCGGTGGTGGTCCCGAATTCGCCGCCGCGGTCGCAGAGGTGATCGTTGAGGCTGCCTTCGAGCTCGGTGGGGAAGGGACCCTCGCCCACCCGGGTGGTGTAGGCCTTGGCCACGCCGATCACCCGGTCGATCAGGGTGGGACCCACGCCGGCACCGATGCAGGCGCCGCCACTCACCGGGTTGGACGAGGTGACGTAGGGATAGGTGCCGTGATCGAGATCGAGCAGGGTTCCCTGGGCGCCCTCGAACAGGATGTTCTTGCGGGCCCGCGCGGCCTGGTGGATGGTGCGCGTGCAGTCGACGACGTGGGGGGCCAGGCGCTGGCCGTAGGCCACGTATTCGGCCACCACCTCCTCGAACACAAGCGGCTCGAGCCCGTAGAGCTTCACCAGAATTTCGTTCTTCTCGGCCAGCGGCCCGGCCAGCCGGTCGCGCAGGCGGCCCTCGTCAAGGATGTCGAGGATGCGGATGCCGTTGCGCTCCGACTTGTCGGCGTAGGTGGGGCCGATGCCCCGGCCGGTGGTGCCGATCCGACGGTCGCCGCGGCGCTGCTCCATCGCCTGGTCCAGCAGGCGGTGGTAAGGCATGGTCACGTGGGCCGTGGAGGCCAGCTGCAGGCCCTCCACGCCAATGCCGTTCTCGGCCAGCATGTCCAGCTCGCCGAGCATCACCTTCGGGTCCACCACTGTGCCGGAACCGATCAGGCAGACGGTGTCGGGATAGAGGATGCCGGAGGGGATCAGGTGCAGCTTGAGCACCTTGTCGTCCACGACGATGGTGTGGCCGGCGTTGACCCCGCCCTGATAGCGCACCACAACGTCGGCGGAGCGGCTGAGAAGATCTGTGATCTTGCCCTTCCCCTCGTCGCCCCACTGTGCACCGATGACGACAACGTTGGCCAAGGAGGCAGCGGCCCGCAGCCGCTTCTGAGCACAATGCAAGAGCCTCTCAGATCGCGGTGCCGTTCGTCAAAGTCGGAACGGCACGGCTCGCTGTCCAGGCGCCGTGAACCAAGGGCTCAAGCCCCCCGGACGACGTTGGTTTCGGCCTTTTTCAGCTCTTTGCTGATGCGCTCCTTAAGAGCGTCAGGCACCGGCCGATTCGGGTAGTTGGTGTAGTGGCCGGCTAGGGAGTTGAGGGCGGTCTGCATGGTGGTGAAGGAGCCGAGGCCGTTCACCGCGCTGCGGGGGCGGTAGCGCGCCATGTAGCCGTTGATCAGGCTGCGGGCTTCGGTCTCGGCTTCAGCGCGGCCGGGATCATCAGCCCCCAGGTTGATGGTGGCCAGGAGGCTGTCGGCAACCGCCACGGTGTCGTCGACGTAGTTGCCCGTGAGGCCGCCACTGGCGGAGCTGCAGGCCGTCAGGGTCAGGCTCAGGCAGAGCACCAAGGCGATCGCCAGCCGCGAGATCAGAAGCCTCAGCCGCTGGCTGAAGGGGGCGAGCACAGCGGCCATGGGTGGGATGCAAGTTCTTCGATCCTAGAAGCCGCCTCAGAGAAGCCCCTGGCGCTGGCTCTCCAGGCTGGGCAGCAGGGTCGCGAGCAGCTCGCTGGCGGGGAGCTCCCGCTTGTCGCCACTGGAGCGTTCCACCAGCTCCACCACGCCGGCTGCGGCGCCGCGGCCTACCACCACCCGCCAGGGGATGCCGATCAGGTCGGCATCCTTGAACTTCACCCCAGCCCGCTCGCCGCGGTCATCCAGCAGCACGTCCACGTCGGCCTGCTGCAGCTGGCCGTAGAGCTTTTCGCCGAGGTTGGATTGCTCAGGGTCGGCCGCGTTCGCCACCACCACGATCACCTCAAACGGAGCGATCGATACGGGCCAGCAGATGCCGTTGCCGTCGTGGTGCTGCTCCACCGCCGCCTGGGCCAGCCGCGAGACCCCGATGCCGTAACAGCCCATCCACAGGGCTTCCTCAACGCCGGCTTCGTTGGTGAAGCGGGCGTCGAGGGCTTCCGAGTATTTGCGGCCGAGCTGGAAGATGTGGCCCACTTCAATGCCACGGCTGGCCTCCAGCTGCTGGCTGGGATCGTGCTGGCAGCGATCTCCAGGCTGGGCGGCCCGCAGGTCCACGCTCTCGGGAGCGGGGCATAGCGATCCCCAGGCAGCCCCCACCAGGTGGGTGTCCATCGTGTTGGCCCCACCCACAAAGGCCTCGAGCGCGGTGGCGGTGGGGTCGGCGAGCCGCAGGAAGCGCGGCGACCAGCTGCGGGCGGCGGCCAGGGCGCCATCGCTCAGCTGGGGTCCCATGAAGCCGAAGGGGATGGGCTCCAGGCCTTCCTTGGCAGCTGCTTCGGCGCTGAGGGGGCTGATGTCCAGCAAGGCGCCGTGCTCGGCGGAGCCTCGGGCGGTCACCGCATTGGCCAGCTTGACCTCGTTGAGCTGTTGATCCCCCCGCAGGCTCACCAACAGGGGCTGTTGGTGGCCATCTTCGAAGCGGGCCAACAGCAGCAGCACCTTCACCGTCTGGGTGGGATCGAAGCCATGGGCAGAGCAGAGGTCTTCGATGCTGCTCTGCCCATGGGTGGCGAGGGGTTCACCCTGTCCACCGGCGCGCACGCCGCCCAGCAGGGCCACGGCTTCAGGTGCCAACGACACGGCCCGTTCCTGGTTGGCGGCGTAGCGGCCGTCGCCGCTGGTCAGGATCAGGTCCTCGCCAGCATCGGCGGTGACCATGAACTCCTGGCTTGCGGATCCGCCGATGGCACCGCTATCGGCTTCCACAGCCACGGCTCGGAGGCCGCAGCGGGCAAAGATGCGGCGGTAGGCCTGGTCCATCTCCGCGTAGGTCTGCCGCAGGGAGTCTTCGTCGGCATGAAAGGAATAGGCATCCTTCATGATGAATTCCCGTCCGCGCATTAGCCCGAAACGAGGACGGATCTCATCGCGGAATTTGCTCTGAATCTGATAAAGATTCACGGGCAACTGCCGGTAGGAGCGCAGCAGGTCGCCGGCCAGTGCCGTGATCACCTCTTCATGGGTGGGTCCCAATCCGAGCTCTCGGCCCTGGCGATCCTCCAGGTGAAACATGATGCCCTCGCCCGCGGTGTAGCCGGCCCAGCGGCCACTGCGCTGCCATAGCTCTGCTGGCTGCAGCTGGGGCAGCAGGGTTTCGAGGGCACCGGCTCGATCCATCTCCTGGCGCACAACCCTGGACACCTTCTGGAGCACCCGCCACATCAGCGGCAGGTAGGCGTAAATCCCGGAGGCCACCCGGCGGATGTATCCCGCCCGCAGCAACAGCTTGTGGGAAGGGATCTCGGCCTCGGCCGGATCATCGCGAAGCGTCACCAGCATCAGGCGGGAGACGCGCATGGCCGCAGATTTCAGAGGATCGCGGAACCTATCACCGACCCAAGCCCAGGGATGCAGTCGTCAGGGTGACCATCGCTGCAGCGGAGCCTCGCAACCCCTGCTAACGTCTGAGCCCAATCCCAGTTGTCCCAGGTCCGTCTCATGTCTCTCCACCCCGGTGCCGCTCATGCAATGGGGTTGGGTGCAGCGGGATTGGGTCAGAAGGCGGCGCTACCGCTGGAAGAGGCTGCTTCGGTCGGATCTGCGGAGGTGGGGTCGGAAGCCAGCGAAGGTTTGATCGGTATTGATGAGGTTCAGAAGGCCCTCAACCGATCCCGCGCCTCGGTCTACCGCTACACCAACACCGATCCGCGCAATCTTAACCCTCCCTTCAATCCGCGCAAACTCAATCCGGAATACCGCAGCGATCAGAAGGATCCGCTGATGTTCCACCCCAACGAGGTGGCTCGCTTCGCACGCGACGTCCTGCGGATCAAGGAGGTCACGGTGGAGGTTCTCAACTCCCCCTCCACAGCCACCCAGCAGTTGCTCGGTGCCATCCTCGAGGAGTTGCGTGTCATCCGCACCCGTCTCGATCACCTCGACGGTCGCCCAGCCGACCTCAGTGCCCGTCGCGATCAGCACGATCAGGGTGTTCGCCCCGCCGCCTGAACAAGACCGCTCGCCTGGCGGAAAAAGTGCCAGAATTGTTGAAGTCTCTTGTGTTGTTACTGGTGGATGAGGTGCCTGCACCTTCCACAGCCCCATGGATCGTGTTTCCCGAGATTCCCCTACGACCCTCAGGCCCATCACTAGGCCCGACTGCCCCACGCCGATCCAGTTGGCCAGTCAGGAGCCCTTGGGCGACGATGGGGATGACCCTTTCAGTCCGGGCCCCCAAGCCCTACCGCTGCTCCTGGGCAGCCTGATTGCCTTGGCCACAGCCGTCGTGCCACTGACCACGGTGGTGACCGGCAGATCGTTTACCCCCATCCCGCCGAGCTTCGATGGATCTGCGCCATCTGCCGGCCTCCCCGGCGCCTGGGCTGGTGAACCTGGTGGTGGAAATTCCCGCCGGCAGCCGCAATAAATACGAATATAACGAGCAGGCGGGGGTGATGGCCCTCGATCGGGTGTTGCACTCGTCGGTGCGCTACCCGTTTGATTACGGCTTCGTGCCCAATACCCTCGCCGAGGATGGTGCCCCCCTCGACGCGATGGTGATCATGGAGGAGCCCACCTTTGCGGGCTGCCTGATTCGCGCCCGACCGATCGGCATCCTCGACATGGTCGACTCCGGTGCCCACGACGGCAAGTTGCTGTGTGTGCCGGAGGCCGGCTTCAGGCACAAGGAGATCCGCTCGATTCGTCAGATCGCGCCCAACCAGCTTGAGGAAGTGGCGGAGTTTTTCCGCACCTACAAAAACATGGAGGGTCGGGTCACCGAGATCACCGGTTGGCTGGATCTGGAGGCGGTGCCGGCCCTGCTGCAGAGCTGTATCGAGGCCGCCAAGGCCAGCTGCTGACCCTGGCCTCAGGGACGGCGCTGCAGCAGGAAGCCCTCGTAGCCCAGAGCCTGGAAGATCCGGGCCGGGTCGCTGAAGCCGGCCGCGTTCACCAGGGCGGTGAGCCGGGCCTCGCCGATGGGGTGGAGCCCCTGGGTGAGAGGCTCCAGGTCGCGCGGCTCCGCCTCTAAGCCGCTGGCCCGCTGAAAGCCCAACCAGGCCGCGTCCACCTGGTTTTGCAGAGGGGAGCGTTCCGGCGCCATCAGATCCACCAGCACCAGCTGGCCGCCCGGCTCCAGGCTGCGGGCCAGGGCCGTGAGGAAGGCCAGCTTGGTGCCGTCATCCGGCAACGACTGCAACACCAGCACCGACAGGGCCCCGGCGAAGCAGGCATCCGCCTGCAGCTCCTCCACCGTGGTTTGACGCCACTGGATGCCCTCGCTCCCCAGGCGCTTCTGGGCCGCGGCGAGCATCTCTGCGGAGGGATCAATCGCGGTCAGCTGCCACTCTGGGCGCTGGGCCCGGGCTTCCACCAGCTCAGCCCCGGTGCCGCAACCTGCCACCAGCACACCGGCACCGGTGCGGCTGGCCAGCGGTGAAGCCGCCAGCAGGGCCACCGCCAACCGGGCCAGGCTGGCGTAACCCGGGATCAGCTGCTGCACGATCAGGTCGTAGCCGAGGGGAGCTGACAAGGCTTGAAGACGTGGACTCTGATGCTAGGCATCGGGACGGGCGTGGCTTAAGTTGGGCGGCGCACTTTGCCCCAGCTCGACCGTGCCCACCATCCGTTTTGAACAGGAAGGCCAGCAGGTCGGTTGCATCGAGGGGGCCAACCTGCGCAAGGCCGCTCTTGATGCGGGCATCAACCCCTACAAGGGACTCAACAACGTCAACAATTGCGGTGGCCTCGGCCAGTGCGGCACCTGTGTGATGGAAGTGGTGGAGGGCATGCAAAATCTTTCCCCCCGCAGCGATGTGGAAGAGGTGTACCTGGCGGATCGCCCCGCCAACTTCCGCCTCAGCTGCCGCACCACCGTCAACGGCGACGTCACCGTCCGCACCCGGCCCACCAACGCCGTGGGCAAAGGCTCCAACAGCCTGGTTGGGGCGCTTAAGTCCTTGATTGGCAGGGGCTAGGCCGCTGAAGCTCTACAGCTACTCGCGTTGCAGCACCTGCCGTAAGGCCATCGCTTGGCTGGCCGCCCGACAGCTGCAGCCTGAAATCCTCGACATCACCGAGCAACCCCCAAGCTCCGCGGAGCTGGAGCAGGCCTTGGCGCAACTGGGGCGCCAGCGCCTGTTCAACACCAGTGGCCAGAGTTACCGCGCCCTGGGAGCGGCTGCAGTGCAAGCCCTCGATGATCAGGCGGCCCTCGCGGCTCTGGCTGCTGATGGCAAGTTGATCAAGCGGCCCGTGCTGATCACCGACGCCGGCCTCATCCTCACAGGCTTCAAGGAGCCGGAGTGGGCAGCGCTTCTGGACGTCCAGGCTCCGGGTTAGGGGCCTGCTCGCCTTCGGCCCTGACGGGGGCGGTGATCAATTGATCCAGCTCCTGGATCAGAGCCTCTATGCCGGCCCGGTTGATCTGGCTGAGGTAGGTGCCTTTGGCGCCATCGATCAGGGCGCAGAGGAGCTCCTGGGAACGCTCCAGGGCGGGCCCGCTCTCCAGGGCGGCTGCCAGTTCTTCCCAGAAGCGGTCGATGAAGCGCTGCAGTAGGTCGAGCTGCACATCGTCGCGGCGCGAGAGCCGGTTGCCGGTGCTGCGGGAAAGCTCCAGCAGGCTGTCGACCATGCCCGAGGCCAGCTGGCGGCTGATGCCGGTTTCCACCTGGAGCAGGGGCTGCAGCTGGCGCAGCGGCGGCGGCACCACGGTGCGATCGAGGCTTTGGCGCAGGCTGTAGCCCAGCAGCCCCTGCAGCTCCGGGGCCAGGCGCGGGGCCACCCGGCTGAGCAGCAGCGGCGCCCAGATGCGCACCAGCTCCACCAGCGCCCGCTCGTCGCTGCTGCTGGCCACGCTCTGGTGGCTGCGCAGCGCCCGCAGCCGTTGGGGCCAGCGCCGCGAGCGGATCAGCCCCTGGGTGCCATCGAGGATCTGCAGCGACAGCACCTCGAACAGCTCCACCGCCAGCAGTGCCACCACGCCGCGGCTGACCACGGCCCGCAGCGGCTCGAAGTTGACCAGCCCAGACGTCTGAAGCCGCTCCAGCACCGGCACCACCCGCAACCAGCGCCAGAAGGGCAGCAGCAGGGGCAGGTCGCTCCAGCGCCGCAACAGGGCATCGCCCCAGCTCAGCCCCGGCAGGCGCCGCCGCAGCCGGATCAGCCGCAGCAGGATGTCCAGCGCGAAGACGCTCTGGAACAGCAGCAGGTCGATGCGCCAGAAATGGTCGGTGGGGCGGCCGTTCTCATCGATGGACCGCCAGTAGTTGGTGGCCACCAGCGGCAGGATCTGGCCGCTCCAGAAGCGGCGCTCCTGACTCCAGCCCCGGCTCTGGATCCAGGCCGGATCCAGCAGCACGGCGGAGGCTTGGCGGGCGGAGTCCCGGTCGGCCCGCTGACGCAGGCGGTTTTTGATCTTCTCGAGGGTGCCGGAGGCCTCCGAGGCCAGGAAGGGGTTGCTGTCGATCAGTTGGGCGGTGAGCTGGGCCTGGCGGTTCAACAGGATCACCTGGCTCGCCTGGGGGGCCTGGCCGGTGGGCAGGGCCAGCAGGGCCGCATCCAACTGGCGGTATTGCTCGAGGTAGGCCTGGGTTTCGCGGTGAGGTTCGATGCCCTTGATCGGATCCACCAGCGGTGTGACATCCGGGATCACGGTGAGGGGTACCACCAGCGGCACCGAGGGGATCGGGTAGAGGTTGCGCTGCAGCCAGAAGGTGCGCAGCGGCACGTAGGTGAGGTCGAAGGCGACCCACAGCAGGTTGAGGCTGGCCCACACCGCCACAAAGCGATCCCAGCTCCGCGCCCAGCTCCCCGATGATGCCGCCATCGACGCAGCGGTTTGAGCTTGCCAGCGGGGGCGCGCCATGGAGCCGGGCGGGTGGTGGGGTGCCTAACCTGCCGAGTCTGGCCAGGGGACCCTGACTCCGCAGGCCCTGAGGCCCCTGCGTCAACACAATGATGCGGCCAGGCAATGATGCGGCCGGGCCTGCTTGGGCTCGGCTTCCCCAGCGCCCTCCCGTTTCTGAAGGCCCCACCTGTTGAACCGCCCGTTGAACACTCCCGAAAGCCTGAATCAGCCCTCCCCGTCGCCGGCTGAGCCCCCCGCCGAGACGCCCGCTCAGGCCCTTGCGGAGACACCAGAAAGCCCCTGGGCCTTCTGGCGCAGTGTGGTGATCACCCTGGCGGTGGCGTTGGGCATTCGCCAGTTTCTGGTGGAGGCCCGCTACATCCCGTCGGGTTCGATGCTGCCGGGGTTGCAGTTGCAGGATCGCCTGCTGGTGGAAAAACTCAGCTACCGCCAGCGCGCTCCCCGCCGCGGCGAGATCGTGGTGTTCCACTCTCCCCACCATTTCGACCCGGTGCTCTCGGCTGGTGCCAGCCGCAACCCCTTGCGCTGCCTGGTGGTGAATCTGCCCCTGATCGGCAGTCTGCCCGGGGTGGCCAGCCCCGCCTGCGATGCCTACATCAAGCGGGTGGTGGCTTTGCCGGGCGAGCGGGTGATGGTGGATCCCAGGGGGCATGTGTTCATCAATGGCCAGCGGCTGCCCGAGCCCTACGTGCAGAACGACTGCCCGGTGGACAGCCAGGGGATGGGGCCCTGCCGCACCCTCAATGCGGTGGTTCCACCAGGCCATGTGCTCACCCTGGGTGACAACCGTGCCAACAGCTGGGACGGACGCTTCTGGCCAGGGGGCCCTTTCCTGCCCCAGGACGAAATCATCGGCCGTGCCTTTTGGCGCTTTTATCCCTTTAACCAGACGGGGGCGCTGGGGGTGACAGGCTCCAGTGATCAGCCGGCGTCAAGCCGGTAGCGCGCACCCCACCCGTGATGGTCCGGCCTCCCAGGGGTTGGTTGGCTGCGTGCGAGAGCGAATGGCTTGGCTCCCAGGCCCATTGCTGCTGCGGGTCGAACAGCAGCCAGCGGCGCGACCCCATGCGGAGCTGTTCGGGCGGCAGCCCCAGCAGCGCGGACCCGCCCCAGCTCAGGGCCTGCCAGAGCTGCTCCACGGGCCAGCTGCGGCGCCCCACCAGCTCCTGCCAGAGCAGCGGCAGCACCAGTCCGCGGGGGGCGCCGTGGCCGGCCAGCCCAGGCCGCCGCTGGTCGAGGGGCAGCAGCTGCTCCTCCGCATCAAGTGGCAGGTGATGCACCGCCACGGCGGTGAGCACGCCATCGGCCAGGGCGGTGATCAGGGCGTGGCGATCGTCCGCTGTGCCCAGGGAGGGGTGCAGCCGCCAGCCCTCAGCGGTGGGATCCAGGTTGCTGCTGTCGGCCAGCAGGTGCCACCAGCTGACGCTGGCCAGGGGGCGCTGCTGGGCCGCCCGCAGCAACGCGACACCTGCGGCGGTGGAGAGGTTCATCAGTCGCAGGGCTGCCTCGGGACGGCTGGCGGCCAGGGTGAGCAGGCTCTGCAGCGGCAGGGTTTCGCTCAGCACCGGATCCAGCGGCCAGCCGGCCCGCAGGGCGTCGACCCCCTCGCGCACGAAGCCGCCGCCGGTGAGGCTCCGATCTCTGGGAGCCACCAGCACGGGCCGCGGGCCCATCTCGCCGAGCAGCAACCCCCGCTCCAACAGGGCCAGGGGAGGCAGCTGGTCGTGGCAGGCCAGCCCGAGGGCCCCTGCAGCGATCTGATCGGCGTGGGGGGCCAGCTCCTGATCGGCCCCCTCCAGGCTGAAGCTGCCCCAGCGCTCCAGGGCCAGCGGCTCGAGTCCGGACAGGTTCAGGTTGAGGTTGAGGCGCTCGGGCCGGTCCCGCCAGGGGCTGGACCAGGGCAACAGGGCCACGGTGCCGTAGCCCCCCGCCGCTGCGGCGGCAGCCAGGCTGGTGAGGTTCTCAGCCCGCCCATCCCAGGGCTGCTCCAGCGCGCTGTGGGGATCCACCAGCATCGGCGCCAGCAGCCACGCCTGGGCAGCTGTGGGGGAGAGCCCGAGGGCTGCGGCCTGCTGCCCGGCCGGCTCTCCCCAGCTGAGCAGGGCACCGTTGGCATCGATCAGGGCATCGGCGCGGTGGAGGGGCTGGCCTGGCCCTGTGAGCAGTTGAACCTGCTGAAGCCAGAGGGGGCGCGTCAAAATTCAGAGCGCACCGGCGGCGGTGCGGTCCAACACGCCACCCAGGTGTGGGGTGAGGTTCATGGCCGCCACCAGCGGGCGCCCGTCGGCTCCCTCGGGGTAGTCGATCACGGTGACGCCACCGTTGCCCTGCTTGATGGCCCAGATGTCGGCGGGCTGCAGGCCCAGCAGTCCGCAGAGAATGGTTTTGTTGACGGCGTCATGGGCCACCACCAGGGCGGTTTCGTCGTCGCTGAGGCTGGCGGCGATGCGGGCCCATGTGGCCAGGGAGCGGTCCCAGACCTGCTGCAGGGTCTCCCCCTCCGGCATCTGCACGGTCTGGGGCGCCCGTTTCCAGTCGGCGAGCAACTGGGGCCAGCCCTCGGCGATCTCCTGCTCGAGCCGGCCTTCCCAGAGTCCATGGCCGATTTCGACCAGGCCGGTGCTGCTGGTGAGGGGCACGCCGGGGTGGGAGGCCAGGATCGCTTCGGCGGTCTGGCGGGGGCGCGCCATGCAGCTGGTGTAGGCCCGATTGATCGTGACCGGCGCCAGGAACCGACCAGCCGCCTCGGCCTGGGAGCGCCCGGTGGCATTGAGGGGAATGTCGATCTGCCCCTGGAAGCGGCCTTCGCGGTTCCAGTCGGTTTCGCCATGGCGCACCAGCAGCAGGCGCGGCCCTGGGCCTTTGGAGGGCAGGGGGGTGCCGAGGTGGGCCAGCCCGTTGAGGGATTCCACCTGCACTCCCCCGCCACTGAGGTTGAGCACCGATAGGGAGCAGTTGTCGACCCGCAGCCGGCGGAAGCCGGACAGGGGCAGATCCAGCAGCGCCAGCAGCAGGCAGCGCAGGATGGCGTTGTGGGCCACCACTAGCACTGTCTGGGGTGGACCCTGCTCGTCAGCGATTGCAGCCCCATGGCGCTCCAGCAGCTGCTCTCGGAATTGCTGGGCCTGGGCCATCAGCTCCTGCAGGGGCCGGTAGGTGTAGCCATCGGCCCGCTGCAGTTCGAGCCGTTCCGGCGCCAAACGCCACTGCCGCTCTTGCTCGGCGTGGTGCTCGCGCAGCTCCTGGCGCAGCAGCCCGCTCCAGGGGGCCAGGTCAATTTCCAGCAACAGCGCATCGGGCGTCGCCACCAGGCCCTGCCCCTGCTCGGCCAGCAACAGCTGGGCGGTGTCGGCGGCCCGGCGCAGCGGCGAGGTGTAGGCCGCCGTGAAGGTCAGATCCCGCAGCGCGGCCCCTGTGGCACGGGCCTGGGACTGGCCGGTGTCGGTGAGGGTGGAGAGATCGTCGCGGCCCTGGATGCGGTGCTCCACATTGAAGCTGCTCTGCCCATGGCGCACCAACACAATCCGAAGGGGCACGGGCTTGACTCTGCTCTCTGACCATCGTATGGGAGGGGGTGTGGGCAGAATCGCCCCACTCGTAAGCCCCGGAGGGCCTGCGCTTGAACGCCAGCCCCACCCCGCAACCCCGTCCGAGCGCAGGGTGGACCGCTGGACTGGCCCTGCTCAGCCTGGTGCTTAGTGGCCTGCTCTGGCTCAACGGCCTGGTGGACAGCCTGCAGCGCCCATCGGTGGGCAATGCCCTGGAGCTGCGCCAGCTGGAGCTGACGGCCCTGGCGGCCCCCGCCCTGCCCGCCAACCTGCGCCCGCTCTTGGCCGGGGATCAGCCGCTCCAGGGCTTGCAGAAGGAACTTCTCCAGCAGGTCAACGACGCCCCCCTGCCCCCTGCCCCCGAGCAGCAGCTGCAACTGGCTCTGCTGCAGGGTCAGACGGGGCAGCAGCAGGCGGGCCGGCAACGGCTGCAGGATCTGCAACAGCAGGTGCCTCCAGAGCAGCGGCCCCTCCTGGCGGCCCTGCTCGCCCCGCCTGCGAACCGGCCCCCTGGGCCGGCGGAGGAGCTGTGGGCGGGCTGGCACCCCTCGCCCCTCACCCGAGCCTTGGCCTGCCAGGCCCTGGGCGGGAGTGTCGACGCCTGCAGCGATCGGCCGGCCCAGCGGGCGGCGGTGCTGCGTCTTTTGGGTACGGGGGTGGTGCCGGTGCTGTTGTTGCTGCTGGGCATCGGCCTGCTGCTGCGCGAGCTCTGGCTGCGCTGGCGCGGCAAGGCCCAGGCCCGGGCGCCCCTGCAGGGGCCACCCCTGACCCTGGCGGAGGCAACCCTGCTGATCGCCGGTGGCTTTGTGGTGGTGGGTGAGTTGCTGGTGCCGCTGCTGCTGGCTCCCCTGCTGCAGGGCGGACTCGGGCCGCTGGCCGCCCAGCCCGCCCTGCAGCAGGGGGTGTTGGTGCTGGGCCTATACCTCGGTTTGATGGCGGTCCCGCTGGCACTGCTCTGGGGCCAGTTGCGGTCCCACGGTCCGCGGCCCCTAGGGGGCTGGCTGCAGTGGCACTGGCGACCACTGGGCGGCACCCTGCGCCGTGCTCTGGTCCAGGTGCTGATGGTGCTGCCCCTGGTGGCCCTGACGGGCTGGCTTCAGGAGCGGTTGGTTGGCGATCCTGGCGGCAGCAATCCCCTGCTCGAGCTGGTGCTCACCAGTGCCAATCCCCTGGCGTTGCTTTGTTTTGCCGTAACGGCCCTGGTGCTGGCGCCACTGTTTGAGGAAACCCTGTTCCGCGGCGTGCTGCTGCCGGTGCTGGCTCAGCGCTGGGGCGGCCTCTGGGCCGTGCTGATCAGTGCGCTGGTGTTCAGCGTTGCCCACCTCAGCATCGGCGAGTTGCCGCCCCTGTTTGTGCTCGGCTTGGGCCTGGGCTGGCTACGGCTCCAGAGCGGCAGGCTGGGGGCGAGTGTGTTGATGCACAGCCTTTGGAATGGCCTCACCTTTGCCAATTTGCTCTTGCTGGCAGGTTGAAGGCTCCAGTCCCCTTGCTGCTTGGCATCAGGGGTGGTTCAATCGCGCAGTGCTCGGGCCGTCCCTTTGGTTGCCTCCCTCTCGCCCCGGCAGGCTCCCGAAAGTCCTCTGATGGCGGGGAGACATGCCAGCCGACGGGCCCAGCGGCGCACCCTTGAGCTGATTCAGGGCTCCCTCTCCGGCCGCAGGCTGGAGCGCCGAGCTCCCTGGATCAGCAACCTCCACCGCGCCACCGATGGCACCCTGGCGGGCCTCGGCATCTGCATGCTCGCCCTCAGCGCCCTGACCCTGCACTGGCAGAACCGCTGGGGTGTGAGCTACCAGCAACTGGAGGCCTCCCAGGTGTTGGAGCACAAGCTGCAGGAATCGTCGGCGCTGTTGGAGCAGCACCACCTGGGCGCGGTGAAGCGCCCGGGCTGGCTGGTGCCGACCAGCAGTGAAAAATTGGTGTATCTCCCCCCGCCCAAGTCCGCCTCCCTCTCCGGCGGCTTGCCCCTGCTGAGCAGCATTCAGCTGCGTCAGATCCGCTCGGGTTACTGATCCATGTCGATGACGTCCAGTCGTCGCCGCGGCCCTATCCGCAGTCGCAGCAGTTCTCCCCAGCGGGTCGTCGCGATCCAGCCGGTGCCCACCGGCCGTTTGCTGGCGGTTTATGGGCTGTTGTGCGTGGGCCTGGTGGGCCTGGCCGTACGGCTGGCCTGGTTGCAGGTGGTCGATGCGACCAACCTCCAGAACCGGGCCCACGCCATCCAGACCCAAACCACCAAGCCGATCGGCAAGCGGCGCACGATCGTTGATCGCAACGGGCGCCTGGTGGCCCTTGATGAACAGCGCTTCACCCTCTGGGCCCATCCCCGCTATTTCAATTTCCCGGGCGACGACCCCCAGAAGATCCGCAGCTCCGATGAGGTGGCCAGCAAGGTGGCGGCGGTGTTGGCCCTGCCGAAAGCCGGGCTCCTGCAAACGATGGCGGGCCGCCGCAGTGGCATCAAGCTGCGCACCGACCTGGATCCGGAGACGGCTGAGCGGGTGCGGCAGCTGGGGATCAGTGGCCTGGATCTCGAGGCCTACCCCCACCGCATCTATCCCCAGGGCCCCCTGTTTGCCAACGTCGTCGGCTTCCTCAACCTGGAGCGCGTTCCCCAGGCCGGCCTGGAGCAGAGCCGGGATGGCGACCTCAAGCGCCAGGAAACGGCCCTGCAGATGCGCCGGGGTGCCGATGGCACCCCGCTGCCCGCCGGCCTGACGGCTGGCTCCCTCTACGGCGACGACCTGCGCCTGCAGCTCACCCTCGATGCCCGGCTGCAGCAGGTGGCCCAGCAAGCCCTGGTCAAGCAGGTCAAGAAGTGGAATGCCAAGCGCGGTGCGGCCCTGGTGATGGATGTGCGCAACGGCGAAATGCTGGCGCTGGCCTCCACCCCCACCTACGATCCCAACCAGTTCTGGAAATTCAACCCCGGGCTGTTCCGCGAGTGGTCGGTGCAGGACCTCTACGAACCGGGCTCCACCTTCAAGCCGATCAACCTGGCCCTGGCCCTGCAGGACAAGGCAATTCAGGCCAATGGCCGGGTGGCCGACACCGGTCAGCTAACGATCGGGGGCTGGCCGATCTTCAACCACGACAAGCGGGCCAATGGCCTGATTGATTTCCCCACCGTGCTGCAGGTGTCGAGCAACGTGGCGATGGTGAAGGCGATGGCCCAGGTGAAGCGGGATCGCTTCTGGCAGTGGCTGCGCACCTTCGGGATTGATGAAAGGCCCGACACCGACCTGCCGGGGGCGGTAGCCGGTGAACTCAAGTCCCGCAAGGCCTTCACCAGCCAGGCGATTGAGCCGGCCGTGGCCGCCTTTGGCCAGGGTTTCTCCCTGACGCCGCTGAAGCTGCTGCAGCTGCACGCCATGTTGGCCAACGGGGGCCGGCTGGTGAGCCCGCACATCACCCGCGGTCTGCGCTCTGGAGATGCACTGGCCAGCGCTCCGGGTGGGAGCGGGCTGCCGTTGCTCGATCCCGCTGTCACCCGCACGGTGATGAGCTGGATGGAGTCGGTGGTGGAGAACAGCAGTGGCTTGGGCATCAAGATTCCCGGTTACCGGATCGGCGGCAAAACCGGCACTGCCCAGAAAGCGGAGCGGGGTGTGTACATCCCGGGGGCTCTGATTACCAGCTTTGTTGGCCACCTGCCCATCGACGACCCGCGCTACGTCGTGCTCGTGGTGGTGGATGAACCGAAGGGAGGCAACACCTACGGCTCCACGGTGGCGGCCCCGGTCGCCCGCCAGATCATCGACGCCCTGCTGGTGCTGGAGCGGATTCCGCCGTCGCGCCCCAAGGCCTGACGGCTCGTGTTGCCGTTCCCTCAAGGATCGGTCTGCCGTCTGGGTGCATCCGGCCACACTGGCTAGCGTGATGGCAACCAGGGCTGATGCCCAGCCAGCTCAAACCACCCCTGCCCATGGCCAACCTGCTCGATCAACTCGCTGCCATGACCGTGGTGGTGTCCGACACCGGCGATATCGATGCGATCAAGCAGTTCACCCCCCGCGACGCCACCACCAACCCGTCGCTGATCCTGGCCGCAGCCCAGATTCCCACCTACCAAAACCTGATCGATCGCTCCCTGCAGGAGTCGCGCCAGGTGATGGGGGCCGATGCCGGCGCCGACGCCGTGGTGCGGGAAGCCCTCGATGAAATCTGCGTCACCTTCGGCAAGGAGATCCTCAAGATCGTGCCCGGCCGCGTGTCCACAGAAGTGGACGCCCGCCTCAGCTACGACACCGAAGCCACCATCGCCAAGGCCCGCAAACTGATCGGCCTGTACAACCAGGCAGGCATCAGCAACGACCGGGTGCTGATCAAGGTGGCGTCCACCTGGGAGGGCATTCGTGCCGCCCAGCAACTGGAGCAGGAGGGTATCCACTGCAACCTGACGCTGTTGTTCGGGTTTGCCCAGGCGGTGGCCTGCGCCGAGGCCGGCGTCACCCTGATCTCCCCCTTCGTGGGGCGCATCCTCGATTGGTACAAGAAGAGCACCGGCCGCGACGGCTACCCCGGCCCAGAAGACCCCGGTGTGATCTCCGTGACCCAGATCTTCAACTACTTCAAAACCTACGGCTACAAAACCGAGGTGATGGGAGCCAGCTTCCGCAACATTGAGGAGATCATCGAGCTGGCTGGCTGTGATCTGCTCACCATCTCGCCGGCGCTGCTCGATCAGTTGCGCCACACCGAAGGAGAACTGGAGCGCAAACTCAACGCCTTTGATCCGGCTCCCACCGAAGCCCAGATCCATCTCGATGAAGCCCACTTCCGTCAGATGCTGGCGGCCGATCCGATGGCCACCGAGAAGCTGGATGAGGGGATCCGCGGCTTCTGCAAGGCGATCGAAGCCCTGGAGGCCCAGCTGGCCCATCGCCTGGCCGAGCTGGAGGGCGGCGCCGCCTTCAGCCATGCCGTGCACGAGATCTTCCTGCTCAATGATCTCGATGGCGACGGTTGCATCACGCGCGAGGAGTGGCTGGGCAGCGATGCGGTGTTCGATGCTCTCGACACCGATAAAGATGGCCGGCTCGCCCCAGACGACATCAAGGGTGGACTGGGCGCGGCCCTGGTGGGCGCCGGCTACAGCCAGCCTTAACCCGCGTGGGGCACACTGGCCACGTGTTTGTCCTTCCCGTCGCACCGTGAACGCCCTCGACACCATGCGCGCCCTGGCCAGCAACGGTGAGGTGGTCACGGTGGAGCCTGGGGAGCTGATTTTTGCCTCGGGAGAATCGGGCGATTGCATGTTTGGCCTGCTGGAGGGCTCGGTGCAGTTGAGCTGGAACGGCGACCAGGGCCATGAGCAGATCAATGCCGGCGATGTGTTCGGCGCCGGCGCGCTGGTGACGAGCGATCACCGCCGCTACGGCAATGCCCGGGCGTTAACCCCCTGCCGGTTGCTGGTGATGAACCGCGAAAAGTTTCTGTTTGCGGTGCAGGAATCGCCGATGTTTGCGATCGAACTGCTGGGCTCGATCGATCAGCGCCTGCGGCAACTCAAGGATTGCACCAAGATCTGAAGCCTGCACCAAGAGCTGAAGCCCACCTTCAGGAGCGTTGGAACAGCAAGCGGCGGATCACCCGCTGGGCGATGTCGCCGTAGCCCATCTCGCCGGAAAGGATCTGGGCAATGCGCTGCGGTGCGGTGGGGCGCTTGATGCCCAGCTGATAGCCCACCCGGGGCACCCGGTAGAACACCTGGGCGATGCGTTTGCCCCAGGCCATCGACTCGCCCCATTCGGCCCGCATGCGGCTGGTGTAGCCGGCCAGGGCCGTGGGCTCACCGGCCAACCAGGCTGCGATCGCCTCAGCGGCCCGGCAGCCGCTGATCAGGGCGGGACGCAGACCTTCGGCAAGGAAGGGATCACAGAGGGAGGCGGCATCGCCCACCACCACCAGCCCGGAGTTCTCCCCCTGGCCATGGAGGGGGTGGTGGCCATCCCAGATGCGCAGCTGGCCCGCCCGGCGTTCGCCGGCATCGGGGGATAGGCCCAGGCTGGGCAATAGTTGGCTCAGCACCGCATCGGCATCGGCGGGATCGCGGCCGATGAAGGTGCCCACGCCGATGCTGTAGCCCCCCTGGCGGGGGAAGGACCAGCAGAAGCCATGGCGCACCAGACCGAATTCAAAGCGGGCGGTGCTGGGCTCGCGAACCGCACATTCCACCTCCACCGACACCGTGTCGGCAAAGCGCGGCCGGGCAGGCCCCAAGCCATGGCGGGCCGCCAACTGCGATCCTGAGCCGTCGGCGATCACCACCGCCCGCGCCTGGAGTGATAGGGCTGCGCCGGTTGGCCCGATCGCCTGGAGCTGCCAGTGATCCCCTGATCGCTGCAGGCTCTGCACCGCCACGCCCGGTTGGAAGTCCACCCCAGCTGCCGTGGCCTGCTCCACCAGATAGGCATCGAGTACGGAACGCCGCACGATCCAGAAGGGGGCATCGCCGGGCAACACGGCCGTCACGGGGTCGCCCAGGCACCAGGTGAAACGCACCTGGTCGATCACCGCATCCACGGCCGGCCCCAGGTCAAAGGGGAACAGCGCCTGCATCGAGGCCGCCATGCCGCCCCCACAGGGCTTGGGGCGGGGGAAGGCGGCGCGATCCAGGAGCACCACCTTCACCCCCCGCTGGGCTAGGTGGAAGGCTGCGGCGCCACCGGCAGCGCCGGCCCCCACCACCACCACGTCAGTTGGCGTGGCGTTCACACCTTGAGGATGTCGGCTTCCTTTTCGGCCAGGTGCTTCTCGAGCTCGGCGATGAACTTATCGGTGAGCTTCTGCACCTTGTCCTGTTCATCGCGGCTCTGATCTTCCGAGAGCTCGCCGTCCTTCTCCTGCTTTTTCACCTTGTCGATGGCATCGCGGCGCACGTTGCGCAGGGCCACCTTGCCCTCTTCGGCATACTTCGCGGCCAGCTTGCAGAGCTCCTTGCGGCGATCTTCGGTGAGGGGCGGGATGTTGATCCGGATCACCTTGCCGTCGTTGTTGCAGGTGAGGCCCAGATCACTCATGGAGATGGCCTTCTCAATCAGTCCCATCGAGCCGGTGTCGAACGGCTGGATCTGGATCGTCTGGGAATCGGGGGTGGACAGGGTGGCCAGAGACTTCAGGGGCGTCTCCGCGCCGTAGTACTCCACACTGATCTTGTCGAGCAGGGAGGGGTTGGCCCGGCCCGTGCGGATGGTGTTGAAGGTGCGCTGCGTCGCGTCGAGCGACTTGCGCATGCTGGCTTCCAAATCCATGGCGGGGGTCAGGGGTGAATGCGGGTGCCGATCGGCTCGCCGGCCACGGCGCGGCCGATGTTGCCGGCGCCGAACAGATCAAACACCACAATCGGAATGGCGTTGTCCTTGCAGAGGGCAATGGCCGTGCCGTCCATCACCTCGAGCTCGGAGCTGAGCACCTCCAGGAACGAGAGGCTCTCGTAGCGCACCGCATCGGTGTGCTTGTTGGGGTCCTTGTTGTAGACGCCATCCACCTTGGTGGCCTTGAACACCACATCGGCGCCGATCTCAGCGGCCCGCAGGGCTGCGGTGGTGTCGGTGGTGAAAAAGGGGTTGCCGGTGCCGGCGGCGAAGATCACCACGCGGCCCTTTTCCATGTGGCGGATCGCCTTGCGGCGGATGTAGGGCTCGGCCACCTCCTGCATCGAGATGGCGCTCTGCACCCGGGTGGGCACCCCGGCCCGCTCGAGACCGTCCTGCAGGGTGATGGCGTTCATCACGGTGGCGAGCATGCCGACGTAGTCGGCGGTGGCCCGGTCCATGCCGGCGGCCGATCCCTTCAGGCCGCGGAAGATGTTGCCGCCACCCACCACGATCGCCAGCTGGGTGCCACCGGCCACGCAGGCGGCCACATCGGAGGCAATGGACTGCACGATCGCCGGATCGATGCCATAGCCCTGCTCACCCATCAGCGCTTCGCCGCTGAGTTTGAGCAGCACGCGCTTGTAACCCATCGACCCCACTGATTTGCCGCACCGTAGCAACGCCCTTGCGTCGTGCCCGTCCAACCGCTTCAGTGCCGCAAAGCGTGAGCGCCATGGGCCACCTCCCCCTCGGCCAGCCCCAGCCTTCCCGCCAGCCGCGATCCTGTGGCGTGATGGCGCGCCTTACCCTCTCGGCCCTGGATCGGGCCAGTGCCGACCCGGCGATCTGGCGCGAACCCGATGTGCACCGGGCCGTGTTGATCAGCGGCCTCACCGTGCTGGTGAGTGCCCTGGCCCAGCTCCAGGACGACCTGGGCTGAGCCGTGCCTAGAACTCAATCCCTCGCTGAGCTTTTACGCCCTGCTCCCGGAAGGGATGGCGCAGCAATTTCATTTCCGTCACCAGATCGGCCCGCTCCACCAGGGCCGGGGGGGCACCGCGGCCGGTGAGGGCCACGTGGGTGAGCTCGGGGCGCAGGGCCAGGCCCTCCAGCACCTGCTCCACCGCCAGGTAGCCCAGCTTGAGGGCGACATTCACCTCATCGAGCACCACCAGCTTGCGGTTGGCGTCGGCGAGGTAGCTGAGCGATCTCTCCCAGGCGGCCTGGACCAACGCACGATCCCGCTCCCGGTCCTGGGTTTCCCAGGTAAAGCCCTCACCCAGGGCGTGCCAGGCCAGCGCGTCGCCAAACAACTCGAGGGCCTTGGCCTCGCCTGGCTGCCAGCCGCCCTTGATGAACTGCACCACCGCCACCGCGTCGCCGTGGCCCAGGGTGCGCAGCACCAGCCCTAGGGCTGCGGTGGTCTTGCCCTTGCCGTCGCCGGTGAACACCAGCACCAGCCCCTTCTCCAGGTTGCGCTCACCCACTCGCTGCTGCTGCACCTCCTTGCGCCGTGCCATGCGGCGGCGGTAGCCATCGGCATCCGCTTCTGGCGCCAGAGCGCCGCCGGGGCCGAGTTCCGCTGCCACCGCATCGAGGGCCGACCCTGGCGCAGTGGCGTCGGGCTGGGGTGCGGTGGGATCGGGTTGGCTCACGGCAGGGCAACGGCAAGGCAGCTACTCTGGCGGGCTTAGGCCACCGACTGCCGGCGCGCCAGGGCCGCATCCACCGCCTGCTGCTGGTCGCGGCGGGTGATCCAGTGGTGATACGTGCGGGTGTGAATGGCCACGGAGTGACCCATCATCCGGGCTGCCACGGTGTCGGGCAGGCCGATGTGGATGGTGCGCACGGCCCAGGCATGGCGCAGGTCGTAGGGGGTGATCGGCAGGTCGTAGCGGCGAAATTGTTCCGCCACCCGCCGGCCCACCTGCTGCAGGGTGGTGCGGCGTAGGTCGGTGGCCACTGGTGGCAGGGGTGGCTCTGTGCTCGCCAGTTGCTCCAGGCCGAAGTGTTCCACCCACTCCGGCTGGAACGGCCACACCTGGTGCTCACCGGTTTTGGAGGTGGGCAGCACCCGGATCACCCGGTCGCCGCCGGGGGCCAGGGCCGAGAGGTCGCAGAAAAAAATCTCGTGGTTGCGCAGGCCATAGGTGGCCATCAACCCGTAGGCCAGCCGCCAGCTGGGGTTGGGGATCTGCTCGGCCAGGGCGAGGATCTGCGGATCGCCGGGCAGCCTGCGGAACCGGGCCGCATGCAGGCCGTAGCCCGCTGCCCGCTCGGCCCAGTCCTCGGGCAAGGGCTGGCCCATGTGGCGGGCCAGGGCCGCCAGGGCGGTGCCGCACTGCTGGCGACTGCGGCTGGTGGGGGCATAGCTCTCCAGCACCGTCTCCAGCAACGGCAGGCCCAGGGGCCAGTTCCGTTCCGCCGCCACTGCCCCCAGGCGCCGCAGGTAGGGGCGGTAGGCGCTGGTCCAGGTGGTGCGGCAGCCGGCGGGGTTGCGGCGGCGGCGGGGGTCGGCGAAGAAGGCCGCCTCGAAGCTCTCCAGCCCGAGGGGATCGTCGCTGCCCTTCATCACCGGACTCGTCACCCGCCCCGCCACCCGCTCGGCGGCAGGGCTTCCTGGGGTCGGTTCCGGCAGCGCCCGGGCCCACGCCGACCAGTCGAAGCGCCCCTGCTGGAGCTGACGCAGCACCTCCTTCAGGCGCTCCTTGGCCTGCTCCAACCCCGCCGCGTCGGCGGCCAGCCCCAGGCTGATCCGCTGCACGGGGTGCCGACCCGTCCCATGGCGGCAGGGCAGCGGCCCCCGCAGCCCCAGCCGTTGGCCGCGCAGCTCCAGACGCAGCGAAAGCCCCGCCCGTGCCAAGGCGCTGTTTTCCTGCGCCAGCTGGGCCTGCAGACTCGCCAGATCGGGCTCCGCAGCTCCGCTTGCCATGGCCCCTGCACAGGCTCCGACGTTATCGATCCGACGCCGAAGCCGCTAGGGGCGTAGCTGCAGCGTTACGCTCGCCCTTCCTGAGCCGTACGGAACGAGGGCATGGCCAAGGTTGGCGTGCTGCTACTGAACCTCGGCGGGCCCGAGCGTATCCAGGACGTCGGTCCGTTTCTGTACAACCTGTTTTCCGATCCGGAGATCATCCGGCTGCCGAATCCTGCTCTCCAGAAGCCCCTGGCCTGGTTGATCAGCAGTTTGCGGGCCGGCAAATCCCAGGAGGCCTACCGCTCGATCGGCGGTGGCTCGCCCCTGAGGCGCATCACCGAACAGCAGGCCCGGGAGCTCCAGAGTGAATTGCGCTCCCGGGGCATCGAGGCCACCAGCTATGTGGCCATGCGCTACTGGCATCCCTTCACCGAATCGGCGGTGGGCGACATCAAGGCCGACGGGGTGGATGAGGTAGTGGTGCTGCCCCTTTATCCCCACTTCTCGATCAGCACCAGCGGCTCGAGTTTCCGGGAGCTGCAGCGGCTGCGTCAGGCCGATACAGGCTTTTCGCGCCTGCCGATCCGCTGCATCCGCAGTTACTACGACGACCCCGGCTACATCGGCGCCATGGCCGGCCTGATCGCCCGCGAGATCCAGGCCTGCCCCGAGCCGGCCCAGGCCCATGTGTTCTTCAGTGCCCATGGGGTGCCCAAGAGCTACGTGGAGGAGGCCGGTGACCCCTACCAGCAAGAGATCGAAGCCTGCGCGCGCCTGATCATGGAACGGCTCGAGCGCGATCTGGGTCACGCCAATCCGTTCACCTTGGCCTACCAGAGCCGGGTGGGTCCGGTGGAGTGGCTCAAGCCCTACACCGACGACGCTCTGCAGGAGCTGGGGGCCGCCGGTGTGACCGATCTGGTGGTGGTGCCGATCAGTTTCGTCAGCGAGCACATCGAAACGCTCGAAGAAATTGACATCGAATACCGGGAAATCGCCACCGAGGCGGGCATCATCAATTTCAGGCGCGTCCCGGCCTTGGACACGACCCCGGCTTTCATTCACGGCCTGGCCGATCTCGTGCAGCACGCCCTGGAGGGCCCGGAGGTCAACCTGGATCAGGCCGCCGAGTTGCCCACCAAGGTGAAGCTCTATCCCCAGGACAAGTGGGCCTGGGGCTGGAACAACAGCTCCGAGGTGTGGAACGGCCGCTTGGCGATGGTGGGCTTTTCCGCTTTCCTGCTGGAACTGATCAGCGGACGGGGCCCCCTGCATGCGCTCGGCCTGCTTTAAACACCGCCCCCTGACGAAACGCTTCAAAGGCCCTTGCAGGCGTTGTTTGACACGCTGCTCAACAGGGTTTTGCAGGGGTGAAAGAACCGCTGCCTGGTCCAGCCTGACCTGCGCGGCTGTGGTTGTCACGGTTCAGCTGGCTTGCGGTACGGCGCTCGCGCAAGCCCATTGGCACATGGGGGTGTTTCCGGTAGCCAACTTCCTGGCCTACACCAGCCACTTCGGCACCCGCACGGGGCCCTGGGGCCGGGTGGAGCCCCACTACGGCCTCGATATCGCCGCCCCGATGGGCTCACCGATCCGCAACTGGTGGGCCGGGGTGGTGCAGGACGTGATCCACGACGGAGCCTGTGGCATCGGCCTGGTGATCCGCTCGGGGGACTACGAGCACATTTATTGCCACCTCGCCGGCCAGGTGGCCGGCGGCACCTATCGCAGCGGCCCCGTGGCCCTGCGCCAGGGGCAACGGCTGCGCACCGGACAGTTGATCGGCCATGTGGGCATGAGTGGTCGCACCACCGGCCCCCATCTGCACTGGGGCATGCGTCACGGCGGGCGCTGGCTCGATCCCGCCCAGATTCTGCGGGCCATGGCGGCAGGCCGCGTCAAAAGCCGCGCCGGCACCTAGGGTTGCCGTAGTTCGTGAACCAGCCTCAGTGGTTGGCCTGCTGCAGCCGTGACGCTGACGCCCCTCACTCCTGCGGCCCAGTCCGCCCCTGCTGTCTCCAATGGCGACAGCGCCGCCGTTTCGGCCAGCCTTCCGCAGCGCGTTAGTGGCGGCTATGCCCTGATGGATGCGCTGCATCGCCATGGGGTGGAGCACATCTTCGGCTACCCCGGCGGCGCGATCCTGCCGATCTACGACGAGCTGCACAAGGCCGAGGCCCGTGGCTGGCTCAAGCACATCCTGGTGCGCCATGAGCAGGGCGGCACCCATGCCGCCGATGCCTATGCACGCGCCACCGGCAAGGTGGGTGTGTGCTTCGGCACCTCCGGCCCCGGCGCCACCAACCTGGTCACCGGCATCGCCACCGCCCAGATGGACTCGGTGCCCATGGTGGTGATCACCGGGCAGGTGCCCCGGGCATCCATCGGCACGGATGCCTTCCAGGAAACTGACATCTTCGGCATCACCCTGCCGATCGTGAAGCACTCCTGGGTGGTGCGCGACCCGGCTGATATCGGCCGAATCGTGGCCGAGGCCTTCCTGATCGCCGCCAGCGGCCGCCCCGGCCCGGTGCTGATCGATGTGCCTAAGGACGTGGGCCTTGAGGAATTCGACTACACCCCGGTGGCCCCTGGTACGGCCATCCCCGCCGGTTTCAAGCTGCCCCCCAGCCCCGATCCGGCGGCGATCGCCGCGGCCCTGACGCTGATTCGTCAGGCTCGCCGTCCCCTGCTGTATGTGGGCGGCGGCGCCATCAGCAGCGGCGCTCATGGTGCCGTCAAGCAGCTGGCTGAGCGCTTCCGGTTGCCCGTCACCACCACCTTGATGGGCAAGGGGGCCTTCGATGAGAAGCATCCCCTGGCGGTGGGCATGCTGGGCATGCATGGCACCGCCTACGCCAATTTCGCGGTCACCGAGTGCGATCTGTTGATCGCCAGCGGCGCTCGCTTTGACGATCGGGTCACCGGCCGGCTCGACGGCTTTGCGCCCCGGGCCCAGGTGATTCACATCGACATCGATGCGGCGGAAATGGGCAAGACCCGCCTGCCGGATGTGGCACTGGTTGCCGATGTGCAGGCCGCCCTGGAGGCTCTGCTGGCGGCGTCTGCCGGTGAGAGCAGTGAAGGCCGCACCGAAGCTTGGTTGCAGCGGATCGATAGCTGGAAGCAGCACTACCCCCTGGTGGTGCCTGCTCCCGAGGGCGACATCGCCCCGCAGGAGGTGGTGGTGGCCCTGCGTGAGCTGGCGCCCGATGCCTTCTACACCACGGATGTGGGTCAGCATCAGATGTGGGCAGCCCAGTTTCTCCACAACGGCCCCCGCCGCTGGATCAGCTCGGCGGGCCTGGGCACCATGGGCTTCGGCATGCCTGCCGCTATGGGGGTGCAAACGGCCTTCCCCCACGAGCAGGTGATCTGTGTGGCCGGCGACGCCAGCATCCTGATGAACATCCAGGAGCTGGGCACCCTCAGCCAGTACAACCTGCCGGTGAAGGTGGTGGTGCTCAACAACGGCTGGCAGGGCATGGTGCGCCAGTGGCAGGAAAGCTTCTACGGCGAGCGCTATTCCGCCTCCGAGATGACCGGAGGCATGCCCAACTTCGCAGCCCTGGCCGAGTCCTTCGGGGTGCGGGGCGTGCTGATCGATGATCGGGCCAGCCTGCGCCAGCAGCTCCAGGCGGCCCTCGACCATCCCGGCCCCGTGTTCATTGACGTCAAGGTGCGCCGCAACGAAAACTGCTACCCGATGGTGCCCCCCGGCGCCAGCAACGCCCAGATGGTGGGCTTGCCCAGCCATCCCGAGCTGGCCATCGATACCACCCGCCACTGCCATGCCTGTGGCAGCACCACCGAAAGCGCCCATCTGTTCTGCCCCAACTGCGGCGCCAAGCTTTGAGGTGGCTTGCGGCACTGATCGCGGCCCTCGTCCTGTTGCTCTGGCCTGGTGGGGCGCTGGCGGCTGAGATGCTGCAAGTGCGGGGCGCCACCCTGTTGCAACTGGGTGATCAGAACCGCAGCTACACCGTCCAGTTGGCTTGCATCGTGGTGCCCGAGGCCCAGCAGAGCGAGGCGGTGGATTGGCTGCGTCAGGCCGCCCCCCGCCGCACTCGGGTCAATCTGCGGCCCATGGGCCAGAACCAGGGGGTTCTGCTGGCCCGGGTGCAGACCCTCTCGGCTCCCCAACCCCGATCCGGAAGCACTCCCGGGGGCACGGATCTGGCCAGCGGTTTGGTTGCCGCCGGCCTGGCTCAGGTTGCCGCTGACGCCGATCCCAGCGGCGATTGTGCCAATCTCGGCGCCTGATCCTGTTGCTTGGGCTGATTCCGTGAGTTTGAACCGCACTGCCAAAGGCATCGTGCTGGTGCCTTCCCTACTGCTGGGTGGAGCCTTCCTGGCGGCCGGCGTATGGAGTGACGGACCCGCAGCCAGCAACAGGATGTTGGCCCTGAGCCTCGGGGGTGTGTTGATGGCCGCGGGCCTGCTGGCCCAGTTGTTGCCCGAAAGCCAGCCGGAAGAGTCAGATCCCGATTGAAGGGGCCCCTACCGGTTACGGGGCCCAGTCGCGTCCTTCCTACTTCTTCTGCTGCTGCTTGGCCTGGGCCGAGAACTGGGCGATCACGTCATCGACGAATTTCTTGTCGGCGGTGGTGATCTTCGGGTAGCAGCCTTGCTTCACGCGGCCCACGATCTGCACGATCGTGCCGTTGACGATCTGGGAGGCCTCCAGCTTGCCCGCACCGGCGATCTGGCCGCCGTGGGTGGCGGTGACCACGTAGGTGATCGCCTTGGCGTTGGAGATCACGGCGTTCTGCACTGGCACCTTCTGCTCCACTGCCAGTTCGCAGACGTTGACGGCGGCGGCCAGAGCCATGTCGTTCATCGTCTCCAGGCTGGCGGGCTTGGCGGCCGCTGCGGCAGGTGCTGACGACTGGGCCAGGCCGGGAGCTCCCAGCAACGCCGTTGCTCCTGCTACAGCCGTGACGCCAGCGAAAGCCGTGGCGCCAGCGAAAGCCGTGGCGCTAAAGGCGGAAGCAGCGAACCGGGCCAGGGAAAAACGAGACACAGAAACCGCCGAACGGGGAAACAGCATCGGTCCACTGTGGCATCCATGTCGGGTCTGGGATAGGGGGGCTTGGCTTGGGTGGCCGCCTTCACAGTTGGCCCCAGGGCCGTCCAGTGGCGCCAGAGTTGATTTGGCTGCCCTTACCGGATGCGCACCGCCAATCCCCTGCCTGCCGAAACCCTGGGTGCTCCCTTGGTGGTGCCGTTCACGGCGGTGGGCCTTGGGGCGATTGCGCAGGTTGGGGGCAAAAACGCTTCCCTGGGCGAGATGATTCGCGAGCTCGCCGGCGAGGGGGTGCGGGTGCCGGGGGGCTTCGCCACCACTGCGGCCGCCTACCGCCACCTGTTGCGCAGCAATGGCCTCATGGCCCCGCTGGCGGAGCTGCTCACGGGGCTGGATGCCGACGACCTCGGCGCCCTGCAGAGCGCCGGCAAGGCCGCCCGCACCCTGCTGCTGAACGCCGAGCTGCCTGCCGACCTGGTCGAGGCGATCCTGGCGGCCTATCGAGAGCTCTGCGCCCCAGATGGCACCTTGCCAGCGGTCGCGGTGCGCTCCAGTGCCACCGCCGAAGACCTCCCCAACGCCAGCTTTGCCGGGCAGCAGGAGACCTAATTGAACATCGCGGGGGAGGCAGCCCTGCTCGATGCCTGCCGGCGTTGCTACGCGTCGCTGTTCACCGACCGGGCGATCTCCTATCGCCAGCTCAACGGCTTCGATCACCTCGAGGTGGCCCTCTCGATCGGTGTGCAGCGGATGGTGCGCTCCGACCGCGCCTGTGCCGGGGTGATGTTCAGCATCGACACCGAAACCGGCTTCCGCGATGCGGTGCTGCTCACGGCCGCCTACGGCCTAGGCGAAAACGTGGTGCAGGGGGCCGTCAACCCCGACGAGATGCTGATCTTCAAACCCACGCTGGAGCAGGGTTTCGCGCCGATCCTGAGCAAGCGGCTGGGCAGCAAGGCGATCCGGATGGTGTACGGCGAGGCTGGGGCTGGCGAGGGTGGCGCGCCCGTGCACAACGAGCCGGTGCCCCAGGCCGAGCGCGATCGCTTCGCCCTCAGCGACGACGAGTGCCTCACCCTGGCCCGCTGGGCCTGCCGGATTGAGCGCCACTACAGCGCCCAGCGCGGGTCCCCCACGCCGATGGACATCGAGTGGGCCAAGGATGGCCTGACGGGCGAGCTGTTCATCCTCCAGGCCCGCCCCGAAACCGTGCAGTCGTGCCAGCAGCTGGCGGTGCTGCGCAGCTGGCACCTGGAGCCTCACCAGGCCGAAACCCTGGTGAGCGGCCGTGCCATCGGCGCCTCCGTGAGCAGCGGCGTGGCACGGGTGATCGGCCACCCCTCCGAGATTGAGCGCTTCGAGAGCGGCGATCTGCTGATCACTGAGCGCACCGATCCCGACTGGGAGCCGATCCTCAAGCGAGCCAGCGGCGTGGTGACCGACCAGGGGGGGCGCACCTGCCACGCGGCGATCATTGCCCGGGAGATGGGCATCACCGCCATCGTTGGCACCGGGGACGCCACCCGCCGCATCCACGATGGCGATCCCATCACGATCAGCTGCTGCGAAGGCGATGTGGGCCGGGTGTACCGCGGCACCCTGCCGTTCTCGGTGACGGAGCAGCCCATCGGCGATCTGCCCGCCACCCGCACCCAGATCCTGATGAACGTGGGCAACCCGGAGGAGGCCTTCAACCTGGCGGCCATCCCCTGCGATGGGGTGGGGTTGGCCCGGCTTGAGTTCATCATCGCCAACCACATCAAGGTGCACCCGATGGCCCTGCTCCAGTCGGAGCGGGTTGCCGATCCCGCGGAACGCGTGGCGATCGCCCAGCTGACCGCGGGCCAGGCCAGCCCGGCCGAGTACTACGTGGATCTGCTGGCCCAGGGCATGGCCCGCATCGCGGCGGCCTTCTATCCCCGGCCGGTGATCCTGCGCTTCTCCGATTTCAAGAGCAACGAGTACGCCAAGTTGCTGGGGGGCGCCGCCTTCGAGCCCAGCGAGGAGAACCCGATGCTCGGCTGGCGGGGCGCCTCCCGTTACTACGCCCCCGCCTTCCGCGACGCCTTCGCCTTGGAATGCCAGGCCCTCAAGCGGGTGCGCGAGGGCATGGGCCTCACCAACGTGATCCCGATGGTGCCCTTCTGCCGCACCCCCGAAGAGGGCGACAAGGTGCTGGCCGAGATGGCCCGCTCCGGCCTGGTGCGGGGCGAGAACGGGCTGGAGGTGTATGTGATGTGCGAGCTGCCCAGCAATGTGATCGGGGCTGAGGCGTTTGCGGAGCGTTTCGACGGCTTCTCGATCGGCTCCAACGACCTCACCCAGCTCATCCTGGGCCTGGATCGCGATTCGGCGCTGGTGGCGGAGCTGTTTGATGAGCGCCACGCCACCGTGAAGGCCATGATCCGGCTGGCGATCCAAACGGCCCGGCGCTGCGGCCGCAAGATCGGCATCTGCGGCCAGGCCCCCAGTGATTTCCCCGACTTCGCCCGCTTCCTGGTGGAGGAGGGGATCGATTCGATCAGCCTCAACCCCGACGCCGTGATCGCCACCCGGCTGGAGGTGGCCCGAATCGAGGCCAGCCTGGGCTGAGCGCCCGACCAGAGCCGCTCAGCCGATCCGCTCAGCCAATCCGCCGCAGCACCGCCCCCTGGCTGGGGCGGATCTGGGCCGGTAGCTGCTGGCTGGTGATCGGCTGCAGGGTGCGCATGTTGTAGGTGGTGTAAACGGTGCGGCCGGCGCCGTCGCCCCGGGGCCAGAAGGCATCGATCAGGGTGAGCGTCTGCACCGGTGGCGAGGGATCCTCCAGCCGACGGCGCGGCCCACTGCCCAGGGCGCCGAGGTTGAGCAGATCCAGCTGGCCCACCCGGCCGGGGAAGTAGGCGTGGTGGTGGCCACTGATGTAGGCGTGGGCACCGGTGCGCTCCAGCAGTTGGCGCAGGGCGTCGCTCTGTTGCAGCACGTTGCCGGGGGTGTCCCTGCCCTGCCCCACCGCATAGAGGGGCAGATGGCCCAGCACAAGGCGCAGCCGGGCCGACTGCGCCGCCGGGCTGCTCAGCTGGCGCTCGGCCCAGGCCACCTGCTCAGCCGGCACGGTGGCGGAGGAGGCATCCCACACCAGCAGGAACAGGTCGTGTTGGCGCACGCTGTAGGCGAACGGGAACCGGCTGGCATCCATGAAGGACAGCCCCAGCCCGTCTTCCTGCCCGCGCCAGTAGCGCTCCGCCTCCTGCCGGTCGAGCCCGAACGCGTAGCGCCCGCCGGAGCGGGCGGAGGAGGCATCGTGATTGCCCATGGTGATCGCCACCGGCAGCCCCGCCCGCCGCAGCGGCGCCAGCAGCTGGCGGTGGAAGGAGGCCCACATGGCACTCAGGTGCACGCGGCTGAGCCCCTGCTTCTGGCCGGCCACCATGTCGCCGCCGCAGAGCACCAGGTCAGGTTTCCAGCTGGGAATCAGCTCGACAGCCCGCAGCACCTCCGGCAGGTAGCTCGTGGAGCCATAGCTGCTGTTGAGGTCGCTGATGGCCACCAGCCGCAGGTCGCCCCGCGGTGGCAGTGCGGATGCCCCGACTCTGTTGGAGCTGGCTGCAGCAGGCCTTGAGGGCAGGCCGGTAGTCGCCCAGGCCCCCAAGGCCAGCCCCGCCAGAGTCAGAACATCCCGCCGCCGCAGGGAGGAGCCTGGCCAATGGTGCATGGGGCGCTCATCCATGGGATGGTCTGCAGGCAAAGGACTGCCCCCTGCTTAGCGCCCGGGGCAAGGGGGATCAATCAAGCCGCTAGGCGCCACAACAGGGTGCCGTGGGCCATGGCTCGCACCACGCACAGAACCGCCAGGGCCATGCAGAGGGGGCAGTGGGTGATCCCCATGGGGCTGGCGCCGTATCAGTTCTCACCCTGGCAGGCCGAGGCGTTGTCCTGACGGCGGACCTCGAAACTGCTGAAATAACGCCATACATCGGCCGCCATCTCCGGTTGGGCCCCCCAGGAGACGGTTGTGCTGCGCCTGAGTGAGCTGAAACTTCCCCTCGACCACAGCGACGCCGAGCTGGAGGCGGCGGCGTGCCGGCGGTTGCGGATTGCTCCCGACCAGCTGCGAGCGGTGCGGCTGGTGAAGCGCAGCGTCGATGCCCGCAAGCCCCAGGCCATCGCCCTGGTGTACAGCCTCGATCTGGACTTGGCCCTCGATCCGCGGGCGGAGGCCCGCCTGCTGCAGCGCTTCGCGGGGGATCCCCACCTGCGGCCCAGCCCCGATACGACATACCACCCGGTGGCCCAGGCCCCCGGCGCTGGGACCAATCCAGGGGTGGCCGTACCGCGTCCGGTGGTGGTGGGGGCTGGCCCCTGTGGCTACTTCGCGGCCCTGCTGCTCGCCCAGATGGGCTTCCGCCCCCTACTGCTGGAGCGCGGCAAAGCCGTCAAGGAGCGCACGGCCGACACCTTCGGCTTCTGGAGAGGCAACAGCCCCTTCAACCCCGACTCCAATGCCCAGTTTGGGGAGGGGGGAGCAGGCACCTTTTCCGACGGCAAGCTCTACAGCCAGGTGAGCGAGGCGAAGCCCTACGTGCGCAAGGTGCTGGAAGAGCTGGTGGCTGCCGGTGCCAACCCAGACATCCTCACCCTGCATCACCCCCACATCGGCACGTTCAAGTTGGCCACGGTGGTGCGTGGCCTGCGCCAGCGGATTGAGGCCCTGGGGGGTGAGGTGCGCTTTCAGGCTCGGGTGGATGGCCTGGAGTTGGCGGATGGGGATCGCTCCGTGCAGGCCCTACGGCTCCAGAGCGGCGAGCGGATTGCGGCCAGCCATGTGGTGCTGGCCCTCGGCCACAGCGCCCGCGACAGCTTCGCAATGCTGAAGGATGCCGGTGTGGCAATACTGCCCAAGCCCTTCGCGGTGGGCCTGCGCATCGAACATCCCCAGAGCCTGATCGACCGCGCCCGTTGGGGTGGGGCCGCCGGCCATCCGCGCCTGGGCGCTGCCGAGTACAAGCTCGTGCATCACTGCAGCGGCGAAGCCAGCCAGGGCCGCAGCGTCTACAGCTTCTGCATGTGTCCGGGCGGCTTGGTGGTGGGTGCCACCTCGGAAGCGGGCCGGGTGGTGACCAATGGCATGAGCCAGCACTCCCGCAATGAGCGCAACGCCAACAGCGGCATTGTCGTGACGGTCGACCTCGACGATCTGGCCCCCTACGGTGATGGACCCAACGATCCCCTGGCCGGGGTGGCCTTCCAGCGGCACTGGGAGAGCCGTGCCTTCATTGCCGGTGGGTCCGGCTACCAGGCACCCGCCCAGCGGGTGGGTGATTTCCTGGCCGGTCGCCCCAGCAGCGGCGGCGCCAGGGCTGTGAACGCGTCGTACCAGCCTGGGGTGCGCTTCGGCACGCTTGAGGGTTGCCTGCCGGCGTTTGTGCTGGAGGCCATTCGGGAGGCCCTGCCGGTGTTTGAACGTCGCATCCCCGGTTTCGCGATGGAGGATGCCCTGCTGACGGGGGTGGAAACGCGCACCTCCTCGCCACTACGGCTGCCCAGAGACAAAACAGCCCTGGAGTGTTGCAACACCCCAGGGCTCTATCCGGCGGGAGAGGGAGCCGGTTATGCGGGCGGAATCCTTTCGGCGGCCATCGATGGGATCAAGGTGGCCGAGCAGGTCGCCTTGGCGATCACTCGTCCTCGTCTTCAGCGCCCAGGGGCACCAGTCGGATCTGCTTGCGACCCAGTTTGATCTCAAATTCGTCGCCGGGTTTGAGATCGAGCATGCCGGTGTAGGCCTTGCCCACCATCAGGTTGCCGTTGAACTGCACCTTGGTGTTGAAGCTGAGCTTGCGGCCGCCTTTGCCGGTTTTGGCGGTGCCGCCGAAATCAACGCCTTTGGCATTGAGCAGGGCCTCGTAAAAGGCCGTGAAATTCAGCCGCTCCGAGCCATCTTTCTTGTGGGAGACATAGCCGCAAGCTCGGACGAGATCGGACTTGCTCACATCTCCAAGTTCCTTGACCTTTGCGAGGAGGTCAGCGCCAGTGAGCATGGATGAGATTTATCCGACATCTGCATTATTACGCAGGATCTGTCCCGACTGCAAGCGAAGGGGTGGGAATCCGATGTAAATCCGGATCGGTGCTGTGCCAAGGTGCATGGATTTAGTCACATCCAGTCGCATGGGCGGCGAAAAAAATTGGTCTCGAACATCAGGCCTGGGAAACAATCCCGCTCCACTGCACCGCTTTCACTTGATCACGGCGCCAGGAGTGAAATAGCAGTGGTTCACTGGCTGTGCAAAGGGGGCAGATTGCAATGCGTTCAGTCGCAACGCCGAGGTTCTCGAGTTGGCGGCGGGCAGCGGCGCGAATGTCTAGCCGGTCGCGCTGGGGATCGGGGTCGTCCTGCAGGGCCCCGCAGCAGCGCAAGGCCTCCAATTGGTCTGGCAGTGGCTGCGGCGAGCTTGGCGCCAGAGCCGCCGCCACCTGCTCGCTCACCGCTCGCTCCACCTGGTAGCAAGACCCGCTGATCGCGGGACCCAGGGCCACCAGCAGCTCGGCGGCGCGGCTGCCGCTGGCTTGCAGTTGTTGCACGGCCGCGGCCAGGATGCCGCCGGCCACACCCCGCCAACCCGCATGGCAGGTGGCCACCCGGCCCGAAACCGGATCGGCGATCAGCACCGGCGTGCAATCGGCGCCGCAGGCCCAGAGACACTGGCCGCCGCCATCGCTCACCAGGCCATCGGCCTCGGGCCAGGGCTCGGCCGTGGCCTGGCTGGCCGGCAGCACCACGGCACTGTGCACCTGGCGCAGACGGTGCACGCTCACCCCGGCACTCACGTAGCCGGCCAGCACCTCAGGCCCCCGGCCCTGCCACTGGCGGGTGAAAAAGGCGTGCTCAAAGCTGCCGAGCAGGTCGCACTGGAGGTAGTGGCCGCCATAGGTGCCCACCCAGGTCCAGTCCGGCAGGCTGTTGAAGTCCCGGTCGGGACGGTCAAAAGGGGGATCGAGCGCTTCGGCCATGGTTGGTGCCGGGTGCCGGTGGTCTCAGGCGTCGGGGAGGTCGCGCAGCAGCCAGAAGCCCTCGAAGCGCTGGTCGTCCTCGCGGGCCTGGACGGCGAGGAATTGCAGCCCTCCGGCCTGCTGGCGGGCCGCGGCGAAAGCCGTTGCCGCCGCCTTCGCCTCATCGGCCGGCAGATCGCTCAGCAGCCAGCGGTCTTCCAAGCCGGCCTCAAGCACCAGCTGTTGCCCGCTGATGTCCAGGCGCACCGGCTCCAACCCCGCCAGCCAGCCAGCCAGGGCCAGGGCCCGGGAGGCACTGAACAGGCGAATCCCTGGCACCGGCACCTCGGGGGAGAGGTCTTCTGGCAGAGGCACCAGGCCGGCAAATCCCAGCTCCCAGTCGGCGGCGCTGGCGAGGGCGCCCACGGGCAGGGTGGCCCAGCCCCAGCTCTCGCCCCGAGCCGCTTCCGGTAGGGGTACGGCGATCGGGCGGATCGGTTGGGGCGGCGGCGCCAGGGGGCCGGCCATGTAGCCGCTCTCCTGGGGGTAAACGTCACGCTCCCGCTCCTGCAGCCAGGTCACCAGCGCATAGGTGCGCCGGCTGGGCACCAGTTCCAGGCCCAGTCCCTCGGCGGCCCGTTGCACCATGGTGCGCATCGAGGCCCGCCAGCAGCGCAGCCGCCGTGGGGGCCCGAAGCCCTGGGCGGCAGCAGCGGCTAGGGCCTGCTCGAGGGCGTCCCTCAGCCAGATCGAGTTGACGCTGGAGGCGGGGCAGGCCTGCACCCAGCGAAAGGTGGCAGCAGAGGGCTGTTCTGCGGTCTGCACCTGGGGCGTGGAGCAGATCAGCAGTTCCCAGCGCTTCTTGCCGTCGGGCTCGAGGATGGGCCGTGAGTAGTAGTCGAGCTCCCAGTCGGGGGAGAGGCCAGTGGTGACTGGGGCCACCACTGGCTCCGCTGGAACAGGGGCTTTGCTCATCCCGCCTGTTGCTCCTGCTGGCGCAGCACCGAACGGGCGCGGTTGGCACGGTCGGTGGCTTCGTCCATCACCTTGTCTTTGTCAATCAGCAGTTCACCAGGCTGGCCTTCCAGCAGGGCGGTGTTGAGGGCGATGCGACCGCGGCCTGGATCGAGCTCGGTGATCAGGGCCTTGAGCCGATCGCCTTGGCCGAATACCTCGCGCAGCTCGCGCAGCTCGCGCAGTTGACCGCCGGTGATGGCCGACTGGTGCAGCAGGCCGCTCACGCCCCCCAGGTCCACAAACAGGCCGTAGGGCTTGATCGAGACCACCTGCCCTTCCACCAATTGACCCACCTCCAGGTTTTGGAACAGGGCGGCGGTGGCTGCCTTCTTCTCCGACAACACCAACTTGCGGGTTTCGGGGTTGACCTCCAGGAAAGCCGCGCCGAGGGTTTTACCCACCAGAGCCTCATGGTTTTCACCCTCCTGCAGCTGGGAGCGGGGAATGAAGCCGCGCAGGCCTTCGAGATCGCAGGTGACACCGCCGCGATTGAAGCCGTTCACCTTCACCTGCACCACCTTTCCCTCCTTTTCCAGGGCGCGCACCTTTTCCCAGCTCTGACGCAGGGCGAGGGCCCGGGCGCTGATGGTCACCATCCCGTCAGCGTTCTGCTCGCGGGTAACCAGCACCTCCACTTCGAGTCCCTTGGGAAAGCGCTCCTTGAGGTTGGTGATCACACCAAGACCGCATTCCGTTTTCGGCATGAACCCCGGTGCTTTGCCACCGATGTCCACGTACACCCCATCACTCTCCAGGCCAATCACCGTGCCGCGCACCACTTCCCCTGTGGTGCCGTGGGGTTCGTGCTCGTCGAGGGCGGCCAGGAACGCCTCCTCGTCAAAATCGAAATCGTCGACGCTGCGGGCCGGTGCGCTGCCAGCCTGATCGGCGCTGCCAGCCTGTTTGGCGCTCGAGGAGCGATGCGACTGCTGCTGCTGGCTGGAGTCTGGACCCAGCAGATCGGCCATGGTGAGGCCTTCCATGCCCCCCAGGTCGAAGAGGTCGTCGTCGTTGCGGGCTGGGGTCCGCACCGGGCTGGGGGCCGGAGCGGCGGCGGCCGGAGGTTCCGAAGTTCGGACGGATTCCGGCTCGGGCGGCGCCACGACGGACTCGGGTGCTGCCACGGCGGGCTGATCCTTGCGGATCATCAACACCTGGGGCGGCTTGCGCAGCGGGGCCACGGGCTGCGGCCGGGCGGCTCCAGGGGGCACCGGGCGCGATGAACCCGGTGCTGGCGCTGGAGATGACGCAGACGAGGGCGGTTGGTTGCCGGTACCGGCCATCTCCACTGGGGGCTGAGAGCCTCACACTGTAGAGATGAGTTCTGAAGCAATGGAGTCTCGGCGCCACCTGCAACAACTGGCCTGGCCCCAGGTCGAGCAGCTTGCTGCCCGGTGGGGAAGCACGGTGGTGTGGCCCTGGGGTGCGGTGGAGCAACACGGGCCCCATCTCCCCTTGGGCACCGATGGCCTGTTTGCCGAACGGGTGCTGGATGCGGCGCTCGCTGCCCTGGATGCAGACCTGCCGATCCTGCGGCTGCCGCTGCAGTCCATCGGCTTTTCCCCCGAGCATCGGGGCTTCTGCGGCACCCTCAGCCTCCCGCCCGGTCTGGTGATCGACCAGGTGGTGGCCGTTGGCCGTGAACTGGCTGCCACCGGGTTTCGGCGGTTGGTGCTGTTCAACGCCCATGGTGGCCAGATCGCCTTGTTGCAAACGGCCGCGCGCCAGCTCCGGGCGGAGTGCCCCGAGCTCGTGGTGTTGCCTTGTTTTCTGTGGAGTGGTCCGGAGGGAATCGCCGAGCTGATCCCGGAGCCGGAGCGCTCCGTCGGATTGCATGCCGGCCTGGTGGAAACCAGTCTGATGCTGCATCTGGCTCCTGAGCTGGTGGGCGAGGAGCGCCCCTGCGATGGCCGCAAGGCTGGCCCCAGCCCGGCGGGATGGAGCTTGGAGGGAGCTGCCCCGCTGGCCTGGCTCACCCAAGACCTGAGCGATTCCGGCGTGATCGGCGATGCGCGGGGTGCTTCGGCGGCGCTGGGGGCCCAGTTGTTTGAACGCCTGGTGGAGGGATGGCGGCAACGCTTCGACGTCCTGTTGCGCAGCCCTTGGCCCACGACGGAGACCCCGCCCCCCAGCCGGACAGGTGCCCGGTAAAGCCGGACAGGTGCCCGGTAAGGGTGGCTACAGTTGCTGGATCAGTTCCAAGTGCACGGCCGCCATGGCAACCCTCGCCTCCCCTGCAGTTTCCGAGGCGACTTCCGCCCAGCAACTGCCCGATCAACTGCCCGACTTCAGCACCGACGCCTACAAAGACGCCTACAGCCGCATCAACGCCATCGTGATCGAGGGTGAGCAGGAAGCTCACGACAACTACATCGCCATCGGCACGTTGATCCCCGACCAGGCTGAGGAGCTTGCCCGGCTGGCCCGCATGGAGCTCAAGCACATGAAAGGCTTCACGGCCTGCGCCAACAACCTGGGCGTCACCGCCGACATGCCTTTTGCCAAGGAGTTCTTCGCACCGCTTCACGGCAATTTCCAGAAGGCCCTGGCTGAGGGCAAGGTGACCACCTGCCTGCTGATCCAGGCGATTTTGATTGAGGCCTTCGCCATTTCGGCTTACCACATCTATATCCCCGTTGCTGATCCCTTCGCCCGCAAGATCACCGAGGGGGTTGTCAAAGATGAGTACACCCACCTCAACTACGGACAGGAGTGGCTGAAGGCCAACCTCGAGACCTGCCGTGAGGAGCTTGAGCACGCCAACCGCGACAACCTTCCTCTGGTGCGCAAGATGCTCGAGCAGGTGGCTGGTGATGCTTCCGTGCTGCACATGGACCAGGAAGATCTGATGGCGGATTTCCTCACGTCGTACCAGGAAGCGCTGATGGACGTGGGTCTCACCTCCCGTGAGATCGCCAAGATGGCAGCGGCGGCCTTGATCGGCTAACCCGCGTCGGCTATCCGTCTCGCCAGGCCGGTCCTGGCGGGATGTAGCGTCGGCGACATCCCCTGGGGATTGCCCATGTTCGGCCTCATCGGTCACTCCACAAGCTTTGAGGAGGCCCGTGCCAAGGCCCGCAGCCTCGGCTTTGAGGAGTTTGCCGAGGGCGACTTGGATGTGTGGTGCAGCGCCCCTCCCCAATTGGTGGAGCGGCTCGAGGTGACGAGTGCCACCGGTAAAACGATTGAAGGGGCCTACATCGACTCCTGTTTCGTTCCCGAAATGTTGAGCCGGTTCAAAACGGCTCGGCGCAAGGTGCTCAGTGCCATGGAGCTGGCCCAGAAAAATGGCCTTGACATCACGGCTCTCGGCGGCTTCACCTCGATCATTTTCGAGAATTTCAACCTGCTCAAGGAGCAGCAGATCCGCTCCACAACCCTGGAGTGGGAACGTTTCACCACCGGCAACACCCACACCGCCTGGGTGATCTGCCGCCAGGTGGAAACCAATGCCCCGTTGCTGGGAATTGATCTACGCCAGGCCCGGGTGGCTGTGGTGGGCGCCACCGGTGACATTGGCAGCGCGGTGTGCCGCTGGCTCAGCCAGCGCACCGGCGTCAAGGAGCTGCTGCTGGTGGCCCGTCAGCCCCAACCTCTGCTCGATCTGCAGCAGGAGCTGGGCGGTGGGCGGATTCTCAGCCTCGAGGAAGCTCTTCCGGAAGCGGATGTGGTGGTGTGGGTGGCCAGCCTGCCCCAGACCCTCAGCATCGATGCGGCCAACCTCAAGTCGCCCTGCCTGATGATCGACGGCGGCTATCCGAAAAATCTCGACACCAAGGCCAGCGGTGCTGGCATTCATGTGTTGAAAGGGGGCATCGTTGAATTTTTCAGCGACATCACCTGGCAGATGATGGAAATGGCCGAAATGGACAATCCCAAGCGTCAGATGTTTGCCTGTTTCGCTGAAGCGATTCTGTTGGAGTTTGAAGGGATTCACACCAATTTCAGTTGGGGGCGCAACAACATCACCCTCGACAAAATGGATCTGATTGGAGCCGCCTCCGAGCGCCACGGTTTTCAGGCCCTGGGTCTGGCCCTGCAGTCTGATCCAACACCAGTGCTAACCACGGCCTAGTTCGTTCCTCCTCCTCTTCCCTCCCAACATCCCCGCCATGGCTCGCCGCGCCCTGCTGGAGTTTGAAAAACCGCTGGTTGAGCTCGAGGAGCAGATCGAGCAGATCCGCCAACTGGCCCGTGATTCGGAAGTGGATGTGAGCCAGCAGCTGCTGCAGCTCGAAACCCTCGCCACCCGCCGTCGCAAGGACATTTTTGATGCCCTGACGCCCTCTCAGAAAATCCAGGTGGCTCGCCACCCCCAGCGCCCCAGCACCCTGGACTACATCCAGGTGATTACCGATGAGTGGCTGGAGCTGCACGGCGATCGCCGTGGCAGCGACGACCAGGCGCTGGTGGGTGGCGTGGGCCGTATCGGTGATCAGGGCGTGGTGCTGCTGGGCCACCAGAAGGGGCGCGACACCAAGGAAAATGTGGCCCGTAACTTCGGGATGGCCTCACCCGGGGGCTACCGCAAGGCGATGCGGCTGATGGAGCATGCCGACCGCTTCCGTCTGCCGATCCTGAGCTTCATTGACACCCCAGGCGCCTATGCGGGGGTGCTGGCGGAGGAACAGGGTCAGGGCGAAGCCATTGCGGTGAACCTGCGCGAGATGTTCCGGCTGCGGGTGCCGATCCTGGCCACCGTGATCGGCGAGGGCGGTTCCGGTGGGGCCCTCGGCATCGGCGTGGCCGACCGGCTCCTGATGTTCGAGCACAGCGTTTACACCGTGGCCAGCCCGGAAGCCTGTGCCTCGATCCTCTGGCGGGATGCAGGCAAGGCCTCAACGGCAGCTGAAGCCTTGAAGATCACCGGTCCCGATCTGCTTCAACTGGGCATTGTGGATCTGGTGCTGCCGGAGCCCTCCGGCGGCAACCACTGGGCTCCCTTGCAGGCCGCCGAAACCCTCAAGACCGCCCTGCTGGAGCAACTCGCCGAGCTGCAAACCCTCAGCGAGACCCAATTGATTGAGCAGCGCTACGCCAAGTTCCGGCGCATGGGGCGCGTCCTGGAGAGCGAGACCCCAGATCCCTCCCGCAGCTCTTAAGGTTTCCTTTGGTTCCATCGACGCCCTGGCGTTTGCTCTTGTCTGATCCAACGCCTAAGGCGCCTGTGGCCCTGATCTCCGGAGCCTCCCGGGGAATCGGTGCCACGGCGGCACGGCTGTTCGCCGCAGCCGGCTACGACCTGCTGTTGCTGGCCCGCCCATCTCAGGAGTTCGATGCCCTGGCTGGCGAGCTGGGCCAGAGCGGTCGCCGCGTTGAGACCATCGGCCTCGATTTGGGCGATCCCGCAGCCGTGGGACCCGGTCTCGACGACCTCTGCGGCCGTGGCCTCATCCCTTCCGTGGTGATCAACAACGCCGGCATGGCCTACACGGGCCCCCTGGCGGAGATGCCCCTGGAGCAGTGGCAGCGGGTGATGCAGCTCAACCTCACGGCGGTCTTTCAGCTGTGTCAGGCGCTGGTGCCGCGCCTGCGGGCGGCTGGTGGTGGTCACATCATCAATGTGAGCAGCCATGCCGCCCACAACGCCTTTCCCGACTGGGGTGCCTACTGCATCAGCAAGGCCGGTTTGGTCTCCTTGAGCCGCTGCCTGGCTGCTGAAGAACGCTCCCACGGGATACGGGTCAGCACCCTCACCCTTGGTGCGGTGAATACGCCCCTCTGGGAGAGCGAAACCGTCCACAGCTCCTTCGATCGCCGTGCCATGCTTGATGTTGAGCGGGCGGCCGAAGCCCTGCTGTATCTGGCCCAACAGCCCGCCACTTTGGTGGTCGAAGACCTCACCCTCATGCCGGCCGCCGGCGCGTTTTGAGCCCCTCCATGACCTCGACCCTGCCCTCCAGTCTTTCCTCCCGCGCGAGTGCCCCGGAGGCGGGTCCGTTGCCGGTGAGCCTGCGGATCCGTGAGCGCTTGGATGCGGCAGGTGTGGCCTATCTCGCCAACGACAACATCGCCGAGCATCTCAAGGAGGGCGAGCTCGATCAGCTGGAAATTGAAGTGGCCGGCAAGGTGCGCGAGCTGCTGCGCAGCTTGGTGATCGATATCGACAAGGATCACAACACCGACGAGACGGCCGAGCGGGTTGCCCGGATGTACCTCCACGAAGTGTTCAAGGGCCGTTATCACCACCAGCCCAAGATCGCCAGCTTCCCCAACGTCAAGAAGCTCGACGAGATCTACACCGTAGGCCCCATTTCAGTGCGATCGGCCTGTTCTCACCACCTGGTGCCGATTCTCGGCAATTGCTGGATCGGCATCAAGCCTGGCGAGCGGGTGATCGGGCTGTCGAAATTCTCACGGGTGGCTGATTGGGTGTTTTCCCGCCCCCACATCCAGGAAGAGGCGGTAATGATCCTGGCCGATGAGATTGAACGCCTCTGTGAGCCCCAGGGCCTGGCGATCTTGGTGAAAGCCCAGCACTACTGCATGAAGTGGCGGGGCGTGAAAGAACCCCAAACCAGCATGGTTAATTCGGTGGTGCGGGGCGATTTTCGTTTGGATCCCAGCCTCAAGGCTGAATTCTTCGAGTTGGTCAAGCAGCAGGAAGCGGTGCTGTCCACCTGAGTCTCTGGGCTCTCGCCGTTAAGGAGTCGGCCGCACCGGGCCAAGAGCCGGTGAGGCCTGGCGGTTGGCGCCTCCCTCTCGTGTTGCCACCGTCACGACCACCATCACTTCTGCCGAGACATCCTGGGGTTGGAGCACATAAGTGGGGCCGCTGGCCAGGCTGATCAGTAGCCACTGGCTAGCCCCAGGAGTGCGGCGGTACCAGTGGAAGGCCTGCGGCGGCAAGGCGGCCAACACATCGGCAACGGCGGTGGCCTGGAGCACCTGGCCCTGCACCGCTTCTCCCTGCAGCACCAGCTGCTGCAAGCCATCGATCTGCTGCTGCACCGCGCTTTCCTGGGCCAGGTCGGCGCTGATCTGCTGGCGCAGCGCGCTGATCTGGGCCTGGGGATCGGCGCTCACCCCCGGCACGCAGGAGAGCTGACCATCTACCAGCTGGCAGCCCACCAGGTCCTGGGCCTGCAGGGGCAGCATCAGGGCGGGCGTCGCTGCACCGGCCAGAGCGAGCAGCAGGGGCAGGGGAGCGAAACCAGAGAGGCAACCCATCATCGCGGCGTGAACACAGCCTGATCTTGGCCGCAAAGGCCGACCTCAGCCAAGTTCGCCCCGCATGGCGGCCACCAGCGCCTCAACCAACGCCAGATCCTTGTCGCCAGGAGCCCGCTCCACGCCGCTGGACGCATCCAGCCCCGTGGGCGTCAGCTGGGCCAGCAGCGGCGCCACCCGATCGGCCCGGATCCCCCCCGCCAGCCACCAGGGCAGGGGTGGAGCGAAGCCCTCCAGCCACTCCATGGGAATGCGGTGGCCCGTGCCCCCCAGCTGGTCGGGCACCCAGGCATCCAGGAGCAGCGCATCCACGGCGTCGGCAAAGTCCAACGCCTGTTGCAGGTCGTGGGGGCTGCGGATCCGCAGGGCCTTCCAAACCGTGCAGCCCAGGCTCGCCCGCAGCTGGCGGCAGCGCTCCGGCGTTTCCGTGCCGTGCAGCTGCACCACCCCATGGCCTTGGCTGCCGGCCAGCTCCGCCAGCTGCCGGTCGTCGGGATCGGCCACCACCAACACCCCCTGGCAGAGGGGGGCGGCCGCCTGAACAGCGGCAAACAGGGCGGGCCGTTGGCCTGGCTCCAGGTAGCGCGGTGATCCGGGCACGCCGATCACGCCGATCGCATCGACCCCCAGGCGGGCCACCGCCGCGGCCTGCTCGGGATCCCGCAGGCCGCAAATCTTCAGCAGGGGGGACGTCATGGCTTGGGCGCGTGCCGTTGGGCCTTTCTAGGATTCAGGTTCTGACGCTTCGGGCCTGGCCTGGGCAGACACTCGGGTGGAGGGGCCGTGGGAGAGGGCTGGCAGCTGTTCAAGATCCGGGGCATTCCCCTGCGCATCCATCCCAGCTGGTTTGTAATCCTGGCGTTGGCCACTGCCGCCTTCCAGCGGCACTACAGCCTCAGCCTTAAGGATCCGGTCGGCGCCGCAGCGCTCTGGGGCCTGGGTCTGGCGACGGCTGTGCTGTTGTTTGTGTCCGTGCTGCTGCACGAGCTGGGCCATTCCCTGGTGGCCCTGGCCCAGGGGGTGCAAGTGCGCAGCATCACGCTCTTTTTGCTGGGCGGTGTCGCCAGCGTCGAGCGAGAATGCAGCACGGCCATGGGTGCCCTGCTGGTGGCGGCGGCAGGGCCCGCGGTGAGCTTGCTGCTGGGCGGGGCTCTGTTGGCTGGCACCCACACGGCGGACCACGTCTCGCCCTTGCTGGGCGCGATGGTGGCTCAGCTGGGCTCCCTCAACCTGGTGCTGGGCCTGTTCAACCTGCTGCCAGGCCTGCCCCTCGATGGCGGGCTGATCGTCAAGGCCCTGGTGTGGCAGGCCAGCGGCAGCCAGCGGCGGGGGGTGGAGGTTGCCAACAGCTGCGGTCGCCTGCTGTCGCTGCTTGCGATCGGTTTGGGCACGGTGGTGCTGTTGCGGGGTGGCGGCCTCAGTGGTGCCTGGTTGATGCTGCTGGGCTGGTTTGGTTTAGGGGCGTCCCGCAACCAGCGGCAGATGCTGGCTCTGCAGCAAACCCTCAATGCCTTGAAAGTGCGGGATGCGGCCGGGCGACGGTTTCGGGTGCTGGAGGCGGCTGGTCGGCTGCGGGAGCTCAGCCAGATTCGTCTCTCCCAGGCCACCGAGGCCGACCAGGGTGACTGGCTGCTGGTGTGCGACCGCGGCCGTTGGCAGGGGGTCATCGACGACACACCACTGCAGCAGCTGCCGGTGCAGCGCTGGGATAGCGATCGCATTGGCGATCACATGCAGCCCCTCTCCAGCCTGCCGGCCATCCGCGAGTCGGCGCCCCTGTGGCAGGCGGTGCAGCAGCTTGAAGACAGCGGTGGCAACCGATTGCTCGTGCTCAGCCCGGCAGGATTGCCCTGCGGCACGATCGAGCGCCCTGAGCTGGGCGAAGCCGTGCTCGCCAAACTGGGCCTGCGTTTACCGGCACCGCTGCTGGCCTCGGCTCGGCGCCACGGCACCTATCCCCTGGGCCTGGCCCTGCCTCAGGTGGTGCGCTCGATGCTGGCCTCCGGCGAGGCCAAGGGCGGCGTCGACCCGTTGACCCGATAGGGGGCGCGGCCCGTGGCGATGCGGGCCCACTCGGCGGCGCTCAGGGGCAGGTGCAGAACCCCAGCGGCGGCCGTGGGCAGAGCCGCCGCTGCGCATTGCTGCAGCAGCGCCTCCAGCTCGTCGGGGTTCAGCGGTAGATCGGGCAAAGCGGGCGGGTCGGCGCCGAACACCAGCTGCCAGAGCTCGGCGGGGGGCTCCACCAGGATGGAGCCATGCTGCAGCAGGCACCCCTGGCGCCACAGCTGGGCGCTGCCGATGCGCTTGGCTCCTCCGGCATGCACCAGATCGGCGGCGGTGCTGCTGGCGAAGCAGTTGCTGCGTTGCAGGCTGGCCGCCTGGCTACCCGGCTCCAGGGGTAGGCCCAGGCTGGCAAAGGCGTCGAGGAGCCAGCCGCAGGCCTGGACGTAGGCCTGCTGGTGTTGCCGGGGCGCATCGGGCCAGACCAGCGCATAGGTGATCTCCCCGGCATGGAGCACCGCCCGGCCCCCACTCGGTCGGCGCACCAGCTCGATCAGCCCGCCAGCCGCCAGCTCGCCCCAGTGGGGCTCGAGGTGGTGCTGGTGAAATCCCAGCGACAGCGTTGGCCGCTGCCAGCGGTAGAGGCGAAACGCGGGTGCCCGTTGCTCCAGCAGCCACCCATCGATGGCCATCTGCCAGTCGCCCGCCAGGCAGCTGCTGGGCAGGGTGCGCAGGTGGGGCATGGGGCAGGGCCGCCTAAAAGTGTGACCACGGAAGCTGGCGGGGTCTGGCAGCATTGGTTTTGGTCGGCGGGAATGGCTTACCTCCATGCCCCAAATCCCTGACGCCGCGGCTGATCAGCTTGGTTCCAGCG
>NZ_JAGQCX010000014.1:0-54777 GCF_024346415.1 Cyanobium sp. Aljojuca 7D2
CAACGGGGCAAAATGCCTGAAATCTGGCGTTCTGAACCGCTGAATCAGCGAAATCCAGCCCGAACAGCAAGTAATCAGATCGCGAGAGGGAGGAACGCGGCGTTTCTGACGGTTTTTCCGCAAACTCTTAAGGTAAGGGGACGGAAAGCGTCATTTCCACCTAACCTCCGAGCATGGCCCGAAGACTGCCACCCGCATCCATCAGGTGAGGCCATGGCGGAATTGCTGCTGAGATGGGCGGCCCCGGTGTCCAAACCTGCTAGCTCCTAGGTGCCCTGCCCCTAGCGGCGGAGGTCAGCGTGGGGAGATCCTGGTACGAGACCCACTGAGGGTCTTATTCCTTGGGTTTCCGGTCGTATTTCTCCCAGTAGGTGTGGTAGTAGGGAGCCCCTTCCTGTTCTTGCACTATTCCAGGTTCTCCGCTCAGATCTACGCCTTGTTTTTCAGCGATAAGCCTTAAGTATTTTCGGGTTTTTAGATCCGGCAGACCCAGAGAAGCAAGTAGGGCCACAGGCCCAAGCAAGAAGCCTCCGACCCCCCATGCACTCCCATCGTGCCCCTTCGCCTCAGCTACTGAATGGGCGTACGAAGCGAAGACGATTGCAGAAGCCAACCCCAAAAAGAAAAGCAGCCCTGTGTCCACGAAACAGCCCTGAAGAGACTTCAGTCTTGCCAGGCCAACTCAGACTGTCCACAGAAGGAAGTCTGAAGATGCCACTCTCCCCCAGGAAGCCCTGAGATAGGTGGGTGCAGGGCTGATCCGTTGCAGGGTTTGGTGCATTGTGCAGCCCCTCTGGGCCGTCAATCCCAGTGATGCCACTGCTTTTAGAGGATCTGACCACCTGCAGGGTAGGTAGGAGGTTCTAACGGTCTAACGGTTGGCTGTGCTGCAGGGTTAGATGAGATCGCTTGCTGCCACTGGCTTCCTAACCTTCTAACCCTTCTAACGGTAAAAGTAGTAAGTAGTAGAGAGGGTGCCCCTTAATAGGGGTGTGTTGGTGATCCGGGGTTAGACCGTTAGACCGTTAGAAAGCCCGGCAGCACTAGGTTTTGGCCTAACGCTGCCGGATTCAACCGTTAGAACCCAGCAGCAGCCCATGGCACGGTTGTGGCCTTGTGGGTTCTCATCACCGGGAAGTGCACCGGCCCAGCAGCATCGGCTCCGGGCAGATCCCGCAGGCGCTGAGCGTGGCCACCCTTGCACCATTTGGTGTTGCCGTAGATCGGTGCCAGCAGCTCCGGGCTGTTGGCGATCACCAGCCCGTGATCCGTTGCCTTGATGCCACGGCGGCCTAGGGCTTTGCGGGCCTGCTCAGCCTCATCAGCGCCACTGGGGCTGCGGGCCTGCTCCAGCAGCTCGCGGATGCTCACCCTGCCAGTGCCCGCATCTGATCGCCATTGCTCTTCATGGCTGAGCAGCTTGCCGAGGCATTGGGCACCCTCAGCCGCCGCTGATTGCTCAGGGGCTGCATCCACACCCAGGGCCGCTGCTGCATCCCAGCCGATGGAATCGAGCCATGCAGTGGCTTGCTGCTCATCCACCTGGGCCGTGCTGAGCAGGAGGTGGGCGCCGGCGAGTAGGGCCCCATAGGTGTCACCAGCTCGGGCTGCTGCTCCTGCTGGCAGCTGGCCCTCCACCACACTGCGGAAGGTGGCCACGTTGGCCCGCAGTGTGGGTAGGTGGGTGACGCTGCGGCGCAGAAGCATGGCCCCCGTTTTGATCGTGAGCAGCTCGCGCAGCTTGCGATCCACTGGCCCCCATTGATCCTGGGGCAGCTGCTGGCGGCCCACCACCACCGTGCGGCTGCGATCAGCTGGGTTGGCGATCACCGCATTGATACCTACTAGGGCGATGCTGCTGCGCACCGCATAGGTGAGGGCCTTGCCGTAGGTGGTGCCCCTGCTGGTGGCCCTACCGTCAAAGCTCAGCCGGGCCAGCTTGAGGTGCCCCTCGCGCTTGTGCTGATCCTCTCCCTCTGATTCGTCGATTAGCACCGGCAGGGTGTTGGTGTTGAGGGTCTGGCGGATCGCCGCCTCTGAGCTGTTGCTTTCGCAGATCGCCAGCCCAGGCCCACCCAGCAGAGGCAGGATCACCACCGTGAGGGTGTAGGTCTTGCCTTGCGCGAACCCGCAGGTGATCTGCAGCACGGGCCGCTTGTCGAGAGCGCCGCCCACCGTGGCCAGTACCACCCAGCCCAATAGGTGCAGGTGATCGAGCGGGCTGCTCCAGCCCATGGCCTTGACGGCCTGGAGGATCAAAGCGCCCTGGGCATCACTTAGCGGAGCCGTTGCAGGGTTGATGTCGAGCCTGGGTAGGCGTTGGTAGTGGTAACTGCTCTGAAAGTCGAGCAAGCCCACTTGCTTTCCACCCACCTCAAGCCGATCACCCAGATGCCACACCACCTGGGGGCCATCCATCCACACACCATGGCCCCGGACGTGATCCAGGTAAAACACGCCGGCATTGTTGGCATCCTGAATCACCTCATCCAAGGCCTTCACCACGTCAAAGCCTGGTGCTTTCTCGCTGCGGTGCTTTCCCTCCCAGTAGGACCTAGGAGCCAGCTGGAGCAATGGGCCAGCCGATGCAGATGCGGTGATCGAGCCGATCTGTCCCGTCTTGCGCTCTTGGTAGTAGATGCGCCGCCGATCTGAGCACCACCCCAGCACCTTGTAGTAAGCGTTAGCCATGGCTGCACCCCCTAGGCCGGTGCACCTTGAAGGTGAGCACGTCGCCCTCACCGATCGGTGTGCGCTTCACCAGCGCCCAGCCATCCACCACCTGCCCCAGCACCAGGGGCCCATGGCGCTGCTCAGCGCTGAAGGTGGAGCCGGGCATGCACAGGATCAGCCCCTGCTGGGTCTGCTCACACCAGAGCGACCCGTGCCGCCCGCAGATCGGGCAAGGGTCCAGCCGCCGGGTGCCATGTCGCCGTGAGCTGGGTTTGCTGCCGGTGGTGATCCGCTGCTGGCAGGCCGCGGCAACCTCCAGCGCATACTCCCACCAGTGAGCCGGTGGTGCCGCCAGAGCCTCTGGCCCCAGATCCTCGAGCCAGTAGTAGTGGCCGCCGCTGCTGGGATGCTCACCCAGCACGATCACCTGCCTGCCGCCGTCAAAGAACACCTCCAGGGCCTCGCCCTTGCTGGTGTCGGTCTTGGGCGCCGTGATGGTCTTGCCCTGAAACTCAGCGCCATCGGGCAGCTGCTGGAGCTGCTCCAGCGTGGGCCGGAACAACACCTTCAGCCGGTTGGCGTCGGTGGTGCGATGCACTTGCCAGCTGCTCACCCAGCCGGGGTCAAGGCCCAGCTCCAGGGAGGTGGCGCCGTCAAAGTCAAAGCACAGCAGCGGGCCGGTGAGCAGCCCGGTGCGGGCACCTACTGAGCGCATGCTGCGGTGAGCCTCCAGCTCCGCCACGGTGTAGCCGAGGTGATGCTGCCAGCTCTCCAACATCGGCCCCTTGCGATCGGGGCCCCAGCCAACCGGCAACAGGGCCAGATCCTGCTCCAGATGGGCAAGCCGTGGCAGCTGGTGGCGCCATGGTGTCGGATCTGGTGCATGCTTGCCCGTGGGCTGGAGCTGCTGCTCAGCTGCGGCAATAGTTTTGCTGGTTTTGACCGCCTGCAGATGCAGTAGTGGGTCAGTTAGGCTCAGAGCATGCTCATGTCCCTGGCCTCTGCAATTTGTGGGGGCCATTTTTATGCTCCCACCGCTTGCTTGAGGGCCGCTTCACCGCGCTGCCGGACGATGCCCCGGTAGTGGAAGGCGTCCCGGATTGAATCCACATTCCAGAGGATCGCGGCGCTGTGGCTGGTGCCGAGGATGTAGTGCTCACCACCCACTAGGAAGCCGCCGTGGGTGTCACGGCAGCGCTTGAGGTGGTTCTGACTGCAGCCCAAGGCCATCGCTGCCATGGGGGTGCGGAGCCACTGCTGAGAGGTGCTCATTGGGCTGCCTCGCTCAGCCGGGCCAGCTTGAGGTGCCCCTCGCGTTTGTGCTGATCCTCCTCACGATCGCGCTGGGCTTCGGCGTAGGCATCGCGCTCATTGAGCTTGCGCCATTCCTGCTCAGCTAGCAGGCACTCGGCAGGGGCCAGGAAGCAGCTGGGGAACGCCTCCATGCAGGGCCAAGGCTGCAGCACCAGGGTTTCCCCCGCCCAGCCCTGGGCCTTGGCGATGTATTGGAAGGTCTGGCCTTCCAGATGCTCAGCGAGGGGGCGCCAGATCAAGGGGCACCAATGGGATGGCTTGAACACCACTACATCGCCGGGGTTGATTTGATCTATGGCCTCAACAGGCCTGGGGGCTTGGTTGCTCACAAAGTTGTGTGCGCTGTACGCAACACCATGAGGGCAATTCTTGATACTTAATCCACCCTGCTCAGCCGTGTGCAACCTTGTGATCTTCAAAGTGGCTGCAAATACTGAGGGCAAAAATTGCAACCAATAAACTATTTCTATGGGCTTTGCTTATTGCATAAGTTGCACCCAGGGGCCGCGTGGTGCATCTAGGTGTGTGCGTGCACCCCTTGATTGAATCTCTCCACTGCTGCCTCCAGACTGGCCTCATCAGTCCAGCTGCCGTAGTGCTTGAGGTGGGTGGCGACGTTGTGCCCCATCAGGGCCGCTGCGATCCGTGGATGCAGCTGCTGGCTGCTGCCGGTGTGGGCCCGCCACGCATACCCATGGCGCAGTGAGTAGGGGGTGAGCCCTGGGTTACGGGTCACCAGCGCCCGCCACGGCCCGTAGCGCTCCAGCTTCTGGCCAAAGTCGGCGCCAACGTCTTGGAACCGGCCCTTCTGCTCCACCAGCGCGATCTGATTGCGCAGCGATAGGGGCAGCTTCACCAGCCCGCTCGCATAGAGGTGCAGCAGGCGCTCGCCCTCGCCCTCACGGCCCGGCACGTCGATGGCCATCACCAGCCGAGGTGGTTTGGTCTTGGCGCCCATGCTGCTGCTGTTGCGCTTGACGTGGCCGACATAGCCCTTCCCCTCGCGCACCTCCAGCACCGCCAGCTCAGCGGGCCGCAGCCCGTAGAGGCCCACCAGCCCAACCGCCAGCCGCAGCTCATGCTCACCATCGGCCTCCAGCTGATCCAGCAGGGCCGCCAGATCCTCCGGCTTGATGGGTGGCGTTAGGCGCTCGCTGGCGGTGGTGGTGGCGCTGCCGATCAGCTCATTGATCTTGGCTTTGCTGGGTGGGTAGAACCGCGTTGGGGCCCCGCACTCATCCACCGCATAGGTGAGGAATCGGGCCACGTCCAACAGGTTGCGTTTGCGGCCCACGCCGCCTGGGGGGCAGTCAGCAAAGAACCGATCCGCATAGCGCCGCATCAGGGTGCCGCCGTCACGCGGGGCTGGCTTGCCCTGCAGCGCCACCAGCACGCGATCCAGCCGGGTAGTGAGGTCGCGCAGTGTGGAGCTGCGGTGGCTCTCCTGGGTCTTGAGGAACCGCGCCTTCACTTCAGGCCACCCTGCAAAGTCCTCCTCAGCACCCTGCGGGCCGCCGCCCAGCGCCTCGGTGTTGAGCTTGAGTGCATCCTGCAGGCTGAGGTTGCGCTCCTCCATCAGGGTGCGGATCTGGCCCACGGTGGTGAGGATCGCGGTGGCGTTGGTGGCCTTCCACTCCAGGGGCAGCATCACGCTGCTGCGGGTGCGGTCCTCCCAGATGCGGATCAGCTGGCAGCGCCCGATGGGCTTGCGGCTGGTGGCGCCCACCTCCCGGACGATCCAGCCCTTGCCGTGCTCCTGGGCAATGCTCACGCGGAGAGTCTCAAACCACTGCTGACGGGTTGCAATAGCCCAAACGTGCACCAAGTGGGTGGGGTGGCGCTCGCAGCCCTGTTGTGGAGCGGTTTTGCGCTGGTGCAAGCATGCACCAAATCGTGCACCAAATGGGGGTAACTGGGTGCCCCAGGGTGCATCTGACCCCCTGCCTAGGGTGCACCAAGACATTAAAAAACCCAGGCTGGGCCTGGGTTCTCTCGATGGAGCCAAGCGGATTCGAACCGCTGACCCCCTGCATGCCATGCAGGTGCTCTACCAGCTGAGCTATGGCCCCGAAAGGCGCTTTGGCAGCGATGACGCTGGTCGTCTCGCTTTGGCCCGTAGGCCTTGCCGCGCGCTGAATTAGCTTACAACGCCGCCTGTTCAGACCTGGCGCCAGACGGCCACCAGCTTGCCCTGCACCGTCACTTGGTCGGTGGGAAGCACGATTGGTTCGTAGGCCGGGTTGGCGGCCTCCAGGGTCACCGTGGCGCCACTGCGGTGGAAGTGCTTGAGGGTGGTGCCACTGCCTGGCACCAGGGCGCTCACGATCGTGCCGGCCTTGAGGCGGCTGGGGTCGGGCACCGGCTCCAGCAGCACCACGTCGCCATCAGCGATGTGGGCATCCACCATCGAATCGCCGTTCACCGTGAGGGCAAACAGCCCGCGGGTGTCGAGCACCGGGGCCAGGTCGAGTCGCTCCTGGACGTCGTCGAAGGTTTCCACCAGACCACCGGCGGCCACCGCGCCGAGCACCGGAATGCCGCTGGCCATGCCGCCCAGCAGTTGCAGGGTGCGCGCCTGGCCCTCCTGCCAGGTGATCCAGCCTTTCAGCTGGAGGTGGCGCAGGCGGCTTTGGATCGGCGCCGGTGAGCGCAACCCCATGGCCTCCATCATCTGGCGGATCGAGGGGCTGTGGCGGTGGGCGCCGATGTAGTCGGCCAGCCAGTCGTAGAGCTCCCGCTGGGCCGTGGTCAGCTCCTGCTGGGTGTCGTGATGGCCTTGATGAGCAGGCTGGGGCACCGGGTTGGCGTCGCTGATACAGATGTACCGCCTCGTGGGCGCTTTGTCCAGCTCTGTCGCGGGCGGATTTCGCTCAAGGGCTGGGCGACAGGGATGGCAACGGCGAAGTCGACGGGAGCGCGCCGCCATCCGGTTCAGGGCTCAGCGAGCAGCGCTGCCAGCAGGGCTTGCTGGGCGTGCAGGCGGTTTTCGGCCTGGTCGAAGATGCGGCTGGCGCTGCCCTCCATGGCGCCGGCGCTGATCTCCAGGCCCCGGTAGGCCGGCAGGCAGTGCAGCACGATCGCCCGGGGATCGGCCTCCGCCACCAGCTCCTCGTTCAGGCACCAGCCGGCGAAGGCCCGCTCCCGCTCCGCCTTTTCCTCTTCCTGCCCCATCGACGCCCACACATCGGTGTAGAGAGCATGGGCGCCGCGCACGGCCGCCACCGGCTCATGCAGCACCTCCACGCTGCTGCCGTGGGCCGCCGCCAGGGTGCGGGACTGCTCGAGCACCGCGGCGTCGGGCTCGAAGCCCTTGGGGCAACCGACGCGCACGTTGACACCCAGCAGGGCACCGCAGAGCATCAGCGAGTGGGCCACGTTGTTGCCGTCGCCCACGTAGCTGAGGGTGAGACCGGCCAGCTCGCCGAAGGCTTCCTGCAGGGTGAGGAAGTCGGCCAGGGCCTGGCAGGGGTGCTCCAGGTCGGTGAGGGCGTTGATCACGGGGATCGAGGCCCAGTGGGCGTAGTCCACCAGCTCCTCCTGGGCGAAGGTGCGGATCGCCAGGGCATCCACGTAGCGGCTGAGCACCCGGGCCGTGTCGGCCACGGGCTCGCCCCGGCCCACCTGGGTCACCTGGGGGTTGAGGTCGAGGGTCTGGCCGCCGAGGCGCGCCATGGCCACCGAAAAGCTCACCCTGGTGCGGGTGGAGGCCTTGGTGAAGATCAGGCCCAGGGTCTTGCCGCCCAGGTCGATGTGGGTGCTCCCGGCCTTGAGGTCGGCGGCCAGCCGCAGCACGCTGAGCGCCTGGTCGGTGCTCAGGTCGGCGGAGGAGAGAAGATCCCGGCCGCGCAGCTCAGCCAGGGCCGGGTATCCGTTGATGGCAGCCATGGCTCCATCTCTAAAGAACCCTTATCCGCGATCAGGTGCCCCTGCGTCAAGGCCTCATCCCGCCACCCCGGCCTCCTCGGGCAGCACGCTGCTGGCCAGCAGTTCCTTGAGGTTGTCTCCTTCGATCACCTCCTTCTCCAGGATCTGCTGGGAGATGCTCTCCATCAGGTCCCGGTTGTGGTGCAGGATCGCCAGCGCACGCGCGTGGGCGTTGTCAACCAGGGTGCGCACCTCCTTGTCGATCGCCTGGGCCGTGGCATCGCTGACGGAGCGGCGGGGGTTGTTGCCGCCGCCGAGGAAGCGGCTGCCGCCTTGCTTGTCGTAGGCGAGGGGCCCGAGGGTTTCACTCATGCCGTAGGTGCCCACCATCTGCTCGGCGATGTCGGTGGCGCGTTGCAGGTCGTTGGCGGCACCGGTGGTGACTTCGCCGAACACGATCTCCTCGGCACTGCGGCCGCCCAGCAGGGTGGCGATCTGGCCTTCGAGGTCTTCCTTCGAGTTGAGGAAGCGCTCTTCGGTGGGCAGCTGCAGGGTGTAGCCCAGGGCGCTCATGCCCCGGGGCACGATCGAGATCTTGGCCACCTTGCTGCCGCCGGGCATCAGGTGCCCGACGATGGCGTGGCCCACTTCGTGGTAGGCCACCACCTTCTTCTCGTCGGGCTGGAGCACCCGGCTCTTCTTCTCAAGGCCCGCCACCACGCGTTCAATGGCTTCGTTGAGGTCGGCCTGCTCCACTTCGGTGCGGTAGGCGCGGGCCGCCAGCAGGGCCGCCTCGTTCACGAGGTTGGCCAGGTCGGCGCCGGCGAAGCCACTGGTGGCCTGGGCGATCTTGTCGACGTCGACGCTGGGGGCGAGCTTCACCTTCTTGGCGTAGATCTCCAGGATCAACTTGCGGCCTGATAGGTCGGGGCGATCCACCAGCACCTGGCGGTCGAAACGACCTGGACGCAGCAGGGCTGCATCGAGGGTTTCTGGCTGGTTGGTGGCGGCCAGCACGATCACCGGTTTGTCTTGGCCGGTGAAGCCGTCCATTTCGGTGAGCAGCTGGTTGAGGGTCTGCTCCCGCTCGTCGTTGCCGCCCACGACACCCATCGAGCCGGAACGGCTCTTGCCGATGGCATCGAGTTCGTCGATGAAGATGATGCACGGGGCCTTCTTTTTGGCCTCTTCAAACAGATCGCGCACCCGGGCCGCGCCGGCGCCGACGAACAGCTCCACGAATTCGGAGCCGGAAATGATGAAGAAGGGCACCTCCGCCTCGCCGGCCACAGCCTTGGAGAGCAGGGTTTTGCCAGTGCCGGGAGGGCCCACCAGCAGCACGCCTTTGGGAATGCGGGCGCCGATCGCGGCGTAGCGCTCGGGCTTCTTGAGGAAGTCGACGATCTCGGCGAGTTCGGCCTTGGCCTCATCCACACCGGCCACATCGGCGAAGGTGACCCGGGATTCCTCATCGGGCACGTACACCTTGGCCTTGCTCTTGGTGAAGCTCAGGGCCCCCTGGGCGCCGCCGCCCATCTGGCGGCGGGCGAAGAACTGCAGCACCAGGATGAAGATCAGCGGCGGCACCACCCAGCTCAGGGCCGTGGTGATGAAGCTGGGCTTCTGGGGAGGCGCGGCGGCAAACTCGACCCCGTGCTGCTCCAGCCGCTGGGGCAGATCCATGTCGAAGATCGGCGTGGTGGAGAGCACGGTGGGTGCGCCCTCCTCAGAGGCTTCCTTGAGCTCGTAGCGGATCTGGTCGGAGGTGATGTAGGCGCGCTTGACGTTGCTGTCGTTCACCTGGTCGATGAACAGCGAGTAGGGCACCCGCGGCACCTGGGCGGCGGGATTGGGCAGGAAGTTGCTGAACAGCAGCAGCACGCCGAAGCCGATCAACACCAGGTTGATGATTCCGAAGCGGCGGTTGGGGCGGTTGTCGTCCTGGCGGATCGCCATGGTGCGGCAGCCAAAGGTGACCCCAGGCTAGGGCTGTGCTCCTCAGCGGCGATCGAGCCAAGGTTGGGAGAACCGAACGCGTGCCCCCAGTCTTCCAATTGTCTGTTGCTCCATGTGTGGTCGCTTTTCCCTCGGCGCCGATCTCGCCCGCCTGCTGCCGCAGCTGCAGGGCCCCCTGCCGCCGGGGCTGGCGGCCCACTACGCCCCCCGGGCCGAGGTGCGCCCGGGCGAACCGCTGTTGATCCAGCGCCAGGAGCACGGCCAGCTGCAGGTGGCCCTGGCCCTGTGGGGGCTGTTGCCCGAGTGGGTCAAGGATCCGGCCACCGCCCACCGCTCTGTGCATGCCCGCGCCGAAACCGTGGCGCTCAAGCCCAGCTTCCGCGGCGCCTGGCGTCACCGCCGCTGCCTGATCCCCGCCGATGCCCTCTGGGAACAGGGCCGCTGGATCCGCCGGCGCGACGGCGGGCTGTTCTGGCTGGCCGGCCTCTGGGACCGTTGGATCGGCCCGGATGGCAGCGAGCTGGAGAGTTGCTGCGTGCTCACCTGTGCCCCTAACACCCTGCTGGCGCCGATCCACCGGCGCATGCCGGTGGTGATTCCCACGGGGCTGGAGGAGGCCTGGCTGGCGCCCGCCGATGGCCCGAGCCTGCGGGCCCTGGAGCCGCTGCTGCTGCCCTGGGATCCCGCTGGCTGGCAAGCCGATGGTCCGCCGTCGTGGCTAGACCAGCCCCAGTTGGAGCTGAATCTGTGAGCCTCGAGCAACTGGACGCCTTCCTGGCCGCTGCCCGGCAGACGCCCGACCTGGCGGCCCAGCTGGCGGAGCCCCTGGAGTTGCCGGCCTTCCTGGAGCTGGCCCGCGGTGCCGGCTATGCGCTCGAGGAGGCTGATGTGATCGCCGCGCAGCAGCGGCAGGAGGCCAGCCTCAGCGATGCGGAGCTGCAGGAGCGGGCCGGGGCGGAAGGCCGGCGGTTGCGCAATTTCATCGTCGCCTGAGCCCGCCATGGCCGCAGCCGTTGAGCGGGTGTGCGATTACCCCCGGCCGCCGGCCCTGGTGGAGAGCGCCGCCCAGGTGCGGGTGGAGGCCCTGGGTCAGCTGCTGGCGGAGAGCCAGTGCGCCCTGCGGGTGCTGGAAACCTTCCATCCCCCCACCATCTACCTGCCGCCCGATGCGGTGCGGCTGGAGTTGCTGCAGCCCAGTGCCGGCACCAGCTTCTGCGAGTGGAAGGGGGTGGCCCGCTACTGCGATGTGGTGGTGGATCCGGGCGGCCCGGCCGAGCGCCGCCTGCGCCGGGCGGTGTGGACCTACCCCGAGCCCACCCCGGCCTTCGCGGCGTTGGCGGGTTGGTTTGCCGTGTATCCAGCCCTGATGGATGGCTGCTGGCTCGATGGCGAGCGGGTCGTGCCCCAGCCGGGCGGTTTCTACGGCGGCTGGATCACCTCGGCGGTGGTGGGGCCCTTCAAAGGGGATCCGCTGCATCCGGAGTTGAGGTAGAGCCATCGTCTGAGATCACCGTGCGGGTGGGGAAGGGCATGCCGGCCCCGGCCTGCTCCACCACCTCGCCTATCAACAGCAACACCTGCTGCCTCAGGGCCCAGGCTGCTTGCAGGTCGCCGCTGGCGCTGAAGCACAGCAGTCGCAATAGCAGGCCCGAGTCGCCGTAGTCGACGAAGTGCACCAGCCGGTCCCTGACCCGGTCAATCCCAGTCAGGGTCTCAAGCCGCTCCCCCAGGGTGTGGATGATGGCCTCGATGCGGCCGCGGTCGGCGTAGCGGAGTCCGAATTCGATCCAGATGCGGCGGTTGTCGATCTGGGCCAGGTTTTGCACTGCCTGGCTGGTGAAGATGCCGTTGGGGATGTAAATCCGCTGGCGGTCGGGATCACGCAGCTCGGTGTAAAACCAGCCCACCTTCTCCACCGTGCCCAGCAGGTTGAGCGCCGGCAGGTTGATCGTGTCGCCGAGAGTGAAGGGCCGGTTGATGTAGAGGCTCAAGCCGCTGAGGCCGTTTTCCACGATCGTGCGGGCACCGAAGCCCAGGGCCGCGGCGCCGAAGCCCCCGGCGGTGATCAACACCCCTGCCGACACCCCCAGCAGCTCGAGTGCCTTGAACAGCACCACCAGCAGGGCAGCGCTGCAGAACAGCTTGTCGAGCACGTCGAACAGGAAGAGCTGGTCTTTGGGGGCGAGGTGCGGAAGTAGTTGGGCGGCGTAGTGCTCATCGCGCTGCTTGAGTTCTCGGCGCCAGCGCAGCAGGGTCCACACCACGCCGATGCTGAGCAGCAGATCGCGCACCTGCAGGCCCTGATCCGGCCCCGCCAGCCACCAGCCCACACTGCTGAGCAAGACTGTCCCGGCCAGGCTGAGCCGACCGTTGAGCAGCAGGGCGCGAACCAGGGAGCCGCTGCGGCAGCGCCGGCCAAGCCGATCCAGCAGCAGCCACACGACCAGGGCCAGCACCGCCCCCGCGATGGGGAGCTGCAGCGCGAAGGGCAGGTTGGTGGTGGGCATGGCGCTCAAGGGAAATCCAAGGGCGGTGTGGTGAGCCGCCAGAGCAGATCGGAGCCGAGGGCCAGGGGTGGTTGGGCTGGCCAGAGCGGCACCTCGGCCATCGCGCCGTAACCCAGCTCGCCCAGGGGGGTGCGGGCCGGCTCGCCGCCCATCAGTTTCGGGGTGATCACGGCGGCCACCTCCTGCACGCAACCGTCGCGCACGGCCGCAGCGGCCAGCTCCGGCCCGCATTCCCACAACACCTGGTTGCAGCCGCGGGCCGTCAGGGCCTCCAGCAGGGCCTGGGGGCTGCAGCTGGGCAGCTCCAGCCGGGGGACGCCCTGTTGATCGAGGGCGGCGCAGGCCTGCGGCGGTGCCTCGGGGCCGTGGGCCACCAGGGTGGGCGCGGCGCTCTGGTTCCAGAGCTGGGCGTTGGCCGGCAGATCCAAGCTGCGGCTGAGCACCACCCGCAGGGGTTCGGGATCGCGCCGTCCGCGGCTGGTGAGCAGGGGGTCGTCGGCGCGCACCGTGCCGCCCCCCACGATCACCGCATCGCAGCCCGCCCGCAGCCGGTGCACCCACTGCCGTGCCTCCGGGCCGCTGATCCATTGGCTGGCGCCGTTGCTGAGGGCGGTGCGGCCGTCAGCGCCCATCGCCCATTTGAGGACTCCCAGGGGGCGGCCCGTGGCGACGCGATGGCAGAAGGCGCGGTTGAGGGCGCGGGCTTCCGTCTCGGCCACCCCGGTGATCACCGCGATGCCGGCGGCCCGCAGTTCGGCCAGGCCGCCGCCGGCCACCAGGGGGTTGGGATCGGTCATGGCCACCACCACCCGGGCGATGCCGGCGGCGATCACCGCTGCGCTGCAAGGGGGCGTACGGCCGTGGTGGCAGCAGGGCTCCAGGGTCACCACCAGCGTGCCGCCCCGGGCTCGCTCGCCTGCCTGGCGCAGGGCGCCCACCTCGGCGTGGGCGTCACCAGCCCGGGCGTGGTAACCCTCCCCCACCAGCGCTCCGTTGGCATCGAGCACCACCGCACCCACCAGGGGGTTGGGGCTGGTGCGGCCGGTGCCGAGGGCGGCCAGCTGCAGGGCCCGCTGCATCCAGGGGCGCCAGGGGCTTGATACGGGGCTGGAGGGGGGTGGCACTGAAGAGGCGTGGAAGAGCAAAAAAGCGAGTGGAGAAAAACTAAAAGAGATATCAGCCGTCCCTGAGGGATGTTTGATCCATCCGTTGTTTCCCTGAATTCATCATTTCCGTGTAAGACAGGGCCCTGGGGCGTTCTTGATCCAAGGAAATCGTCCTTAGAGGAATCGTCCTCAGATCCTCACCTTGACTCCGAACCTTTCCAGTCAGGAGTTTTGCAGCCACCCAGCCGATGGTTAACAAAAAAGCCAGGCCGATTGTTATGCTCATGGCTGCATGATGGCGTGGAAACGCAGCGCTGCAACCTCTTGGATGTGCGAGCTCAGGCCTCCCAGGTGGGCTGCCATGCTTGTTCGCGTCTGAGCAGAAAGGTGATTCACGGATTGTCTGGCGTCACTGCGCCGATGCCGAAGGCCTTATCTCGTCTGCAGCTGGTGCAGGGGGCGGCGGGGGAGGATTTTGAAGGGGTGCAGAGGCCGGGGCAGGCAGAGACGGAGCGCCGGGAGACTGAGAATGCGGACTCTGGGTGCTATTTCCGCGGTCCTTGAGCTCTTTTTGCAACGTCTCAATTAAAAGCCGCTGATCTTTTATTTGCCCATCCATTCCATCAAAGTATCTCACAGCAGCAACGGCGGCAACCGCAATGGTTGTCAGGCTTGCAACAACCGCGATGCTCTTGGAAAAGCTAACCATGATGCCGTCCTCGTGCACAATGTTTTCGTGATTCTATCTTGATCAATTCAGCTGTGCCCTGTGGCTCAGTGCCCCGCCCTGATTGATACTCGTTGCGTTGCAGAGGGACTGTCGTTGGCAATCCTGACTTGCTGGCTAAGCCATTGGCAGGCTGCGCCATTCCGCCACCACAAAAGGTGGCACCGGCAGTTCCACAAAGACCCCTGGCAGCACCAGTCGCAGGGGCCGGTCCTGCTTTAGGTCGGCCAGCAGCGGGGCCAGGTCGAATTCGGCCGCGGCGGCGCGGCCGTCTCCGGCCAACTGGCGATTGGCCAGGGTGACATCGGCCAGCTCCCAGCGGAAGCGACCGCTCTGCACCTGCAGGGCCGTGGGGTGGTCGAGGCGCACCTTGCCGGGGTAGCCGACGATCCGCAGCTTCAGGGGGCCGCCCGGGGGGCCTTCGCGGTACGCCACCACCTGCCAGCTCTGGTAGTCGAGGTCGCGCAGGCTCTCGAGGCTGCGCACCACCGGGGTGCCGTTCTCGTCGTTGTGGGCATGCACCAGGGCCTGGGCGGCGGGGGGCGGGCCCAGCCAGAGGGCAGCGGCCAACAGAGGGGCCAGCAGCAGGGCGAGCAGGCGCTTCATGGCTGGCGCTCCGCCCCGGGGATCGCTTGCCAGTTGGTGTGGGTGGCCCACAGGGCCCAGATCGCCATCGCCCGCAGGTAATGGCAGGCCCGGAAGGTGTTGACCCCGGTGATGGCTTCCGGGGTGCGGAACTGCAGGCCGCCGCTGTACACCTGCTCGACCACGGCAGCGGTGATGGCGAAGGCGGTGTCGGTTTCGCCCATCAGGCGGTAGTAGGCCGCCAGGCCGAAGTTGATGCCGGTCCACACCTCTAGGGGGTGGGTGCCGTTGGGATCGAGGGGCGTGCCGTCGCGGCGCAGGCCGTTGGCCACGCCGAGCGTGCCGCCCTGGAAGCCCTCGAAGCAGGCCTCCTTCACGGCCCGCAGCGCACTCTGGGCCCGGTCGTTGGCGACCACTGGCGGCAGACCCAGCAGCCGGGCGTAGAAATCACCGCAGAGCTGGTCGGCCATCACCACGGGCGTGCCGCTCTCGGCGTCGATGTTGTAGTACTCGCCGTTCCACAGCAGCGGGTCGAAGTTGGCCCGGCTCTGCTCCAGCCAGCTGCCGAATTCGCGCTGCTCGCCGCTCGTGTCGAGCCCCAACTCCAACTGCAGCTGCTGGGCCATCGCCAGGGCGGCTTCTAGGGCTGCGATCCATAGGGCGCCGCAGTAGGCGCTCACGCCCTTCAGCGGCCAGTCGTCGAAGGTCTGGTCGGGGGCGCCGCCGTTGTCGGGTAGGCCGTCGTTGTTGGCATCGAAGCCCTTCAGATACCGCAGGGCCTGCACCGCCGCCGGCCAGCAGGACGCAAGAAAGCTGAGGTCTTCGCCGCTTGGGGCCAGCTTGAAGGTGCGCCACACCTGCAGCACGTAGTCGCTGGCCAGGTCCTTCCAGAGGTTGCAGTCTTGATAGGCGGTGTAATTGGTGGCCTCAAACGGTCGCTCGTTGGGGGCGCCTAGATCGTGTGGTGTGGCGCCGGCCACCTTGCGGGGGGCCTCCACCCGGCCCTTGCCCTGGGTGAAATACCAGCCGATCGGCCGGGGGGTGGCATCGGCGGCCGGGATGGCGCGGGCGAAGCTGCGCAGCACGGCCTTGTCGAGCTCGGGCCAGAGCTGCAGCAGGGCAAACGAGCCGTAGAGCCGCACGTCGAGGCTCTCGTACCAGGCGTAGTCGAGACACTCCAGCACCCCAAACTGACCCACCGGATCGCCGCTGCTGGCGGCGGTCCAGAGACTGCCGCCGCTGGCCAGGTCGTAGAGCTCGTTGAACAGCGCCATGCGCAGGGCGTCGGGCAGATCCGCGCGCTCCAGCACCGGCCGTTGCCAGGCTTCGATCTGGGCGCGCCAATCGCGCCAGTCGCGCAGGGCCTCGGCGGCGATGGCGGCGGCGCTGCCGGCCTTTCCGCCAAAAAAGTCGGTGTAGCGGCGCAGGGCCCGGGTGCCGGTGGCGAAGGCCGTGACCGGCAGGTCCCAGCTGATCACCAGGGGGATCTCGATGCTGGTGCCAGGCTCAAGCTGGCACTTCACCGCCAGGGCGGCGCTGCTGGGGTCGCCCTCGCCGCTGCGGCGATCGTTGTTGCTGTCGGGGATCGAGCCATCGCGGGCGAAGGGCTCCCACAGCTCGGCGCCGCTGCCGTGGGGGTTCCAGCGGCTGCAGCGCTGCACCTCCAGGTGATCGGGGGCTGCGAGGCACCACTGCCCCTCCCCTTCCGCGATCGGCGTGGAGCGCTCGCCCTCCAGCAGCACGCCGCGCAGGTTCTCCCCATCCACCCAGCGGTTGCGCTGGCCAGCGCTGCGGCCGATCGCCGGCACGTAGTTGTGCTCCGGGCTGCCGTCGTCGCGAAACTGGACTGCCGCTGTGGGATCGGTGTTGCTGAACCAGCCCGTGGTGTTGCGCCAGCTCAGCAGCAGCGAGAGGTCGAGGGGGCGGTCGGTGGGGTTGGTCAGCGTCCAGACGAACACCGCCACCGGGTAGCTGGTGCGTTGGTAGTCGCCGGGCAGGATCGGACTGAAGGCCTCACAGCTCACCTCGGCTTCAAACACCCCCTCGTAGCTGGTGCTGCTCAGGGGGTAGCGGGCGGCGTAGGTGCCGGTGGGTTGCTCAGGGGTGCTGGCGAGGTACCAGCTCCAGGCGCTGAGGGGCTCGCCGCCCTCGGGGCGGGAGGCATCGGCCGCCGGCTTCACCGCCAGGGCATGGGCACGGCTCTGGGTCCCGTCGCTTTCAAACAGGGCGAACTGGCAGTCGGGCAGGGTGCCAAACCAGTGCTCGCCGCCGTCGAGGTGCCAGAGGTTGAAGCTGCCGTCGGGGGCTCGGCCGATGCAGCCGGCACCGAAGCCCCCCAGGGGCATGCCGTGGTTGGGGCCGTCATCGAGGTTGCTGGCGTAGCGCACCGTGTAGGGCTGCTGCCAGCCCAGGCCGAAGGGGCGGCTCCAGCTAGCGGCCGGTGCGGTCCACCTGCTGGTGCCCGTCCGGCGGCCCCCCTTCCCTTGGAGCAGGGAGGTCAGGGCGGAGAGGCCGAAGCGCGCCATGGGGCCAGAAAAGGTGCGCCCAGCTTGTCAGAGGTCGTTGGCTGGGGGCTGGAAGCCGCCGTGCACCTCCTGATCCACCAGGGCGTCGAGGGTGACGGCGGAGCGCACCAGGGCCTGGTAGCGCTGCACCACCCGGCGGTTGCGTTCGATCCAGTTGCCGGGATCGCCGCTGGGCAGGCCCGTGCCGTCGCCGGCCAGCAGCTCCAGGTCGCCCTGCTGGGCCAGCAGGGCGAGCACCAGGTCGTGGATGCGCTGGCGGCGGTCGTTCATGGCCAGGCCGAAGGGCACTCGGCTGAGCATCATGGCTCCAGTAACCGTGAAGCGCCCTGGCGCAGCAGGCTGTGTTGGAGGTGATCGGCACCGATGCCAGTGGCTTGGCCGCTCTGGCTCCCCGTGCCCTGGAGCTGCTGCGCCGGGCACGGCTGGTGGTGGCGCCGGCGCGGCTGCTGGGGCCGTTGGAGCCTTGGTGGCACGCGGAGCAGGCGGCCGGGCGCATCGCCCAGGAGCAACCCTGCCCGGCGCTGCTGGCCAGCGACCGGCCGGATCAGATCGTCGGCCCCTTGGAGCAGGCCCTGGCCAGCGGCGAGCCGGCGGTGGTGCTCGCCAGCGGTGATCCGCTCTGGTTTGGCATCGGCCGGTTGTTGCTGCAGCGCTTCCCGGCGGCCCAGCTGCGCTTCCATCCGGCCCCCAGCTCGCTGCAGCTGGCCTTCGCCCGGATCGGCCGCCCCTGGCAGGACGCCAGCTGGATCAGCCTGCACGGCCGCGACCCGGAGCCCCTGGCGGCGGCCCTGCAGAAAAGGCCCGCCGCCCTGGCGGTGCTCACCGACCCCAGCCGCGGCGGAGCGGAGGAGGTGCGGTGGATTCTGGCGGCTTCGGGCCTGCAGGCGGCCTATGCCGTCTGGCTCTGCGAGCGGCTGGGGCACCCCGAGGAGCGGGTGCAGCGGCTTTCTCCCCAGACCCCACTGCCGGCCGATCTAGATCCGCTCCATCTGGTGCTGCTGATCGCCGAGCCACCCGCTCCCGTCGCCCCCGCTTCCCTGCCCCTGTTCGGCCTCGACGATGGCCTGTTCCTCCAGCACGACGACCGCCCGGGCCTGATGACCAAGCGGGAGGTGCGCATCCAGCTGCTGGCGGATCTGGAGCTGCCCGAGTGCGGCGTGCTGTGGGACATCGGCGCTGGCGTGGGCTCGGTGGGCCTGGAGGCCTTGCGGCTGCGGCCTGGCCTGGCGGGCTGGTTGTTGGAGGCGCGGGGCGGTTCGGCGGCGCTGATCGCCGCCAATGCCGAACGGCTCGGAGTGAGCCCGGCGGGGATCCACGAGGGCCGGGCGCCCGACGCCCTGACGGCGCTGCCCGATCCGGATCGGGTGCTGCTTGGCGGTGGTGGCCGCGAGCGGGCGGCCGTGCTGGCGGCGGTGCTGCAGCGGCTGCGGCCTGGCGGCGTGGTGGTGATCCCGCTGGCCACCGTGGAGGCCCTGGCGGAGCTGCGGCCGCCGCTGGAGCAGGCCGGCTGCCGCGTGGCGGTGGCCCAGCATCAGGCTTGGCGGGGGGCGCCCTTGGCAGACGGCACCCGCCTGGCGCCGCTCAATCCGGTGCTGGTGTTGAAGGGGTGGCTGCCAGCCGCTGCAGGTTGATCAACCGCTGCCACAGCGCCGCCCTTGGGGCTTCGATCGCCAGCACCAGACGGCAGCGCTCCAGCCAGCCTTCACGCTGCTGCAGCCGCTCGAGGGCCTTGCCTAGATCGGTGCGCACCGCATCGCCATAGGCCTCTTCCGCCTTGGCCAGCGCCCTCTCCCAGCTGGCTTGGGTCAGGGGTAGGTGGGCCAGATCGATCAGATCGCGGTTGAACACCCCGTCGTCGTTCCAGCGGTCGGAATTGGCCAGCAGCTTGCTGCAGATGAGGTCGTTCAGGGTCAGCGAGGCGATGCCGCAGATCGCGTCTTCTTCGCGGGGCATCTCCAGGCTGATCCGGCCCTCCAGCACGATCTCTAGCTTGATCGCCACGCCCGTCACGATCACGCCCGCGCGGATGCCGTATTGGTCGGTGAGCGGCTCGCGGCTCTCCTCGAGGGGGGTTTGGGGATCCTTCCAAAGTGCCCTCAGGCTGTTGTCCCGCCGGATCAGCTGCCGCAACTCCCGGTAGCCCTGTCGGTTGGAGACGAGCAGATCGACATCCACCGATTGACGGAACTCCCCATAGCGCAGGGCAATCGCCGTGCCACCGCCAAACAGGCAGTGGTGACGCAGCAGAAGCTCCGGATTCAGCTGGCCCAGCAGGGTGGCGATCCGGCGGTGGTGCTCAAGCCGGAACATCTGGCTCCGGGATGGCGTGAGTCAGCAACGCGATCAGTTGGCGCTCCTGCGGCTGCAGCTCCTCCTGATCCAGCCGCCTGCGCTGGCGTGCATAGAGCCCGGCCGCTTCCGCCGGGCTGAGGGTGCCCGTGCCTTGCACATGCCAGGCCAGTTGCTGCAGCAGGGGATAGGCAGCCAGCTCGATCGCCTCGGCTCTGGTTGTGATGGCTGCTTGGGCCCCGAGATCCTCCGCACCCTCCAATTGGCCAAAGGACAGATCGAGGGCATCCAGCACATTCATCAGTGCCCCCAGCGTCACTGAAGCGGCGCCCGTTTCGATGCGGTGCAGGGTCACCCGGGACATCCCCGCCGCTGCCGCGGTGGCCATCGCACTGATCCCCAGCTGCCGCCGGCGGCCGCGGATGCGCCTGCCGATGGCCTGCAGGCGCTGGGGGCAACGGCCTTGGGGACTTGGGGCAGCGGCTGGCACTGGATCACTGGCTTGAATGTTTCCCATTCTGGTCATCCAGTTGCCGCCCCTGCTGCTCAAGGGGCGCTCTGGCCCCCAAGCGCCTCAATCCGCACCGGGCTGCCCACCGTGATTCCCAGGGCTGCGGCCTGGCCGGCGGCCAGTTCGAGCACGCCGTCCACCGCCTGGTCGGGGCCGTAGCTGCGGCAGGGCAGGTGCAGGCAGGGTTGGGTGTGGGCCTCGATCGCCACCACCCGGTTGCCTTGCACAAACAGCATGTCGAGCGGTTCGGGGGTGCGGTGCATCCAGAAGCGCGCCAGCGAGGGCGGGCTGTAGGGGAACCACATGCCCCGCAGGGGCGGCAGGGGCGGCCGCAGCTGCAGGCCCTTGCTCTGTTTCTCGGGGGTGTCGGCCACCTCCAGGGCGATGCAGCGCTGGGGATGCAGCGGGGCCAGGCACCACTGGGCCGTGATCGGCAGCCATTGGGGTGGGGGCGTGAAGCCGCTCAGCAGCAGGGCCAGGCCCGCCTGCCCGCACCAGCGCAGCTGGGAACGGACATCCATTCAGCTGCGCGCCTCCAGCTGGGGCAGGCCCTCACTGAGGCAGTAGCCCTGGCCGCGGATCGTGTGGATCAGCCGCCGCTCGCCGCCCTCCTCCAGCTTCTGGCGCAGATAGCGCACGTACACCTCAATCACGTTGCTGGTGGTGGCCTGATCGTCATTCCACACCTGGCGCAGGATCAGTTCGCGGCTCACCACCGTGCCCTTGCGCTCCAGCAGCAGCAGCAGCAGTTGGTATTCCCGTGCCGTCAGCCCCACCGGCCGGGGGCCGCGTTTCACCTGGCGCGTGCTGGGGTTCACCACCAGATCGCCCACCTGCAGCAACTGGGCCGGCACGTTGGCGCGGCGCGTTAGATCCAGGTGCAGCCGCAACCGCATCAGCAGGTCGCTGGGGCCGAGGCTCGAGAGCCAGAAGTCGTCGGCACCCGAGCTGAGGCAATGGATGCGGGCCTCCACCGTGTCGTTGCCCACGTCGAGCAGCAGCGGAATGGTGCCCCACTGGGCCCGCAATGCGCTGATCCGCCCGGCCTCTCCGGCCGACAGCAGCACGGCATCGGGGCTGGTATCAGGGCCCTGGCCAGCGCCGATCCCCAGCTGGGCTTCGCTGCTGCAGGCGTAGCCCGAGGCTTCCAGCCGGGCCGCCAGCGCCTCGGCTTCCGGGCCCACCAGCAGGATCAGGGCTTCGCTCAGGATCACGGCTTCGCTCATGGCGCGGTGCCGTTGCCGGGCTTGGCCACGTGGGGCAGGCCCCAGCCCAGTTTGTTGCGCAGCACCTGGAAAAACTCATGGTCGGCCAGGCGCACAAAGCGCACCGGCTGCTCGCTGCGGCGCACCAGCACCCGGTCTTCGGGCCAGATGTAGCAACCGGCGCTGCCGTCCACCACCATCATCAGCCGTTCCGGTGTGGCCGGAAACACCGTCACCGGCTCCCGGTCGCTGAACACCAGGGCCCGCGAGGCCAGGGAGTGGGGTGCGATCGGCGTGAGCTGCAGCACCGGGCAATCCGGCGTGATCACCGGACCACCGGCGCTGAGGGCATAGGCGGTGGAGCCGGTGGGGGTGGAGAGGATCACGCCGTCGGCGGCGATGTCCACCGGGGCGTGACGGCCCACGGCGATCTCGAAATGGCACATCGAGGTGAGCGGCTCGCGGTGCAGGGCCATTTCGTTGAGGCACAGCACCTCCCAGCGCCGCTGGTCGCCGCGCATCACGCTGACGATTAAGGATGTGCGCTCCTCCACCGTCCACTCGCCACTGAGCACCTGGTCGAGGGCCCCCTCGAGCTGGTGCAGGTAGGCCTCGGCCAGAAAACCCAGGTGCCCGGTGTTAACCGTGAGAATCGGCACACCCACCGGCGCGGTCTGGCGGGCGGCTGAGAGCACGGTGCCGTCGCCGCCGAGCACCACCGCCAGACTGAGGTCGCGATCGAAGCCCGGCGGCACACAGGCCCCATAGCCGCGGGTGCGCAGGTGCTGGTCGGGGTTGGCGAAGCCCACCATGCCGCCGGAGCTGCTCACCCGCACCACGCCATAGCCCGCCGCCGTGAAACGCGCCTCAATGGCATCGGCGGTGGCCAGGGCCAGGTCCTTGCCGTCATTCACGATCAGTCCGACGCGGGGCACCGATCGGGGGCGCGGAGGGCAGTCTGAGTTTATGGGGGCTGGTTGGATGCGCCTTGGCTGTCTGCTCAGAACTGCTCCAGAAAGCGCAGATCGCTGGTGTAGAGGCGGCGGATGTCGTCGATGCCGTGGCGCACCATGCAGAAGCGCTCCACCCCCAGGCCGGCGGCGAAGCCGCTCCAGCGCTCGGGATCGAGGCCCATGCCCGTGAGCACGGCGGGGTCGACCATGCCGCAGCCCATCACCTCCAGCCAGCGGCCGCGCCACTGCACGTCCACCTCGGCGCTGGGCTCGGTGAAGGGAAAGTAGCTGGCGCGGAAGCGCACCGGCAGATCGCCGAAAAACTGCTGCAGGAAGGCGGTCACCGTGCCGCGCAGGTGGCTGAAATCCAGGCCCTCATCGATGGCCAGCACCTCCACCTGGTGGAACACGGGCGAGTGGGTGGCATCCACCGCGTCGCGGCGATACACCCGGCCCGGGGCGATCACCCGCACCGGCGGCGGGTTGTTTTCCAGATAGCGGATCTGCACGGGCGAGGTGTGGGTGCGCAGCAGCCGGCCGTCCTCCAGGTAGAAGGTGTCCTGCATGTCCCGGGCCGGATGGTGCTCAGGGATGTTGAGGGCGGTGAAGTTGTAGTAGTCGCTTTCGATCTCGGGGCCTTCTGACACCCGATAGCCGAGGCCGGCAAAGATGTCGGTGATCTCCTCGATCGTGCTGATCAGTGGGTGGCGGTGGCCCGGCGGCGTGTAGCTGCAGGGGGCTGTGACGTCGAGGGTTTCGCGGGCGATCCGCTCAGCCATGGCGGCGCTTTTCACGGCCGTCAGGCGCTCGCCCAGCAGCGCCTGCACCTGCTCCTTGAGCACATTGGCCCGCTGGCCGATCAGCGGTCGCTCGTCGCCGGGCAGTTTGCCCATCGCCCCGAGCACCCCCGACAGACGCCCTTTTTTGCCCAGCAGCCCCACCCGCAGCTCCTCGAGCTCAGCGGCGGAGCTCGCAGCGGAGATCTCTGCCGCTGCTTGAGTTTCCAGCTCCTGGAGCTGGTTGGTGAGCTGCTGCAGGGACACGGTGGCGCTCACGGCACGGGCGGAGGGATTGCCGACTGTAAGGAGCCGCCCCAGACCCAACCCCAGTACCGTTGCAGCGAGATGGCGCTGGGCCTGATGGCACCACTCAGGATCCTGATCAGCAACGACGATGGTGTGTTCGCTGATGGCATCCGCACCCTGGCCAATGCGGCCCTGGCCCGCGGCCACCAGGTGAGTGTGGTGTGTCCGGATCAGGAGCGCTCCGCCACCGGCCACGGCCTCACCCTGCACACCCCCATCCGGGCGGAGCGGGCCGATGAGCTGTTTGACGACGGCGTCCAGGCCTGGGCCTGCAGCGGCACCCCCAGCGATTGCGTCAAGCTGGCGCTCTTTTCTCTGCTGGATGAGTGGCCGGATCTGGTGCTCTCCGGCATCAACCACGGCCCCAACCTGGGCACCGATGTGCTCTATTCCGGCACGGTGAGCGCGGCGATGGAGGGCACGATTGAGGGCCTGCCCGCCCTGGCTGTGAGCAGTGCCGACTTCCAATGGCGCCAGTTTGCGCCGGCAGCCAGGCTGGCCCTCGATGTGGCTGAGCGGATGCTGGCCGAGGGCTGGCCGGAGCGCATGCTGCTCAACCTCAATGTGCCGCCCAGGCCGGCGGAAGCGATCGGGCCGCTGCGCTGGTGCCGTGCGGCAGTGCGCCGCTACACCGATCAGTTTGAGCAGCGGGTGGATCCCCGCGGGCACACCTACTACTGGCTGGCAGGCGAGGTGGTCAACGACCTGGAGGCCGAGGTGTCCGGGCCGGCGGCCTGGCCCACCGACGTGGCCCAGATCAATGGCGGCGGCGCCTCGCTGACACCGCTGCAACCCGACATCTTCTGGCGCGGCGCCACCCGTGACCTGCCCGAGCCGTGAACGTTCAGGTTGAGCGGTCGATCAGGCTGAGCGGTAAATCCGCTGCAGCATCCAGAGGCTGATCCATAGCCCGATCAGGTGGGCAAACAGCACCTGGGTGTTGCCCAGCACCGACAGCATCTCGATCGAGGTGATCGGCAGCCCCACCAGTCGTCCAGCCGTGCCTGGCGCCGACTGGATCTGCGCCCCGAAGAAGCCCGGCACCTGCTGGGAGGCCTGCACGAACAGGCTGCCCGCGAGCGACTGATAGCCCAACACCGCCAGGGTGATCCCAACCAGGTCGGCGAGCACGCCCCGTTTGATCAGCCGGGCCGTTTCGCCCTTGCTGGGGTGCACGGGGCTGGCCAGGGCCCGGCCGCAGCGCACCACCAGCCAGCTCTGCCAGATGCACCAGAGCAGCAGCAGGAAGGCCAGGGTGGTGAGCGAAATGCCCGGCCCCAGGCCCATGGCCCGTGATGAATTGGCCGCCAGGCGGCCGCCGATGTTGTTGAACAGCTGCACGCCCACCACCACAACACCCAGCACCACCTGGGCCCAGAAGCGCACCCAGCCCATGCGCCGCAGCGCCGCGGCAATCAGCTGCAGGTCGAGGCGGTCAGCCATTCAGCCATCGCGAGAAGAACAGGCCCCAAAGGTGCCATGGGAAGATCGCTTTGGCTCCTGTTGCCTTTGGGTTCCGTAGCGTTGATACCCCTGCGATCACCCCAGGAGGCGCGGCGGCCCACGGCCATTGCTCTCGGCAGCTTCGACGGCCTGCACCAGGGACACCGCCGCGTGATCGCGGCCGTCACCGGAGCTGCGGGCCGGGCGACGCCGACGGTGGTCAGCTTCTGGCCCCATCCGCGGGAGGTGCTGTACGGCGAGCCGCGACTGCGGCTGGATCTGCCCGCCGAGAAGTTGCATCTGCTCGAACCCCTCGGCATTGAGCAGCTGGTGCTGGTGCCTTTCACCCGGGAGCTGGCGGCCCTCAGCCCCGAGGCGTTCGTGGAGCAGGTGCTGGTGGGCCAGCTGGCGGCCCAGCGCGTCGCTGTGGGTGACAACTTCCGTTTCGGGGCCGGCCGCAGTGGCGACAGCCACACCTTGGCAGCCATCGGCGCCCGCCACGGCATCGACGTACAGGTGCTGCCGATGCTCTGGGACGGCCAGGAGCGGGTGAGCAGCAGCCGCATCCGCCGGGCCCTGGCGGCGGGGGATGTGGCCGAGGCCCGGCGGCTGTTGGAGCGGCCCTACCGCTTCAGCGGCCGGGTGGTGCGGGGCCGGGGGTTGGGCCGGGAGCTCGGCTGGCCCACCGCCAACCTGCAGGTGGACGGGCGCAAATTTCTGCCCCTGGAGGGGGTGTATGCCGCTGCGGCATCGGTGGCCGGTGGGCCGCTGCTGCCTGCCGTGATGAACCTCGGCCCCCAGCCCACCGTTGATCCGATGGCGCCCTCGGCGGTGGAGGTGCACCTGCTGGATCGGCGCCTGGAGCTCGACGGCATGGAGCTGGTGGTGGAGCCGCTCCAGCTGCTGCGCCGCCAGCAGACCTTTGCCAACTTCGACGCTCTCTGCGCCCAGATTGCCGCCGATGCCGACCGGGCCCGCTCCCTATGGAGCGGGGTAAGCGTGGGTGAGACCCCAGCCGATGAAGGTGGCGATCCCGCCGAGCAGCAGAATCCCTGAAATCAGCACCAGCATCGGGCTGTCGGAGTTGTTTTTGTCCACTCCGCCCGGCTCGCCTGCCATTGGCCCCTGCGCGATGGACCCCACCCTAAACAGCCTGACCCCCGAGGGCCTCGATGACCCAGCCCGCGATCGCCTGATCGACGCCAACCTCGATCGGGCCCGGGAGGGCTTGCGGGTGCTGGAGGACTGGGCCCGTTTCGGCCTGGATCGGCGCGACCTGGTGGTGCGCACCAAGGACATGCGCCAGCGGCTGGGCCGGTTGCACCGGGATGCCTACAAATTTGCGCGCCACACAGCCACCGACCCGGCCGCGGGGCTCGGCCATCCGGCCCAGGCGGAGCGCCGCAGCCCCAGCGCTGTGGTTGGGGCTAATGCGGGTCGGGTGCAGGAGGCGCTGCGGGTGCTGGAGGAGTTTGGACGCAGCAGCGATCCGGAGCTGGCGGAGGAGGCCTCCACCCTGCGCTACCTGCTCTACGACCTGGAAGTGGATCTGCTGCAGGCCTGTCGTCTGGCGGCCACGGGCGGGGAGGGGCGCCGCGAGGCCCTGGCCCACTGCCGCCTGTATCTGGTCACCTCGCCGGTGGCCGATCTGGAGGGCGTGGTGGCCGCGGCCCTCGGGGCCGGGGTGCGCCTGGTGCAATACCGCGCCAAGGAGGCCGCTGGTCTCGACGACCTGCAGAAGCTTGGTCAGGCCCGTGCCCTGCGCCAGCTGTGCGCTGCCCACGGCGCCCTGTTTCTGGTCAACGACCGCATCGACATCGCCCTGGCGGTGGAAGCCGATGGGGTGCATTTAGGCCAGGGGGATCTGCCACCGGCGGTGGCACGCCAGCTGCTGGGCCCCGATCGCCTGATCGGCCGCAGTACCCATGCCCTCGCCCAGCTGCAGCAGGCGGTGACCGATGGTTGCGACTACGTGGGCGTCGGGCCGGTGCACGCCACGCCCACCAAGCCCGGCCGGGAGCCGGTGGGCCTCGACTACGTGCGGCAGGCCGCGGCGGTCTGCCCGATTCCGTTCTTTGCCATCGGCGGGGTGGACGCCAGCAACCTGGCGGCAGTGCGTGCTGCGGGCGCTGAACGGGCGGCGGTGGTGCGGGCCATCACCGAGGCGGTGGATCCGGCTGCCGCCACGGCCGCGCTGCTGCAGGCCCTAGAGGGTTGCCCATGATCACCTTGCAGGTGAATGGCGAACTGCGCCAGTGCTCAGCAGGCCTGAGCCTGGAGCAGGTGCTTGCCGAACTGGGCTACCAGCCCCGGCTGGTGGTGGTGGAGTTCAACGGCGCGATCCTGTCCCGGCAGGCCTGGCCCACCCAGCCAGTGGTGGAATCCGATGTGCTGGAGGTGGTCACCATCGTGGGTGGCGGTTCCTAGATTCCAACCACTTGCTTGCGAAGCCTTGGCGCTTCCGACCCGTCCGACCTTCGGACCCAGCCTGAGCCTGCGGCGCTGTGTCAGTTGGCTGGCCGTGCCGGTGCTGGCGCTCACCCTGCTGCTTGCCCATCCAAGCCCCAGCTGGGCGGCCAGCGGCGGCCGGATTGGTGGCGGCAGCTTCCGTTCGGCCCCCTCGATGCCCCGCAGCTACGGCGGCGGTGGCTATGGCGGGGGATATCGAGGTGGCTACAGCGGCGGCTATCGCGGTGGTTATGGCGGCGGTGGAATTGGCTTTCCCTTCCTGATCCCGATCTTTGGCTTCGGCGGCGGTGGGCTGTTCGGCTTCCTGGTGCTGATGGGCGTGGTGGGTCTGCTGCTCAATGCCGTGCGCGGTGGTGGTGGTGGTCAGGGCCCCGCCCTCGGCAGCGGCCGCGGCGGCGATCTGGTTGGCACAGGACGCCCCGATGGACCGGTCACGATCAGCCAGCTGCAGGTGGGCCTGCTCGCTTCGGCCCGCCAGCTGCAAACCGACCTGCGTCGGTTGGCCGGCAGCGCCGACACGAGCCATGCGGCCGGGCTCCAGGCCCTGCTCCAGGAGAGCATCCTGGCCCTGCTGCGCCATCCCGACCTCTGGGTGTACGCCAACGGTGAAGTGGGCCAGGTGCCCTTCGTCAGTGCGGAAGCCACGTTCAACCGTCTGTCGATGGCCGAACGCAGCAAGTTGCAGCGGGAGGTGACCAGCAATGTGGGTGGTCAGCGCTATAGCGATACCGCCGTCGCGGCGGGTGACAGCGATGCCAGCAGCGATTTCATCGCCGTGACCCTGCTGGTGGCCACCCGCAACCGGATCAACCTCAAGGGTGCGGGCAGCGCCGACCAGCTGCGTGAATCGCTGCAGCAGCTCGGAGCGGTTGGCTCGGCGGATCTGCTGGCGATCGAGGTGATCTGGCAGCCGGAAGGGGCCGGCGAAGTGCTCAGCACCGAAGAGCTTCTCACCGCCTACCCCCAGCTGCAGCACCTCTAGCCCCGGGGGGCGGCAGTCCTGGGGCGAGTCGCAAACGGCCCGGGGACATTGGTCTCTAGGCCCTTGCGGTCACCTCGTGGGCTTTCCACACTGCGCTTCACTGCCGGTTGCACCGATGGGTCGTCGCGCACTCTCCTGGGTGAACACTCCCGTGCTGCTGCAGGCGATTGAGCGCTACGAGCAGGGCCGGCTGCCCCGCTCGATGCAGCTCTGGCTGCAGACCCTGCTGGAAATCGAGGAGTCCGCGCCTACCCCCTTGCGCCCCGGCTGCTGAGGATGCGCACGGCTGCCATGGCGGCACCGTAGCCGTTGTCGATGTTCACCACCGAGAGCCCTGGGGCGCAGCTGGCCAGCATGCCGTGCAGGGCGGCTACCCCACCGGCGCTCACCCCGTAGCCCACCGCCACCGGCACGCCGATCACCGGCTGGGGCAGCAGCCCGGCCAGCACCGTGGGCAGCGCTCCTTCCATGCCGGCGCAGGCGATCAGCACATCGGCGCCGCGCAGCTCCTCGAGCCGATCCAGCAGGCGATGCAGCCCGGCCACGCCCACGTCGAGCACCAGCTCGGCGGCGACCCCATGGCAGCGCAGGGCCAGCTGGGCCTCGGCCGCCACCGGCAGGTCGCTGGTGCCGCCGCTCAGCACCACCACCCGGCCGCGGCGGGGATCCGGATCCGGCAGGGGGCCGGCCGTGAGGCAGCAGGCCTGGCCGTGGTGCTGGAGTGCCAGCTGCGGCAGCAGCGCCGGCGGCAGCTCCATCGTCACGGCTTCCGCTTTCTCCGGGGAGATGCGGGTGGCCAGGGCCAGCTCCCCGGCGTCGTGCAGGGCCTCAAGGATCCGCGCGATCTGCTCGGCGCTCTTGTGTTCCCCCCAGATCGCCTCCACCATGCCCAGCCGCTGGCGGCGGCCGAGATCCAGCTGGTGCTCGGCGCTCATGGCCGCTCCCACACCATGTCCACCAGCGCTGGCGTCACCCAGAGGCTGGCGTGGCGCTGCCCCCAGGCCAGTTCGGCTTCCAGGCCGGCCTGCTCGGCGGCGCTCCAGCGGCCGGCGGCGATCAGCTGGGCGGGATAGCTGCTGAGGAAATCAAGCAGCCACTGGGTTTTGGGGTGGTCGCTGGGGGAGCAGGCCATCAGGCTGGAGCTGTGCAGCAGCCGGAAGCCGCGGGCCTCGAGCAGGGCCGGTAGGCGCTGGGCCACATCGGGATTGCCGCCATGGTCGCGCCAGTGTTGGATGCAGCGCTCCACAAAGCGGGCCAGGGCGCTGCCGCCGGGATGGAGCGCAAAGGTGTTCCACTGCACGTATTCGTGCAGCACCAGCCGGCCGCCGGGGCGCAACGCCTGGCTCACCAGATCCAGCAGGGGCTCAAGCCGGGGCAGAAACATCGCCACCCAGCGGCACCAGGCCCCGGCCCAGCTGTCCCCTTCCAAAGCCAGGGGTGGCGACTCGCTGGAGGAGGCCAGGTCGTGTTGCAGGGTGCGCAGCTGGGGTAGGGCCTTCTGCTGCAATTGCTGCTGCAGGTGTGCCAGGTAGGCCGGGGCGCTGTCGATGGCCAGCACCTGGCCGGCCGGCCCCACCCGCTCCGCCAGCTCGCAGCTGGCGAAGCCGGGGCCGCAGCCCAGATCGAGCAGCCGCTGACCCGGCCCGAAGCCAGCCCGGTCCCAGGAGCTCAGCATCGCGTCGCGCCAGATCGCATGCTGGCGCGCCAGCCGTTCCCGCTCGATGGCGTGGCTGCCGAGCACATAGGAGGCTCCCTTGGTGGCGGCGCTCATGGCGGCAGCAGTTCCCCTTCAAACACCAGCGGGAAGGGATTGCCCTGCTGCGCACCGGTGGCCTGGCGGGCCAGCTGCTCGAAGCGTTCCTGCACCGCCTCCAGGTCCTGCTCGGGGATCGCTTTCCATTGGTCGCGGCTGGCCCAGCGGATCAGCAGGGTGCCCTCCTCGGTGGTGGGGTCCCAGAGCAGCTGGCGATCAAGGAATCCATCCTGCTGGGCCAACCAAGGCTCCCAGCTGCCCTTTTCAGCGTCGATCCAGGCCTGGCGGGCTTCGGCCGGCACCTTCAGGCGCAGGTGCTCCACCACGGCCACCTCAAAACCGCCATCGGGCCGATCCAGCTCGGCGATCGCCACATCGGCATGACCGGCCAGCAGCATCGCCAGGCACAGGGCAACGGCCAGCAACCTAGCCAGGACGGTCATGGCTGCTGCAACAGGGCCACGGCATGGCAGGAGATCCCCTCCTCTCGGCCTTCCGCTCCGAGGCGCTCATTGGTGGTGGCTTTCACCCCCACCTGCTCAGGATCCAGGCCCATCCGGCTGGCGATGGCGCTGCGCATGGCCTCGATGTGGGGCTTGAGCTTGGGCCGCTCGGCCACGACCACGCTGTCGATGTTCACCACGCTCCAGCCCCGTTCCATCACCAGGGCCACCACTTGCTCCAGCAGCTCCAGGCTGTCGGCCCCTTTCCACTGGGGATCGTCGGGCGGGAAGTATTTGCCGATGTCGCCCAGCGACAGGGCCCCCAGCAGGGCGTCCATGATCGCGTGCACCAGCACGTCGGCATCGCTGTGGCCATCCAGGCCCAGGCCATCCGGGTGCTCCAGTGGTTGCCCCCCCAGGATCAGCGCCCGACCCGGCACCAGGCGATGGATGTCGTAGCCGTTGCCGATGCGGAATTGCATCTGCCCCTGATGTCTGCTCTCAGTCTCCCCCAGGCCCCATCACCTGCAGCTGGTTGCCGTCACGGCCCATCACGGTGACGTAGCTGCCCGGTGGCAGGGGGTGGCATCCCTTGAGGTTGACAGCGCTCCAGCTCTGGCCTTGCCAGCGCACCCGACCCGTATCGCTCTCGGCAAAGCCACTGATCACCTCGGCCGTCTCTGCAAGCGGCAGGCTGCGGTGGCGTTGTCGCCGCGACCAGCGCCGCAGGCCCAGCACCCCCAGGCCCGTGAGCCCCAGCAGCAGTCCCAGCTGCAGCCCGGGTGGCAGGGGCCACCAGGCCGTCGCCACCGACAGCCCCAGGGCCACCACCGCGGCGGGCAGCAGCCCCTCGACATCCGCGCCCGCCAGGCCCAGCACCAGTAGACCGGCGGCCAGCAGCAGCCAGAGGAGGGGCATGGGAGCCATGGGGTGAGGGCGCGGGGGGTTCGTTGTGCCCATGCTGACTAGCGTTGGGATTCCCAGCTCGGAGCCCGGCCGTGGAAGCGCTGTTGTCTTTGCCCGCCCTGGCCTTGATGGCCCTGCTGGGGGTGAGCAGCGTCAAGGTCACCAGCGGCGGCCAGTCGCGGCTGGTGGAGCGCCTGGGCAAATACGACCGCCAGCTGCAGCCGGGGCTCTCCTTCGTGTTGCCGGGGGTGGAGAAGGTGGTGAGCCACGAATCGCTGAAGGAGCGGGTGCTCGACATCCCGCCCCAGCAGTGCATCACCCGCGACAACGTCGGCATCGAGGTGGATGCGGTGGTGTATTGGCAGCTGCTCGAGCACGCCCGCGCCTACTACGCCGTTGACAACCTCCAGGCGGCGATGGTGAACCTGGTGCTCACCCAGATCCGCGCCGAGATGGGCAAGCTCGACCTGGATCAAACCTTCACCACCCGCCAGGAGGTGAACGAGGCGCTGCTGCGGGAGCTGGATCAGGCCACCGATCCCTGGGGGGTGAAGGTGACCCGCGTTGAGCTGCGCGACATTCAGCCGTCGCGCGGCGTGCAGCAGGCGATGGAGCAGCAGATGACCGCCGAGCGGGAGAAGCGGGCGGCGATCCTGCGCTCCGAAGGCGAACGGGACTCCCAGGTGAATGCGGCCCGGGGCCGAGCCGAAGCCTTGATGCTCGATGCCGAGGCCCAGGCCAAGCAGCAGACCCTGCTGGCCCAGGCCCGGGCCGATGCGGCCACCCGCTTGGCGGAAGCAATCGGCGGCAACCCCGCGGCGGCTGAGGCCCTGCGGCTGCTGCTGGCCAGCGACTGGATGGCCATGGGTCAGCAGATGGCCCAGGCCCCCGGCGGCAGCGTGCTGATGGTGGACCCCCAGAGCCCGGCCGCCCTGTTCACCGCCTTGCGGAATCTCCAGCAGGGTCAGGGCTGAGGGGGGCCAACTCCACGGCGGTACCGCTGGCGCACACCATCAGCATGCCGCTGCTGCTGCCGAGCACCTCGTAGTCGAGATCCACGGCCACCACGGCGTTGGCCCCCAGTAGGCGGGCACGGCGGGCCATCTCCTCCAGGGCACTCTCACGGGCCTGTTGCAGGGCTGCTTCGTAGGAGCGGGAGCGGCCCCCCACGATGTCCCGAACGCTCGCCAGCAGGTCCCGCAGCAGATTGGCCCCGAGGATCGTCTCGCCATTGACGATGCCCAGATACCGGACGATCGCTTGCCCTTCGACGCTGGGGGTTGTGGTGATCAACATTGGGTTGGCTCCTATTGCTGCTGTTGTTGCTCCTGCCAGCGGGCATACAGATCGGGCCGGCGCTCCCGGGTGCGCTGTTGCTGCTGCTCAGCGCGCCAGCGGGCGATGGCGCCATGGTCGCCGCTGCGCAGCACCGCCGGCACCTCCATCTCCCGGAAGCTGGCGGGGCGGGTGTAGTGGGGATGCTCCAGCAGCAGGGCGCTGTGGCTCTCCTCCTCCAGGCAGGCCTCGGTGCCCACGGTGCCGGGCAGCAGTCGCACCACGCCGTTGATGATCACCGCCGCTGGTAGCTCGCCGCCGGTGAGCACGAAATCGCCGATCGACACCTCCTCATCGGCCAGGCTGCGGATGCGCTCGTCGAAGCCCTCGTAGTGGCCGCAGATCAGCACCAGCTGGTCGAAGCTCGTGGCCCAGCGGCGCAGATCGGCCTGCTCCAGCGGCTTGCCCTGGGGCGACATCAGCAGCACCCGCCGCCGCGGCAGCACAGGGATCGCCTCCACCGCGGCAAACACCGGCTCGGGCTTGAGCACCATGCCGGCGCCGCCGCCGTAGGGGTCGTCGTCGACTTTCTTGTATTTGTCGGTGGCGAAGTCGCGCGGGTTGTGGGTGTGCAGCGCGGCGATGCCCGCAGCAAAGGCCCGGCCGATCACGCCGAGCGTGAGCAGGGGCGCGAAGGCCTCCGGCGCCAGGCTCACCACGTCGAGACGCATCAGCTGGCGGGCTCGGCGGGGCGGCTCACCCGCCGGATCTCGGAGCTGAAGCTGGCCCGGCCCGGGCTGCCATCGGCGCGGCTCTCCACGGTGGAGCGAAGGCGCAGGTTGGGCTTGGTGAACCAGATGCGCTCGCGCACCTCCGCCTCGCCGCTGCTGAGGCTGAGCTCCAGGCTGCCGTCGGGCCAGAGCTGCCAGCGGCCTTGTTGGTCGCCGTTGCGGAAACTGCCATCGGCACTGAACCGCAGCTCCTGGGCGGTGCCGTCCTTCGGCCCCACCTGCAGGCTGCCGGGAGCGTCTGCGGTTTCGGGCTCCAGATAGGCCACCAGCAGCTCGCCGCGTTCGCTGTTGTGCCACTCGTCGCCGTTCTCCCCCTCGAGGCCGGCATCGAGGGCAAAGCGGCTGCGCAGCCCCATCCACTCGCCGGCGCAGAAGCGCAGGAAGGCGCCGATCTCCTGGGGGGGGAAGGGGGCGGTGTCGGTGCTGGGCTCGGTGCTGGGCTCGCTCATAGCCGCGATTCTCTCAGCCGCCAGGGGCGGTTCTGGGGGGCAGGTCGGGTTATGGGTCCTCGGCGTTGAACATCGCCTCGATGTCAGCGTCAAAGTCAGCCTTGAGATCGCAAGCCAGAACGGCTTCGGCAAGGACGACGGCCTTTGAGTCCTCAGCCTGATTTGCCTGCATCGGTTCAGCGGTCAAGGTTGAGCTTCAGTCCCCCCGGTAGCCCAGCTCAGCCAGGCGGGCGGCGCTGCGGCGCCAGTTGGGCACCACCTTCACAAACAGCTCCAGATACACCGGCCCGCTGAACACCTTTTCCATCTGCAGCCGCGCCCCCTGGCCGATGGTTTTAAGCATGCTCCCCCCCTTGCCGATCAGGATGCCCTTCTGGCTGGAGCGCTCCACCAGCACCGTGGCCAGCACGGCGGTGCGGGGGCCGTCGTCGACCACCCGATCGATGCTCACCGCCACCGAGTGGGGCACCTCCTCGCGGGTGTGGCTGAGCACCTGCTCGCGGATCAGCTCGGCCATCAGCAGCTGCTCGGGCTGGTCGCTCACCGCATCGGCAGGGTAGAGCTGGGGCCCCGGCGGCAGCTCGGCGCTCAGGGCCGTCACCAGGGCTTCGGTGCCCTCGCCGTTCAGGGCGCTCACCGGGTGCAGGGGCCAGTCGCCCACCAGATCGCGATAGCTAGCGGCCAGCTCATCGGCCCGGGCTGGATCCACCAGGTCGGCTTTGTTGAGGGCCACATGCACTGGGGCCCGGCAGTGCTGCAGCAGCTCCACGATGAAGCCATCACCCCGGCCGGCGGGCTCGCTGCCATCCACCAGCAGCAGCACCACATCCACTTCGCCGATGGCGCCCCGGGCGCTCTGCACCAGCCGCTCCCCCAGCAGGTGGTGGGGCTTGTGGATGCCCGGGGTGTCGAGCAGCACCAGCTGGGCCGCCGGGGTGGTGAGGATCGCCCGCAACCGGTTGCGGGTGGTTTGGGCCACCGGCGAGGTGATCGCCACCTTCTGGCCCACCAACTGGTTGAGCAGGGTGGATTTGCCCACGTTGGGCCGGCCGATCAGGGCCACGAAGCCGGAGCGGTAGTCGGCATTCCGCCCTGGTGCCGATCCGGTCCCACCGGCCCCCAGCAGCCGCGCCGACTCCTGCGGATCGGGGATCGGCAGGATCTGGCCTTCCAGGATCTCGCCGTCGTTGATCGGGCCGTCGTTGGCGGGGGGCGGGGGCGTGGCTGTCATGGGTTAACAGTGCCAGCCCATCGGACCCGGGGGAGTTTCCATAGGCTCAGAGGGCAGAGCACCGCTGGCTCCATGTCTGAGACGCCCGACACCCTTCGCGAACCCACCTTCCAGCAGGCCATGGAGATCACGGCCCAGTGGCTGGCGCTCTGGGAAAACGGCGAGCTCAGTGACGAGGTGCTGGGCGATCGGGTGGCCGAGTTGGTGGCCAGCCGCGATGGCGCCCGGGGCTTCTTCGTGGTGAGCCTGGCCGGTGATGGCCCGCTGATGGATCGTTTGCCGGAGCCGCTGCTGCTGCAGCTGCGGCTGGCTGGCGCGGGGGTGGTGGATCTGACGGCCCGCAACCTGGCGATGAGCACGGCGATGGTATTGCACCATCAGCGTGCTGGCGATGGGGCGCAGCAGGGGGCGTCGGAGCGGGTGCAGGCCCGCTGCACCGACTTGCTGCGCGGCCTGGAGCCCCAAGCCGTCAAGCAGCGGCTCGAAACCTTGTTGGCGGCCACGGCAGGGGAAGGGGAGGATGTCGCCTTCCTGGACCGCTGGGGCTACGACACCGACCAGAGGGCAGCCATTGCTGCGGCGATCGACGCGGTGGCTGAGGGTTAACGCAGGCCAAAATGGCCGAGCCAGCAGCTGCCCTGTTCATGGTGATGCGCTCCAGGGTTTTCGCTTTGGCGGCGGCGGCGGCGTTGCTGGCGCCAACCTCCGCCCGGGCGATTGAAACCATCAAGCTGCGCTTGCCGCTGCTGGAGACCGATTTCGTGATCCGGGTCTCGGAGTTGCGCAGCCCCCAGGCCCTGATGGCAGGGGACAGCGATCTGGCCGAACTCGACCGGGCGACCGGTGGAGCGATCGGTCAGAAGCTCAAGGCGGTGATGCAATCCAACCTGCCCCTAGAGCTGGGGGCCGTGGTGCGCAATGCCCAGGGCTCGCCGCTGCTCGAGCAGGTGCTGTTGTTGGTTGGGGCCCTGGGCGACATCGACGGCCTGCCCGAGCCCCTCCAGCCAGCCCAGTTTGAAGAGGCCATGCAGCGGGCCGCCGCCCAGGGGGGCATCAGCCTGCTGGATGTGCTGGAGGAGCTGCCGGGTGACAGCGTCACGGTGCAGCTGGGGCGCCTGGGCTCCTCGGTGCAGCGATTTCGGGCCCAGCGCCGGCAGGCCGACCAGCTCGTGGCCTCCCTCCCGGCCGTGAGCGGCCAGGGGCCCTGGCTGGAGACCGGGCGGTTCTCCACCGTGCGGCGGGAGCTCACCGTTGCGGTGAAGCATCGCCCGGAGCCACTGGCTGTGGTGGTTCTGGAGTCGAGCGCATCCGCTCCCGCCAGCGACCGGTTGGTGGTCATCTCCCATGGCCTGTGGGACGACCCCAGCAACTTCGAGGGTTGGGCCAGCCACCTGGCCAGCCACGGTTACACGGTGGTGTTGCCCCGCCATCCCGGCAGCGACCAGACCCAGCAGCGGGCGATGCTGGCCGGCAAGGCGCCGCCGCCGAGCCCGCTGGAGCTGGCGTTGCGGCCCAAGGATGTGTCGGCGGTGATCGATGCGGCGGCAGACGGCCGGCTTGGCTTGCGCCGGCCAGTGAACACCCAGGCGGTGCTGGTCGCCGGCCATTCCTGGGGAGCCACCACGGCGCTGCAACTGGCTGGAGCCCGGCCCACCCCCAGCCGGCTCAAGGAGCTGTGCGATGAGGTGGAACATCCCTCCCGCAATCTCAGCTGGGTGCTGCAGTGCAACTTTGTGGGATCCGCCGAGAGCGCCGCCCTGGTGGATTCCCGGGTGCTCACCGCTGTGGCAGTGAGTCCGCCGATGCTCCTGTTGTTTGACGTCGAGTCGGCCCAGACGATGCCCGCCAAGGTGTTGGTGGTGAGCGGCAACAGCGATTGGGTGGTGCCGTCTGGCCCCGAGGCGATCGAACCGATGGGCCGTGCCACCCGCTCAGCTGGCAGCGGCCACCGCCTGGTGTTGGCCGAGCGGGCAGACCATTTCAACCTCCGCTCACCCCAGGGCGATGGCGGTGGGGCCCTGCGTGGCTTGCTGCTGGCCTGGTTCAATGCCGCAGCCCAGGCGGGCCCAGGGGTGTCTCCCCAATTGCCCGCTGGTGGTTGGGGCAGCAGCCGCCATCCGCTGCGGGATGTCACCACCACCCTGCCCCAGCTCCCCAGCCCGGTGGTCGTCCAGCCATAAAAAAAGCGCCCCATTGGGGCGCTGGAGAACGCTCTGGGTTGCGGGCTCAGTCGCGGCGACCGCCGCCGTTGAGGGCGATGACCAAGCGCAGGATGAAGATGAACAGGTTGATGTAGGTGAGATACATGCCCAGAGCGCCGGCCAGATACTGGTCGTCGCTGTAGGTGCGGGGCATTGTGTAGAAGTCGACGAAGGCCGCGCCCACAAACAACACGGTGCCGAAGCCGGCGATCATCAGCTCAAACGTGCCTCCGCTGAAGACGCCCGGAGCAAAAATGCTGCCGACGATCTGCACCACCATGGCGATCAGCAGACCGAGGATGCCCAGGCCTACCACGCCGCTGAGGGCCTGGCCGACGTTGTCACTCATGCGACGGCCAACCACGGAAGCCACCACGAAGGTGATGCCCGTGGCCAAGGTGGCCGTGCCAATGGCGCCGACTCCAGCAGCGCTGACGGCGTAGGCGACGATGCCGCTCAGGGTGAAGCCCGTGATCAGGCTGTAAGCGGTCAGCAGTGGCAGGGCCGTGCTGTTGTTGCCCTTCATCGCCACGTTCTGGGCCACGAAGAACAACACGAAGTTGCCGATCAGGGCCACCCAGAACAGGGGCATGAACAGGGCCGGGCTGCTGGCCATCAGGGTCAGTCCGCCGATCACCCCACCAGCGGTGAGCACCATGCCGCCGCCCACGTAGGGCAGCGCCTTGTTGACCACATTGGGGCCCACCAAGGCGCTCGACTGCGCCTCACGGATGGCTTGCTGAAAATTGCTGCTGGCCGGCATGGCGCACCAGTGGAAGGAAACTCCGTCCATCCTGCCAGTGGTTTTCAGCCAATGGGAGGCTCCACGGCTGCTGTGGGGTGCGGATCTCCCTATGCAGGCAGAACGTGCGCTTCAGGCGTTGTCGCCGGGGTCGAGCCCAGATCCCGGCCAGAGCCGAACGCCCAGCAGTGCAACGCCAGTGCCAATGCAGGATTCAATCAAGCGCAGCAGGGCGTTCAGCCCCTGGCTTAGCTTTGGATCCAGGCTGCCGGTGCTGTTCAAGGTTCCAGACGGTGTTGCGGGCCATCGAATCGCCTTGGTCCCGGGGGTGCCAGCTTGTTGGCATCGCGGTTGGCGTAGGCGGTGACCAGCCGCTGCACCAGCGGGTGGCGCACCACATCGGCCGCCGTCAGCTCACAGATCGCCACGCCTTCCACCCCCTCAAGCACCTGGGCCGCCTCGATCAGGCCGCTGAGCTGGCCCGCCGGCAGGTCCACCTGGGTGGGGTCGCCGGTCACCACCATCCGGGAGTGTTCGCCCAGCCGGGTGAGCACCATCCGCATCTGGGCGGCGGTGGTGTTCTGGGCTTCATCGAGGATCACGAACGCGTCAGCCAGGGTGCGACCGCGCATGTAGGCCAGGGGGGCCACCTCAATCACCCCCTTCTCCAGCAGGGCAGCGGTGCGCTCGGCGCCGAGCAGGGCGTGCAGGGCGTCGTAGAGGGGGCGCAGGTAGGGATCGACTTTCTGCTGCAGGTCGCCGGGCAGAAACCCGAGCCGCTCGCCGGCTTCCACGGCGGGCCGGGTGAGCACCAGCCGTTCCACCTTGCGTTCGGTGAGCATGCGCACCGCCTGCACCGTGGCGAGAAAGGTCTTGCCCGTGCCGGCTGGGCCGAGGGCGATGGTGAGGTCGTGGCGCTCCATGGCCTCCACGTACGCCTTCTGGCGCAGGGTGCGGGGGCGCAACAACTTGCCGCTCTGGCTGCGGGCCAGCACCTGGCGCCCCAGCTGTTGGTGCTCCTCACCCCGGCCAGTGTCGAGGGCCTGCAGGGCCGTTTGCACATCCACCGGCCCGATGGCCTGACCCTCCTCCCAGAGGGGACGCAGCAGCTCCACCAAGGCCGAAGCCCGCTCCAGCTGGCTGGGGCGGGCCTGGATCACAAGTTCCAGACCCCGCAACACCAACGAGGCCCCGGTGAGGGCTTCGAGGCGATGCAGGGTGGACGATTCGGCGTCACCCGCCAGGGCCAGGGCCGCGGCAGGGTTGGGCAGAGGGATGGAAAAGCGGGTTGGCTCCCCTGGCTCAGCCATGGGGCGAGCGATCAAGCTTCGGCTGCAGCTTCGGCAGCGGGCTCAGCTTGAGCGGCTTCGGCCGCAGCAGCAGCTTTGGCTTCCGCAGCGGCAGCGGCTTCGGCGGCCTTGGCTTCCGCAGCCTCTTTGGCGGCCTGCTTGGCAGCGGCTTCGCGCGCCTCGGCCTGCTTCAGCTTGCCGACCACCTCAGCGGGGCGAACGGTCTTTTCGACCAATCCGCCTTTCTCGAGCAGGGAGCGCACCGTGTCGGTGGGCTGGGCGCCCTGGCTCAGGCGGGCCCGGATCGCCTCGGTATCGAGACGGGTCTCCTTGGTGCGGGGGTTGTAGAAGCCCAGCTCCTCGAGCGGACGACCGTCGCGACGGGAGGTGCTGTTGGTGGCCACTAGGCGGAAACTCGCTTCCCGCTTCTTTCCAAACCGCTTCAGGCGGAGCTTGATCATCGTGGCCTTGCCGCTAGGTGTCCAAAGAAGCAATGTACCCGGTCGGGTGCTCAGAGCTCCCCGAAGCCCTTGCGTTTCTTGGCCGGCCTGGCGGGCCGTCGCCCCCCACCCCCAGCTCCGCCCATGGGACCGGGCATGGCTGGCATTCCTGGCATCCCGGGCATCCCGGGCATGCCGCCCATCCCAGGCATCCCGGGCATCCCCGGCATCCCGCCGCCTTTGGTCATCTGCTGCATGAAGCCGCGCATCTTCTGGAAGTCGGCCAGCACCTTGTCAACATCGGCCGGCGCGTGACCACTGCCTGCGGCGATGCGGCGGCGGCGGGAGGGCTGGGACGCCAGCAGTTCCGGCTGCTGCCGTTCGGCCTCGGTCATCGAGCCGATCATCGCCTCGATCCGCTTGAGCTGCTGCTCGCCTTGCTTGAGCATGCCGTCGTCGATCTTGTTCATGCCCGGGATCAGCTTCATCAGGCCGCCCAGGGAGCCCATGCGCTTGATCAGGCGCATCTGCTGCAGGAAGTCGGAGAAGTCGAAGCTGGCTTCCTGCAGCTTCTGCTGCATCTTGGCCATATCGGCCAGCTCCACCTCCTTGGTGGCCTTCTCCACCAGGGTGAGCACGTCGCCCATGCCGAGGATGCGGCTGGCCATCCGCTCGGGGTGGAAGGGCTGCAGCGCCTCCACCTTCTCGCCGGTGCCGATGAACTTGATCGGCGCTCCGCTCACCTTGCGGATCGACAGGGCCGCACCACCCCGGGAGTCGCCGTCGAGTTTGGTGAGCACGGCACCGGTGATGCCCACCTGCTCGTGGAAGGAGCGGGTGAGCTCGGCCGCTTCCTGGCCGATCATTGAATCCACCACCAGCAGCACCTCATCGGGGCTGCAGGCCTCCCGGATCCGCACCATCTCCTCCATCATCGATTGATCGATTTGGAGACGGCCGGCGGTGTCCACCAGCACCGTGTCGAAGCCTTCTTCCTTGGCTTTGGCGATGCCGGCGGCGGCGATGGCTTCCGGCTTGGCATCAATGCCGAGGCTGAACACCTCCACGCCGATCTGGCTGCCGAGGGTTTTGAGCTGCTCAATGGCGGCTGGGCGGTACACATCCGCTCCCACCAGCAGCGCTTTGCGACCCTGCTCCTTGAGGTGCAGGCCGAGCTTGGCGGTGGCGGTGGTCTTGCCGGCGCCCTGCAGGCCGGCCATCAGCACCACCGTCGGGGCCCCGGCTACGCCGCCGGCAGCCAGGGGCGCGTTCTCGCCGCCCATGGTCTCGACCAGCTGTTCATGCACCAGCTGGATGAATTTCTGATCCGGGCTCACGCCCCGCACCACTTCGGCGCCAACCGTCTTGCGGCGCACCTCGTCGACGAAGTCCTGCACCACCGGCAGGCTCACATCGGCCTCCAGCAGGGCCCGGCGCACCTGTTTGAGCGCCCCCTGCACGTTCGTTTCGGTGATCGAGGCCTGGCCCCTCAGGCTCTTGACCGCATCTTCAAATCGCTGGGACAGCTCGTCAAACATCGCGTTGCCGCTCGGGGGCCAGGGGCGGGGCGTGGCCCCGGGAGTGAAGCGATCGTAAAAACCGGCCCGGCGGGCACGGGGGCGGGGTGCCGGGAGGCTGGGGATTCAGGGGGCTTTCTGGAAGCTGACCAGCCGCCAGATGCCGCCATCCCGGCCGAACACATAGCGGTTGCGCAGCTCCAGCTTGGTGGGCTCGCCTTGCGGGTCTCCTTTGGCGTTGAGCCGTTGGTCGGCGTAGCGCAAGTTCACCGTGGCGGCGATCCGGTTGGCGCCCTGTTCATCGATGGCCATGGAGGTGATCGCGGTGCTGATGGTTTGGGTTTCGCCGCGGGCCTGGTCGCTGTCTCGCTCGGCCTCAAGGCGATCCACCTGGGAGGGCCGGGCCAGCACCTCCAGGGGGATGCGGCTGTTCTTGCCGGCCAGGATGGAGGCCTTGGCATCGAGCCAGGCTTCCAGAAGCGCTTGAACCTGCGCTTCGCTGGGGGCCTCGGCCCGCAGCGGCAGGGTGGCCGGTGCCGGTGCCGGTGCCGGTGGCGCGGTGGGTTTGCTGGCCTCGACGGGCAGCGGAGTGGGTGTGGGTGGCAGCGGGCGCATCACCGAGGCGATGGCCACCAGCACCACGCCAGCCCCAACGGCCGCTGCCGTGGCCGTGCTGCGCGAGGGTCGCTCCAGCTGCGGCCAGCGCCAGTTGGAGCGCATGGTCTCCAGCCAGGCTCCCGGGTTCCAACCGTCACCATCCCAGTCCCCGTCGTCGTCGTTGACCGGGGTCAACGGCTGGGTGGTGGTCTCCGCCGGGCTGCCGGAATCGACGGCCACGCCCCAGGGGAGGATGCTGCCGGTGACAGCCGGAGCGGGCGGGCGGTCGTGCTGCTCCACGTAGGTCTGCACATCGCGATCGGCGAAGTAGGCCTCCAGATCCGGATCGGCCTCCAGGTCGCGGTAGCCGGGCAACACATCGCGGGCCAGCCAGTCGCGGCAATAGGCACAGAGCTGGGCCAGGGGATCCGGGCTCTGCTGGTCGGCCCAGCGCTTCAAGTCCGGCGTGGCGCCCTGTTCAAAGGCGGCTCGGGCTTGCTCCACCTGGCCCAGCAGCAGGTGCTGGCAGGCCAACAGCGGTTGCACACCCTCCTGGCCGCTGGCCTCGAGCCGTTGCCGGGCGGCGGCAATGCGTTCGGGTTTGCGTTGGGCAAAGCCGGAGGCGGTGAGGGCGGTGCTGGCCAGAAAATCGGCTGCGGCGGAGGTTGGCGCCCAGCGGCTGAACAGGTCCACCTGCTCCTGCACCGTGAGGAAGGCGCGGATCTGCTTGAAAAAGGCCTGGAACTCCTCGGGACCCATGCTGGGGTCCCCGAAGCCTTCGAGTCCGCCGCGACGGGCCACCAGCTCCTCGAGCAGGGCCAGTCCCTCGGCCCGCTCCGCCTGGGCCGTGAGGTTGCGGCTGAGCAGGTCGAGCACGCGGTAGGGCCGGAGGTTGTCGAGCTCGTCGCTCAGTTGCTGACGGATCGCCGGCAGTTGGCCCATCCGTTGCAGCAGCTGCTGGCCCCGCTGAAGGGTCTGGGCGGCGGCCTCATAGCGCCGTTGCTGATGCAGATCGGCGGCGGCGGCCAGGCAGGCCAGGCCCGCTAGCAGGGTGAGGTCGGCCTCACGGGTGCTGCCCAGCGCCGGTGCCTGGGGCGGCTGCAGGGCGCGGCAGGCGATTTCGAAACAATCAAAGGCCTGACCCGCCTCCAGCAGCAGCAGCAGGCCTCCCACGTCCTTGCTGGTGGGCACATCCAGCGCCGGCATTACAGACTGCTCGCTGCCCGCCAGGGCGGTGAGGTCGGATTCGTAGGCCTGGCGCCGGCTCGCGTCGCTGAGCAGGTCGGCGCTGGCCCGCAGCAGCTCTTCTCTGGCCAGCAGGGTGTCCTGGGTGAAGCCCTGGTCTGGGGCGCGGTCGATGCGTTGCTGCAGGGTGTGGAGCAACGCCTGCAGGTCGGTGGTCGGGCTAACTCCGAGCAACCGGAAGTGATCGATTGGCAGTTCCAATCCAGACCCGTCACTGACGGCTGACTCTAGGCAGGGTCAGCAGTTTTGCCAGAGATTGCCGGCTCCGTTGAGATCGGACCTCGTAGAGTTGATTCATGACGCAGGCAGACATGGGCCCTGACATCACGGCTGCTTCTGGAACGGCTGCTACCGGAGCACCGTCCTGTTCCGCAGACGCCACCAGCCTGGTTGGTGCCCATGCCGAGCGTCTGGAGAACCTCTACCCCTCCACCCCCGCCACGGTGACGCGGGAGGAGGGCTTGATGCTCTACCGCGACATGACCCTGGGGCGGCGCTTCGAAGACAAGTGCGCCGAGATGTATTACCGGGGCAAGATGTTTGGCTTCGTGCACCTCTACAACGGCCAGGAGGCCGTGAGCACGGGCGTGATCAAGGCGATGAAGATGCAGCACGACTGGTTCTGCAGCACCTACCGCGATCACGTCCACGCCCTCAGCTGCGGCGTGCCGGCCCGCGAGGTGATGAGCGAGTTGTTCGGCAAGGAAACCGGCTGCAGCAAGGGCCGCGGCGGCTCGATGCACCTGTTCTCCAAGGAGCACCACCTCCTGGGTGGTTACGCCTTCATTGGTGAGGGCATCCCGGTGGCCCTCGGCGCCGCCTTCACCAGCCGCTACAAGCGCGACGCCCTGGGAGATGCCAGCAGCGATGCGGTCACGGCGGCCTTCTTCGGCGATGGCACCTGCAACATCGGGCAGTTTTACGAGTGCCTGAACATGGCGGCTCTCTGGAAGCTGCCGATCCTGTTTGTGGTGGAGAACAACAAGTGGGCCATCGGCATGGACCACAACCGCGCCACCAGTGATCCGGAGATCTGGCGCAAGGCAGCTGCTTTCGGCATGGCCGGTGAAGAGGTGGATGGCATGGATGTGCTGGCGGTGCGCGGTGCCGCCCAGCGCGCCATTGAGCGGGCCCGGGCTGGAGAAGGCCCCACCGTGCTCGAGTGCCTCACCTACCGCTTCCGCGGCCACTCCCTGGCCGACCCCGACGAGCTGCGGGCCGAGGCGGAGAAGGAGTTCTGGGCGAAACGCGACCCGATCAAGGCCCTGGCCGCTCGCCTGATCGACCAGGGCCTCGCCTCCGCCGAGGAGCTCAAGGCGATTGAGAAGGAGATCGACGCTGAGGTGGCCGATTGCGTGGAATTCGCCCTCGCTGCCCCCGAGCCCAAGCCCGAAGAGCTCACCCGCTACATCTGGGCGGAAGATTGAGCCGAAGGCTGATCAGATCCCGTGCAGACGGGCCTGCTCAGCAGCGGCCCTGAACACCAGGCTGTGGCGCTTCACCAACGGCTCCAAGGCGTCGTAACCGCCACCGATCACCGTGGCAACCGGAATGCCGCGCCGCAGGCAGGCATCAAGCACCAGTCGGTCGCGGTTGATCAGGCCATCGCTACTGAGGCAGAGACGTCCCAGTCGATCGTCGCGGTGGGGATCCACTCCGGCGTTGTAGAGCACCAGTTGGGGGAGCTGCTGATCGAGCAGTTCGGGGATCAGATCTCCAATGGCGCGAAGGTAGTCGACATCCTCGAGGCCATCGGCGAGCGGCAGGTCGACGTCGCTGCGCTGTTTGCGCAGGGGGAAGTTGCTGGCGCAGTGGGCCGAAAAGGTGAACACCCGCGGCTCATCGGCAAAGATCGCCGCTGTGGCATCCCCCTGATGCACGTCCAGGTCGATCACCATCAGCCGCTGCACCGCTCCCTCCGCCAGCAACACCTGGGCCGCCACGGCACAGTCGTTGAAGATGCAGAAGCCGCTGCCGTGATCCGGGAAGGCGTGATGGGTGCCCCCGGCGAGGTGGCAGGCCACCCCATTGCGCAAGGCCAGACGGGCGGTGAGCACCGTGCCGCCAACGGCCAGCCAGGTGCGCCGCACCAGCGGCAGGGTGGCGGGTAGGCCGATGCGCCGCTGATCGGCGGCCGTGAGCTCGTTGCGGGCAAAAGCCTGGTGATAGGTGCGTCCATGTACCAGTTCCAAACAGCGGCGCGGCGCGGGCAAGGGGGTGTGCAGTTGCTCAGGGCTGGCGAGCCCCTGCTGGTGCAGCAGCTGGTGCACCAGCCGAAACTTTGCCATCGGGAAGCGATGGCTGCTAGGCAGTGGGGCCGAATAGGCCGGGTGATAAGTCAGCGGCGGCCCCAGAGCCCTAGAGCGTGGTGGGGGTGCGGCGGGTGAGGTTGCGCAGCTTGCGCAGGGCCTTGAGCTCCACCTGGCGCACCCGTTCCCGTGACACATCCAGCTGGCGGCCGATTTCCGCCAGGGTGTGGCGCTCCTCGCCTTCCAGCCCGAAGCGCAGGTGCAACACCTGACGCTCATGGTCGCTCAGGTGGCTCAACCAGCGTCCCAGTTGCTCCTGGTGGATGCCCCGCTCCACCCGATCGAGGGGTTCCTCGTTGGAGGAGTCGGCGATCAGATCACCCAGGAAGCTGCGGCCCTCATCGCCGTTCACGGGCGCATCCAGGCTGGAGGTGGTGAGGGCCTGGCGCAGCAGGCCATCGAGCTCGTCGATGGGCATCGCCATGGCTTCGGCGATTTCCTGCCGGCTGGGCATGGCACCAAGTTTGTGGGCCAGATCCAGGCTCACCTTGCGGATGGCCGAGAGCCGTTCGCTTAGGTGCACCGGCAGGCGGATCGTGCGCGACTGGCAGGCGATCGCCCGGGTCATGCTCTGGCGAATCCACCAGAAGGCGTAGGTCGAAAATTTATAGCCCCGGGTTGGGTCAAATTTCTCAACGGCCCGCTCCAATCCCAGCGATCCTTCCTGGATTAGATCGAGGAGTTCGAGGCCTTTGCCTTGATACTTTTTGGCAACACTGACCACTAAACGCAAATTGGCCTTCATCATGCGCTGCTTGGAGCGCTTGCCGATGCGGAGCAGCTTCTTTTCCAGGTCGGTGTAGTCCCGCTCTCCTTCTTCCAGTAGGCGCATCATTGTCTGCACCTGGTTGCCCAGTTCGATCTCTTCGGCTGGTGTGAGCAGAGGTTCGCGACCGATCGTCGCCAGATACCAGGTGATCGGGTCGCTACTTCGTCGACGACTGCTTTCGCTAGCTCCTAGGGGAGAGGAGGTCATCGGAGCGCCTAGAGAGGACAACGACTATCCAGGCAAAATCACTGTTTCGAGTGTGTTTTCAGCAACCCTTTAGCTTTCAATTGCAAAACAACACAGAACCGTCCTGGGTTGGGGCGGCTGCGCTGCAACTTGGTGTGGTGATCAACACAACTGGGCTAGCTTTTGCGCCACCTCCAGGGGGGTGGCGGCGCCCTGGTTGCTGGGTGCACGGAGTTGCAAGCCGGCCTGGGCGTGGGCCAGGGCCGCTGCAGCCAGCCAGGAGGCATCGGCGCCGCCTGTGGCGGCCATGGCCATCGCCCCCAGGCCTGCGGCGTGGCCCGCCAGCACATCGCCGAGGCCTGCCCTGGCACTGGTGGGATTGGCCTCCAGCAGTTGCCAGCGGCGGCCATCGGGGGCTGCCACCACACTGCGCGCCCCTTTAAGCAGCACACAGGCGCCGCAGCTCCGGGCCGCCTGGGCGGCGGCCTCCAGGGCGGTACGGGTGGCGGTAGAGGTGGCGGCGAGCTCAGGAAACAACCGGGCGAATTCCGCCGGGTGCGGGGTGATCCAGGTGGGGCCCTGGCGCTGTTGCAGCCAGCTGCTGGCGCTCAGGCCGAGGCCCTGGGCCACCGGCCCAGCCAGTCGGTTGAGTCCATCGGCATCGAGCACCAGCAGCCCGCTCCAGCCCAGCAGGCTGCGCCAGAAGTCGGCCTCGCTGAAGCTGGCCTCGGGGCTGCTCTGGCCCGCACAGGTTAGGGGCCCGATTCCTGGTCCGATTAGCAGGGCATCGAGCCGTTGCGGGTCGAGCTCGGTGAGTTGATCCAGCCGCAGGCTGCCGTGGTTGTGGCAGGCCAGGGTTTGGCTCACCACCACGTGGGGGTGCTGCTGCCAGAGGCTGCTGGCCAGGGCCTCCGGCAGGGCCGCCTGCAGGCTCCCGCAGCCGCTGCTGGAGGCCCCTGCCAGCGCGAGGCTGGCCGCCCCCTGGTAGGCCTCGCTGCCCGCCACCAGCAGCAGCCGGCCCCGCTGGTATTTGTTGGCGGCCGGACTGAGCGCGGGCCTGGGCCGGTCGGCCAGATCCCGCGCCGCCAGCCCCAGCGGCTGATCGCCGGGCAGGGTGTCCAGCAGGGATCGGGGCAAGCCCAGGTCGATCCATTCCAGCTGGCCCACGCTCGCCAGGGCCGCGTCCTGCACCAGGCCGGTCTTGACCAGCCCGATCGCGTAGGTGGTGAGGGCCTGGGCCGTGACCGGGCCGGTGGCCTGGCCGCTGTCGGCGCAGAGGCCTGTGGGCACATCCACCGCCACCAGGCCGCCGGGGCGTTGTTGCTGGCGAGCGTCCAGCAGGGGTTCGATCACTGCCCCGGGGGGACGCCGCTGGCCGATGCCCAGCAGGGCATCAATCCAGAGGGGGCTGGCTTCGGGATTGGGATTGTGGTCGAGCAGGGGAATGCCCAGCCAGCGGGCATGGCGGAGGTGCGCTTCGGTGAGCGGCTTACGGCGCTCAAACGGGCTCCAGAGGGCGGTCGCGATCCCGGCCAGGTGCAGCTCCCGGGCGATCACCAGGCCGTCGCCGCCGTTGTGGCCGGGCCCCACCAGCACCAGCGCGCCATCGCGCCTCAACCGCTCGCCGTGCTGCTCCAGCAGCCGCCGCGTGACCGCCAGGGCAGCCTTTTCCATCAGGGCTTCCACCGGCAGGCCACTGGCGAACAGCTGCTCCTCCAGCGCCGCCATCTGGGCGCTGCTCACCAGCAGATGGCGGCCGTCCCGCGCGGGCCAGGCGGGCAATGCGGCTGGCTGCACCAACCCTGTTTCGGCAACTGGGTTTCATGATGGGAGCACTCCTGCCCGCTGTCTGCCCTGTTGTCCGTTTCCGTCGCCACCTCCAGCAGCCCCGCGGCACCGTGCACTCCGGCCGGTCTTGCGGCCCTGGAACGCCTGCGCGACTGGCCTGGCGAGCATCGGGTGGCCGTGGGGCTGTCGGGCGGTGTCGATAGCTCCCTCACGGCGGCGCTGCTGGTGGAGGCGGGCTGGCAGGTGGAGGGGCTCACCCTCTGGCTGATGAGCGGCAAGGGGGCCTGCTGCGCTGAAGGCCTGGTGGATGCGGCCGGCATCTGTGAGCAGCTGGGGGTGCCCCACCACGTGGTGGATTTCCGCGCGCACTTCCAGGCCCAGATTGTCGATTTCCTGGTGGAGGGCTACGCGGCCGGAGTCACGCCGCTGCCCTGCTCCCGCTGCAACCGGGAGGTGAAGTTTGGGCCGATGCTGCAGTGGGCCGAGGCGGAGCGGGGCATCGGCCGCCTCGCTACCGGCCACTACGCCCGGGTGCGCCACGGCGCGGTGAGCGACAACGGCCGCCACCAGTTGTTGCGGGGCCTGGATACCCAGAAGGATCAGAGCTACTTCCTCTACGACCTGCCCCAGGAGGCCCTGGGCCGTCTCGTGTTTCCCCTGGGTGAGCTGACCAAGGCCGACACCCGCCTGGAGGCGGAGCGCCATGGCCTGCGCACGGCCAAGAAGCCCGAAAGCCAGGACCTCTGCCTGGCGGATCACCACGGCTCAATGAAGGCTTTTCTGGATGCCTATCTGCCGCCGCGGCAGGGCCAGATCGTGCTCGCCGATGGCACGGTGGTCGGCGAACACGACGGCATCGAGCATTTCACGATCGGCCAGCGCAAGGGGCTGGGCGTGGCCTGGAGCGAGCCGCTACACGTGGTGCGGCTCGATGGGGCGATGAACCAGGTGGTGGTGGCGCCCCGGCGCGAGGCGGCCCGCGCTGAAGCGGTGGTGGGCGCGGTGAACTGGGTGTCGGTGCCCCCGCCCGAGGAGCCGATCGTGGAGCCGCTTGAGGTGGCGGTGCAGGTGCGGTATCGCAGTGCGCCGGAGCCCGCCCGACTTTTCCCCCTGCCCGCCACCGAGGCCGACCGGGCCGCTGGCCGGCCCCATCGGGTGCGGCTCGAGTTTGCAGACGCGCAGTTTTCGATCACGCCGGGGCAGGCGGCGGTGTTTTACGAGGGTGAGGTGCTGCTTGGCGGTGGGCTGATTCAGGCCTGATCACCAGCCCTCATCACCAGCCCTGATCACCAGTAGGGATCGCTGGCCAGCTCCACCTTGAGCGTGCCGCTGCGGCTGACGGGCACCGTGGCGATGCAGGCCCGCACCACCTGGCCATTCACCTCGATTTCGCAGGCCCCGCAACTGCCCCCCAGGCAACCGGTAGGAATGGACACCCCGGCCTGGCGGGCTGCTTCCAGCCAGTCGCTGCCGCTGGCGATGCGGGTTTGTTGGCCTTGGGGCCAGTGGATCAGCACCTCGGTCATGGCTCCTGCAGCAAGGGATCCAGGTTGACGTGCTGCGCAAAGGCATCGGCGAGCCGATCGAGCAGGGCTTCGCGCTGGCGGCTGTGGTGCGGTTGCCGTTCGCTCAGGCTCGGTAACCCCTTGCGCTGCCGCAGCTGGTTGAGCCAGCGCCGCCGCCAGGGGCCGCTTTCAAACACTCCGTGCAGATAGGTGCCGACCACCAGTCCGCCCTGGTCGCCAAAGGCGGCCACCCAGCCCAACGCCGCATCGGCGCAGAGGGGCTGGCAGGCGTTGAGCGCGGTGGTGCGGCCGCGGTGCAGCTCGAAGCCCTCCAGCTCCAGGGCATCGCCCGCGGCCGCTGGCCAGAGGGCGGGGCTGCGGCGTTGGCGCAGGGCCTTGCCCTCGCCAAACACCGTGCTCAGGGGCAGCAAGCTGATCCCGGCTGCACCGATGCCGGGCTGCCCCTCCAGCCCATCGGGATCACTGAGCTCGCGCCCCAGCAGTTGCATGCCGCCGCAGATGCCGAATACGTGGCCGCCGCCCGCCGCGTAGCGGCGCAGTTCTTCCTCCAGGCCGCTGCTCTGCAGCGCGGCCAGATCCCGCAGGGTTTGCTTGCTGCCCGGCACGATCACCGCATCGGGCTGGCCCAGCTCCTCCCCTGGGGCGAGCCAGCGCAGCTGCACCGTCGGTTCGGCTTCCAGGGGATCGAGGTCGGAGAAGTTGCTCAGCGACGGCAGCCGCAGCACGGCGATCTCCAGCTCCGCTCCACGCTTGCGGCCGCGGCGCTCCAGCAGGTCGAGGGAGTCTTCCGGTGGGAAGAGCTCATCGAGCCAGGGCATCACCCCCAGCACGGGTACGCCCGTGTGGGCCTCCAGCCAGCGCCGCCCCTCATCAAACAGCTCGCGGCGGCCGCGGAAGCGGTTGATCAGCAGGCCGCGCACCAGGGGGCGCTCCACCGGCCGCAGCAGGCCCAGGGTGCCCACCAGCTGGGCGAAGACGCCGCCGCGTTCGATGTCGGCCACCAGCAGGCAGCGGGCGCGCAGGTATTGGGCCAGCCGCAGGTTGGTGAGGTCGCGGGATTGCAGGTTCACCTCCACCGGGCTGCCGGCCCCCTCCAGCACCAGACGCCCGCCGGGATGGGCCGCCTGCAGGGTCTGCAGCCCCTGGCGGATCGCCGCCCAGCCGGGGCGAAACCAGTCGCGGTAGTAGTGCTCGGCGCGGGCGCTGCCCACCGAACGGCCCAGATGAATCAGCTCACTGGTGGAATCGCCCTGGGGCTTGAGCAGCACCGGGTTCATGCTGTGGTGCGGCTCCAGGCCGGCGGCCCAGGCCTGCAGTGCCTGGGAGTAGGCCATCTCGCCGCCGGTCTGGTCCACCCAGGCGTTGTTGCTCATGTTCTGCCCCTTGAAGGGCAGGGGCGTTTCACCGCGGCGGCGCAGCACCCGGCAGAGGGCGGCGGTCATCAGCGATTTGCCAGCGCCACTGCTGGTGCCCAGCACCATCAGGGGGTTGGGTGGGGCCTGGCTCATCCGTTGGCCCTGCTGTTGTCGACAAACCAGCGTTCGAGTTCCAACCAGGGCAGCTCGCCCGCCGCAAGCCGTTGAATCGTCAGAACAACGCTCTCATTGCCGGCGTGGAAGCTGAAGCCGTTCAGGCCCAGGAAAACAACGGCTACGAGAAACCCACTCCTTTTGTTCCCATCGCTGAAGGGGTGCGCGCGCACCATTGCCTCGGCGTAAGCGGCAGCCAGTTGGGGGATTGTGCCCAGTTCTCCGTAGACCCAACGCTGCCTGGGCCTGGCAAGGGAAGAGGCCAGAGCGATCTCGCTGCGAACACCCCGAAGTCCACCATGCTCCAGGGTCTGCTGGTGGTGGATGGCTTTCACCGCAACGGCAGGCACCCATCGCGGTTCCTGGATGTCGCTCAATGGGCCAGTTCACGCAGGGCGCATTGGAACTGGCGCGCCGCATCCGTTGCGAGTGCCAGTGCTTCCTGCACCGTTGGATCGAAGGGAGAGAGCAGGATGCCGTGCTCAGTTTCGATCGCTTGCACCCGGTCTCCCGGAGCCAGGTGAAACCGGCGGGCCATCTCGGAAGGGATTGTGGCGCTGACAGACCCGCCAGCCTGACGAAGCGTGACTTCCGTTGGCATCGCCCTGTGGCAAGTAGCACTTGAATGCTACGCGCTGCTGCCATTCACAGCCGCGGCCGGCGGCGGCGCAGGCCGTGCTGGAGGCGATCCAGCAGCGTGGCGGTAGGAATCTCATCGGGCCATTGGGCCAGCAGCGTGCGGCCCATCGGCGTGAGCCGCACCCGCTCGGTGAGGCCCTGGCCATCCACCTCCCGCCGCAACACCCCCAGCTGGATCAGCCAGATCCAGTGGGCTTCGATTCGATCTGGAGTGGGGGTGCCCCGGCAGAGGCTCCGGTAGTCGTTCCGGCGGCAGAGTTCGTTGCTGCTGAGGGCCTGATCCGCCACCGTTCTGTAGAACGCCAGGCGAAAGGGCAGGCAGCGCAGGGCCTGGCTGGCGCGCTGCTGTGCACGCCGGTCGTGGAGGAGCGGGTCGAGGAGCAGGCGGTCGATTGGGGTGGCGGCCCGGTGTTGCATAGAGGGATTCTCCCTGACCCCATGCTCATCCTTGCTTCGGCGTCTCCCGCCCGTCGGCGTCTGCTGGAGCAGGCCGGCATCCCCCACCGGGTGCAGGTGAGCGGCGTCGACGAAGCGGCGATCCAGCACGGCGATCCGCGGCAGCTCGTGCAGCAGCTAGCCCGGGCCAAGGCGGCGGCGGTGGCATCCACCGTGGCGGTGGGCTTTGGCGAGGGCGCTGCGGTGCTCGGCTGTGATTCGCTGCTGGTGTTTGAGGGGGAGGTGTTTGGCAAGCCCGCCGATGCTGCGGAAGCCCAGGCCCGCTGGCAGCGGATGGCCGGGCGTTGGGGAGAGCTGATCACCGGCCACTGCTTATTTGCTGGTGGCCAGGGTCTGGGTGGCCACGCCAGCCCCCATCTCGCCGCGGTGGTGACCCGCGTCCAGTTCGCGTCCCTGAGCCCAGCGGAGATTGAGGCCTATGTGGCCACCGGCGAACCGCTGCAGTGCGCCGGTGGCTTTGCCCTGGAGGGCCGAGGCGGCTTGCTGGTGGAGCGGATCGAGGGGTGTTTCAGCAATGTGATCGGCTTGAGCCTGCCCTTGCTGCGCCGCTGGCTTGCGGGCTAACCGCAAGCCAGGGCTTTACTGGCCCAGCAGGATGTCGAGCAGCTGGCCCCAGCTGGTGCCGCTGGTGGCTGCGGTCTCGGGCGTCATGGTGAGCACCCGGTCCGACCAGCTGAAGCTGAGCGTTCGCCCCTGGTCGCGCACCTGCACCGGCCAGGTGGTGCCGTTGCGATCGCTGATCTGGTACGTCCCGCCCCTGGGCCTTCGCGGTAGGCAAGACGGGGTTTAACCCGAGGGCCGTGCTGAGCAGGCTGGGGCTCACGGCGCTGACCAGCACCGGCGGAAGCTGGGGGCCCTTCATGCAGGCAGTGTTGAGTACTGCTGGAAACCTATGCAGCCTGAAGCCGGGCCATAAAAAAGCCCCCGCTTGTGGCGAGGGCTGCGGCAGAACTGCATCCGATGGTTGCGGATGCAGATCAACACAAGGGCTCAGTCGAGGTCTGGCATGGCCAGGGTGGGCTCGGCCTGACGGTCGATGCCCTTCTCGAAACCGGCAGCGGCAGCGCGGGCGCGGCCGGCGTGCCAGAGGTGACCCACCAGGAAGAAGAAGGCGAGCACAAACTGCGTGGACGCCAGCCACTGGCGGATGTTCACGAAGTTCACCGAGTTGGGCTCGGTGATGATGCCGCCCACCGAGTTCAGGGAGGCGTTGGGAGCGTGGGTCATGTATTCAGCCGCGCGGCGCACTTGCCAGGGCTGAATGTCGTTTTGGAGCTTGTCGAGGCTCAGGCCGTTGGGGCCGCGCAGGGGCTCCAGCCAGGGGCCGCGGAAGTCCCAGAAGCGCATGGTTTCACCACCGAAGATGATCTCGCCGGTGGGGGAGCGCATCAGGTATTTGCCCAGACCGGTGGGGCCCATGGCCGAACCGATGTTGGCGCCCAGGCGCTGGTCGCGCACCAGGAAGGTGAAGCTCTGGGCCTGGGAGGACTCAGCGTTGGTGGGGCCGTAGAACTCCGAGGGATAGGCGGTGTTGTTGAACCAGATGTAGGCCGAGGCGATGAAGCTCATGAAGCTCAGGGCGCCAAGGCTGTAGCTCAGGTAGGCCTCACCGTTCCAGATGAAGGCGCGGCGCACCCAGCCGAAAGGCTTGGTGATTGCGTGCCAGATGCCACCGAAGATGCAGATCAGGCCAATCCAGATGTGGCCACCGATAATGTCTTCCATCGAGTTGACCCCGATGATCCAACCTTCGCCACCGAACGGGGCGCGGGTGAGATAGCCGAAGATCACGCCGGGGCTCAGGGTGGGGTTTGTGATGATGCGCACATCGCCACCGCCCGGGGCCCAGGTGTCGTAGACGCCGCCGAAGAACATGGCCTTGAAGACCAGCAGCAGGGCGCCGACGCCAAGAAGAATCAGGTGATAACCAATGATGTTGGTCATCTGATTCTTGTCGCGCCAATCCTGGGAGAAGAACGAGGAGTAGTTCTCGAGGATTTCAGGGCCGCGGAGGGCGTGATACAGACCGCCCAGGCCGAGCACGGCCGAGCTGATCAGGTGCAGCACACCAACCACAAAGAACGGGTAGAGATCGGTGACCTCACCGCCGGGGCCCACGCCGTAGCCAAGGGTGGCCACGTGGGGGAACAGGATCAGGCCCTGCTCATACATGGGCTTGTCGAAGGTGAAGTGGCTCACCTCGAACAGCATCATGGCGCCGGCCCAGAAGACCATCAGGCCAGCGTGGGCCACGTGGGCGCCGAGCAGGCGGCCGGAGAGGTTGATCAGACGGGCATTACCCGCCCACCAGGCATAACCGGTGGAGTCGAGGTCTTTGCCCCCGACCACCAGGTTGGAATTAAAGGGCGTTTCCACGGGGCAGAACCTCTTCAGGGAAGACGAAGTTTTCGTGCGGCTGGTCAGCCGGTGCCATCCAGGCACGCAGACCTTCATTCAGAAGAATGTTCTTCGTGTAGAAGGTTTCAAATTCGGGGTCCTCAG
>NZ_JAGQCX010000015.1:0-50261 GCF_024346415.1 Cyanobium sp. Aljojuca 7D2
TTTCCGGTACATCTGCAGTGCTCAGCAGTTGTAGCAATCGTCAATTGCCCTGATCGAGGTCAGTTTATCGGGTATTGATCGCTGAAACAAGTTGCGCTGCAGGCGATCTGGCTTTTTCAGGAGTCCCCATTTAGAGAGATTCTCTATTTTTCCTTGGGAATGAGTAGAGATCTGCGCCGCGCCTTCCCTGGGCCCCCTCGGCTCCTGCCCATGCTTGGCAGCTCGCACGCTTAGGGGCCTTCCCGCCGAGCCGCAGCAGGGCAAGCAGGATGCCAGCAGAAGATTTGCATCTTGCTCAGCGGCGTTCAATTCAAATTGACCAACTAGGTAGTGGCTCGCCCTGATTGCCCAGAGTGGAGAGATAAGTACTGACAACTTCCTCTGGCTGGGAAGAATAAAAACGGCTCATTTTTGGGCCGTATTTTGTGATGCCCTCCCCAGCGCTAGGCGCAGCAGCTTCCCCCCGCTGGGGTGGGCTGCGGCCCTGGGGCAGCTGGCTTGCGCTGGCGAATAGAGGCGCGCTTCTTTGCTGGCGCTGAAGGCATAGGTCTGTGCCCCTATCGCCTGCTGTGGCTGGCATCTGGTGCTGTTGACTTGTCGCTATCCAGCGACCTGGCTGGCAGCCAGGAGGTGGCCAACCTCGCCTCGATTGTGGCTCCTGTTGCCAATGGCGACGGGATAACTCTGCTGGCAATCTTTAATTACAAAGAGTTGTTACAGGCCTTGCCTGCCCTGCGTCGCGCTGTGACGTAGAGCGGATTACATTGCTATCAGGCAGCAGGCCGGGCAGAAGCGATGCCGGCCGCTCCGCAGCGTTCTCACCACTGACAACCGGAACGGCCAGGGCCCGCAGCTCTGCCGGTCTGCTGCCTGTCCCATCGCTCTATCAACCATGCAAGTAACAACCCGCGGATTCGTGTTTCCCGTGGTGGCCTACATCGAAGCCGCCGTCTACATCGACATCTGCCCAGGTGCCACCGGCTGCAGCGCCTGGCGCTTCCCCGAGGGCCACGGGGTCGCCTATGGGCTCGACATCGGCGCAGTCCGCCTGCGCCTGCAGCTCGATCGCCTCAACGGCCGCACCACCACCGGCTGGGGCCTGATCTGATCGCCACCTGATCCGTTGAAGCGGGAGGCCGGGTGCGATCCCCGCCCTGGCTTCTCCCGCAGCGCCAACCGCCACCCACCAACCACCCAGTCCGATGACAACCGCGACCAAGCACCACAGCCGCAAGGCCTACGACGGTCCCACCAGCGAAGAGCTCCTAGTAGCCGACCTGGTGGCCCTGATGGAGAGCTCAGACCTGCCGCCCTGGCGCAGGGAGTGGGCCGGCCAGCAGGGCGAGCACCGCAACCTCGAAACCGGCCAGCCCTACCGGGGCGCCAATCCGATCCTGCTGGAGTTGGGCGCCATGCTGCGCGGCCACACCCTGCCGCTCTGGATCGGCGGCGCCCAGGCCAAGGCCCGCGGCTGGTGGCCCCGCAAGGGCTGCAAGGCCGTTCGCATCGTTCGCCCCCAGCTGAACAAGCGTGAGCAGCAGGACGACAACGGTCAGCCGATCACCGGCCCCGATGGCTCCCAGCTGATTGCGGCCTGGGTCAGCTACAAGCCCTGCGCCGTGTTCAATGCCGCCGACCTGGTGGGCACCGACGAAGCGGCAGAAGCCGCCCTGCAGGCCCGCATCCGTGAGGCGATCGGCCAGCCCCTGCAGCTGGCGCCCCATGCCCGGCTGGCCGCGGCCGAAGCCGTGCTCGAAGCCTGGACGGTGTCCACCAGCTGGGGCGGCGCCCGCGCCTGCTACAGCCCGGCCCTGGATCAGATCCGGATGCCTGAGGCCGACGCCTTCACCAGCCGGGAGGTGTTCTGCGCCACCTGGGCCCACGAGCAGGCCCACAGCACCGGCCACAGCTCCCGCCTGAGCCGCGACCTGTCCGGCAGCCATGGCACCAGGGCTTACGCACGGGAGGAGCTGGTAGCCGAGCTGGCGGCGGTGCTGATCGCCTACCGGCTGCAGATCGGCTGCCAGCTGCACAACCACGCCGCCTACCTGAAGGAGTGGGCCCAGCTGTTGCGGGAGGAGCCGCGGGCGCTGTTCAAGGTCCTCAGCCAAGCCCGCCAGGCCGCCGACCTGATCGCGCCCGAGACCCTGGCCGAACTGGGGTGTGAGGCATGACAGGCCCCAACCGCTACCGGATGGAGCCGTTGCCCGGGCTGGAGGGCCACGCCGAGACCCAGCAATGGGGGCCAACACCAGAAGCCCGCACCACGGCCGAGCAGGGCTGCATCCCGTTCGGCGATGGCGGCCAGCTGGGTCCCCTGTTCGATGCCGCGGCCCAGCAGCAACACGGCCAAACCATCGCCCCGTGACGGCCGCCCGGAGGGGTTGGCCCCGCCCTTCCCTGCGGCCCTCACCAGGCCCAACCAACCACCAACCACCTACCGCCCCATGACCAGCTCGACTGCTGCGCTTGATCGCCTCAAGCGCTGCCCTCGCCGGGTCTCCTTGACCCTGAGCGCCGCTGTCCATCAACGGCTGATCCACCGCGCCGACGACGAGGGCCGGAGCCTCTCCAACCTCATCGCCTTTCTGCTGGAGACCTCCATGGGGCGGCCGATCTGAACCAGGGGATCGGGTCTGCTGGGGCCTGTTTCGGAAACGACCGAATCCGCAACAGCTGCAGCGGGCCCAGCCCCACCACCACCAGGACAGGGCACCGCCGTTTCGGTTCCCTGTCCCGTTTCACAACCACCAATCCCGACGTTTCTGGAGCAGAGCAATGGCCCACCGCATCGGCTACAGCCGGGTGAGCACCACCGACCAAGACACCGCCGCCCAGGTCATGCGACTGGAGGCGGCCGGCTGCCAGCGGATCTTTGAGGAGACGATCAGCAGCAGGGTGGAGCACCGGCCCCAGTTGCAGGCTTGCCTGGAGTATCTGCGCGAGGGCGATGCCCTGGTGACGGTTCGGCTGGATCGGCTGGCCCGCAGCACCCGGGAGCTGCTGGAGATTGCCCAGGGGCTGGAGAGCCGGGGCATTGACCTGGTGGTGCTGGATCAGGCGATCGACACCAGCACCCCCGCCGGCAAATTGATGTTCGCCGTGTTGGCGGCCATCGCGCAGTTCGAGCGCGACCTGATCCGCGAACGCACCCTCGACGGTCTGGCGCGCGCCAAGGCTCATGGCAAGGTCGGCGGCCGGCGTCCCACCATCGCCGGGCAGAAAGCCCAGCTGGTGAAGCGCCTGGCAGCCGAGGGCCAGAGCATCCGCCAGATCGCCGTGAGCATCGACGCCTCGCCATCGGCGGTGCACCGGCTGTTGAGCAAGGCCAGCTCCGCCGCGGCCTGCACCCATGGCTGAAGCCCAAGCTCTGCTGCGCCGGCGCCCCGCATCTGAGCTGCTTTGCTGGGAGCGGGTGCGCAAGCAACGTGCCCAAGGGATCATGCGATGTAATCCGCCGGATCACTCGATGACCCCGCCAGGCAGCGCTGACCGGATGGCGCTCCACCGCCTGCGCAAGGCCAAGGGTGAAACGGGGTCGCCGCCGTGCCGGGTGTGCGGAAAGAGTTACCGCCTCGATGTGGCCAGCTTCCAGCGGCTGCAGGCAGGGTTGTGCGCCGGCTGCTGGAGGGCGACACCGGAGGGCAAGGAAGAACGCCGGGCGGCTGATCGGCGCCGCTACCAGGCCAACGAGGACCGCAAAGCTGCAACCGCTGCTGCTGTGGCCCGACACCGGGAACGGCGGCGCGCCGAGGGGCAGGGCCCATGAGCACGAAGGCCACGGCCAAGGATTTCCTTTGGCCGCTCGCACTACTGGTGCCGGTGGTGCTGCTGATCATTTGGTACGTGTGGCTCCCGCCCCTGCTGCTGGTGTTGCTGGTGCGCCACCTGCGCAAGCCCCGGAGCCAGAAGGTGGCCGAGCGGGAGCGGGCCAAGGCAAAGCACGCCGAGACCCTGCGCCGCGTGGATACGGTCATTCAGATGCAGCTAGCGGCCCACGGTCTGCCCAATACGCCGAGGAACCGGGCATTGGTCGCAACTGCCATCAGCCAAGACAGGAGCAGCGGCATAGGCCGGTGAGCTGAGCCGGGGACTGCCCCCCGCAGCCGCCCTGGCCCGGGCCTCCAAAGCGCAGCAGCGTGGGGAGAGCGCAGCCGCCGATGGGCGCACCCCGATCAGGCCGCCGCGGCCCACGCAAGCGCTCCGTCGAGGAGCCCCAGGGCGATGGAGTCCTGTGGCCCAGCTACGGCGAGCAGCTCCAGCTCAGGGCCCATATCCCAGAGGCCGAGCAGGTCGCCGCGGCCGAGAGAGCCCGGGTGCTGGTGAGCCAGGGGTGGGGAGCTTTGGAGGAGTGGTTGAACCACCCGGGCCAGCACCCCGGCGAACGACCGGCCGCGGCCCTGGATCGAGAGCCAGCGGGGAGGCGAAAGCCCAGCCTCGCCGACCTTTTCGATGCGGCTTGATCGCGGAACCATGGGGCCATGGCACGTAAACCCCTCACCCCACGACAGCAGGAGCTGCAGGAAGCCTTGGCCACCCTCAAGGTCGAGAAGGCCGCGCTGAGCACCATCCGAGGCCAGGCCGCTGCACAACAGCGTCGAGTCAGGGCCGCGCAGCAGGCGGTCGATGCCCTTGGGGCGTGCGACTGGTGCGGCACCAAGGTGCTGCCGTGCGGCGCAGAGCTGCAGCTGTGCCCCGATTGCGCTGCAGTGCGGCGCGAGCTGCATCGAGTGGAGTTCCTGGCCCAGCACGGCTATGGCCCTGACGGCAAACGCTTGGCGGCTGCCTGAGCCAGCGCCTACTCCAGAGCACGCTGGAATTGCGCCCACTGCAGCGCCCGGCGGTGCTTGCCCCCTGTTGCTGCCACAGCAGGGTTGATGCACCAGAACCGCCGTCGCGGGTCCCGCTTGTCGCTGCCCCTGGCTACCAGGGCCTCCCGGCGCAGGCGGGCCAGGGACTCCTGCACCCTCCCGGGGCAGCTGTTGCCCATCGCCGCGGCCAGCTCTGCGGGGCTCGCCCAGGCGCGGCCGGTACGCCAGTCGAGGCGGGCCATCAGCAACCACAGCACGGCGATGTCGCGGCCGAGCAGTCGGCCCTCCCGCAGCGCCACCAGCAGGGGGCCCTCGGGCGCCAGCGGCACCATCGCGAAGTCGCCCAGCCCATCGCCCAGCTGGCTCTGCGTCATGGCTGCGGCTGCGCCGTAGTGCCCATGGCGGGCAGGAGCGAGCCGGCGCGGGGGGCGGCGTCTATGAAGGAACGCCGCCGAGGGCGAGACGTTGCACGGGTGCAGCTATCCACGGGTGGAGAGTTCAGGCATCAGGCCGCCTCACTGAAGCGATAGTCCTGCAAGCCCTTGGCTATGCAGATGTCTTGCTGCTGGAGCTCGGCCAGGAAGGTATCGAGCCCGTCCTCATCGACCGGCTCATACCCGGCCTTGGGCACGGGGATCTCCCGCGCCACGGTTGTCTCGCTGCCGTCCGCATGGATCTGCCGGTAGCTGAGGCGCCGCAGCTGCTGACCATCCCGTTCGAACTGCTTGATCGTTATCCCCGCAGCGGCTCCCAGCTCAGGCAGGCAACTGCTGCTGCTTGCCTGCCGCAACGGTGCCGGCGGCATCCATCCGCCAGCGCCAGGGTCTTGAGGGTCGTTCAGCAGGCCCTCAAACCGCGGGTCGAAGTGCACCTCGGCGTTGATCACCTTCGAGACAACGGCCTGGTGCAGGCGGCCGAATGGAAGGAGCTGATGCGCCACGTAGACCCGATCACCGGGCTCGAACTCGGTGAGGTTGCTGCGAGCGGCATTGGCCTCCAGCTCAGGTCGGCCAGCAGCCGCAGCATCGGAGCCAGCGACGCATCCCGCCCCCTCCGCATCCACCAGTGGAGAGGCGCGGTGAGCGGCCGCAGCCGTTTGTTCCGACGGGTGTTCCGACATGGGGGGAGGGGTCGGAACAGGCAGGTCCATTGCGTGGCAGTCGATCTCAGCGACTGTTCCGACCGTTCCGACCTTTTGGGGGCTCGGTAGCTCTGCTGCGAGAGACAGCCCTGTCATGGGTGTGGGGGAGTTGTTATTTCCCATTGCCTTGACTTCTCTGTTTTCTTGGAACGGTCGGAACAGGTAAGAGAAATCCCAGTTAGGCCAATCGGTTTGCCCGTTCCGACGGGTCGGAACACCTGCGGAACAGGCCGGAACAAGCGGGATCGGTTCTGACTGGAAGCTCAGGGGGCCTTCGGAGTCAGCTGCTGCCAGCTCGTGCTGGGGCGCGGCGAGGGCTCGGTAACCAGCAACCGGGTTCGGGAATCCTTCGAGCCGCAGCTTGGGCTTTTTCTCCCACCGGAACAGGCCGCCGTGGGTGCGGAACTGAACCTGCTCGACAACGCGGCGCACGTCGTTGATCAGGTCCTGGCCGGCCTTTTTGTTGCGCATCATCAGTTCGTTGATGTCCTGCTCAAGGCCGCGCTGGATCAGGGCGCTTTGAGCGATGGCAGGTGGTGGCGACTCGAGGGTTCCTGGCAAAGCCTCCAGCACCCCACGGAGAGCGGCTTCGTAGGGGAGGCCATAGGTGGCGTTCCATGCGCGGGCCGCAGCGGCCTGCTCGATGTTGCTGCCGCGGGGTAGGTAGCTCTCCAGCCCATGCATGGCCCAGGTGTAGGCAGTGGCCCAGATCGAATCTCGGTTCTGCTTAATCCAGCCGGGATCGGCCCTTCGCCCATCACCGACGCAGGCGATCCACCAGCGGCGAACGCCGGTGTGGTCATTGAACAGCTCGCGCTCGTTTGTGGTTCCCCAGAAGGTACTTAACCGATCGTGGCCATCGACTTCGTTAAACCCCTTGAGGGCATAGGTGTCGCTGGTGATCGTGAGCACGGATTTGAGGGTGGCGCTGTCCTTCCCGCGCAGGAACTTGTCGCACTCGTCGATGAGGTAGATCCAGCACTGGGAGATCTTGAGTAAAAACTTCCAGTCGTCTGTTTCCTTGATCTCGGTGGCCGCGGCTAGCCAATCACCCTCCGGGGCCAGGGCCTTGATTGCCTCGGATTTCAGGTCGCCCTGGGTGCCGTAGAAGATGAGCATTTCATCGGCCTTGTAGCCAGGCGCGAGCCCCCGCTTGAGCTGCTGCACCAACTTGCGGGCTAGCAGCTGATGGGAGAGCCCGTCCTCAGGAGCGAAGCCAAAGGCACGGCCGATCTCACTGAGCGGAATCAGGCGCAGCTCATCTCGCCGCTGCTTGAGCGATTCGATGTAGCGAGCTATTGGGTTGTAGGGATTGGAATGAGCCAGGAACTCAAGAGCGTCTTTCGCTTCTTCCTTCCTGGCCTTGATGCGATAGCGGCAGCTCAGGTCCTGATAGAAGAGCTTGAGTTGTTCTCCCCGCGGGATCTCACCGTTTACGACAACACGCCGGCGAAGCAAATCCCATTCGACCTTGTAGCGATCGAGGATGAAGTCCTGTAGCTCTGCGCCCTCAAGCAGTTCGCCCTGGCCTTCCTCGCTGTCGCCGGCTTCTTGGCGGGCCCGCCGCCTGGCCTGATCCAGAAGGGCGCGGCCATTGCCGGGAGGCAGCTTGAGCTGCCTCTTGCAGGCGTCTTCCACCACCAGGGCCTCGGCCTCCATTGGGGCAAGCTCTGCCAGCACAGCGAGGCGAGCCAGCTGCTGCAGGTTCCTGATGCGCTGGGGGCCAGGCATCTCGGCGGCATCCCAGCTGCGGCCGATCACCAGCAACAGCTTCCGCCCGGTGAGGCTGGCGGCCAGGAGATCGCTGAGCTGCCGGGCGCTGCCACCGTTGGCGAAGAACTCACAGGCACCCCCCTTGGGGCCGGCGTCATCAGCAGGGAAGAAGGCGAGCTTCAGTCCGCGGCGTGCGAGCCCTGCCTTGATGAGCTGGCCCCAGACCGCTGGATTGATGGAGGCGTCGGCGTCGTAGATCAGGTGCCGAACGGAGGCCGGCAGCAGCGGCCAGTGCCCTACCCCTGCGATGCCGCAGGTGGTCACCCCTAGCTCGAGGTGCAGCCGGAGGGCGTCTTTCCATCCTTCGGTGGCGTGGGTGGGTTCGCCATCGCCAAAGATCACGGGCTCAGCTTTTGAGCGTGCGCGATTCAGGTATTTGGCGTGTTCACCCCTGGCGTTGAGGGGTGGGTTGTCGCAGCGCAGTTGCCCGAACTTGCCCCCGAAAGGAAGAAACAGGCCGCTGCTGGTTTGAGCTTTTCCGTTCACGAAGAGGCGGAAACCCATGCGGCTCGCTTCTTCAGCCGTGATAGATCGGGCCCCGTATCGCACTGCGGCGTCCACGGCTGCGGGCGTGCCCAGCTCCTTGAGCAGATGCTCCGCGTGGTGCGGCTCAAGTGTTGTGGAGCGTTCGTCGCTTGTGCCATCCGAGTTAGCCTTCGCTGGCTGAACGTCGGAGGGGCCTTGGAGGGTGCGTGCCTCCAGGTCCCCTTCGTTGTGAAGGTCGGGCATTGATTGCGTCGGGTCGCTGGTTTGCTGAACGGCTATCCCTGTGCTCAGGGTTGAGCGTCGTCACTAATCACCACCGGCAAGGCCTGGGCCGTGCTGCTGTGCACTGGTTGCAGCAGCTGGCCTTTCAGGTCGTGGGCAAGGGGGCGTCCCAAAACTGGAAGATCCAGCCCCATGGGCGCTGCCCAAAGGTTGCGGTGGTATGTGGCATGGCTCTCCCGCAGGAACGTTTCGGCGACGCTGCCTTGGGGTGTGCCCGGGGCCTGTTCCAGGATGTGGCGGGCGGCAAGCTCCAGGGCAGCCTTAACCAGCCCTGCATGGCTGGTGCCAATTACTGCAGCAAGTTGCTGCATTGCCGCGACGTATTCGTGGTGGGCTGTGACGTTGACTGCGGATCGACGCTGTTGCCGTTTATCCGGCGGTGTGTTGTTAGGCACAACGGTTCGATAATTGGAACCGCGTTTCCCGGGACCTGCTGCGTGCAGGCTGGTGCGCTTGAGGATCCAGCGCCCGGAAGAACCACAGGCACGGGCGGGCCCGCGTCCTCACCTGGGTGGTTGTTGAGGCAAAAGTAACCCCACTGGTAGTGGGCTGCAACTCGTCGCTCCCACACCCCTAGCGCAGCGCTCGAAAGTGAGCGCCCAGCGGGAGACCCTGCCCCCCCTGAACCCGAGGCGAGCGGCGCTGGACAGTGCCCCTGATGCACCGCCTCAGCCTTCGATGACGGCACCCTTTGAGCCATCCAGGTCCCCGCCCCGACGCTGCAGCGCGACAGCGAGATCACGGTTCGCGTCTGCGGCACTGCGCAGCTTTGCAGCGGCAGCCTCCTGGCTGTCGAAGGCATCGACCCAGGCGGTATTGACCAGCGTGACGGAGCCGGCCTGCCCGACTGAGACAACCTGCCTCAGCCCAGGAGAGCCGGCCTCGATAGCGAGCTTGTCTGTCCAGATCGGCACACCCTCGAAGCCCAACGATTCGCCGCCAACAAACATCTCGGTCTGAGCCCTCCTCCAGCGCGCATCCCTTGGGCCGTCAGCATCAATGCGCAGCCGAAAGGCGATCGCCGGCTCCCGGGTCAGCAGCCAGCGGTTGAACGCCAATCGCTCCGCACCGTTTGCCCGGCGGATCGAAGCGACAAGCTCAGCCACCTTGGTCCGCATCGCCGCGGCCTGATCCACCGATTGCGGCCGTGCACGTAGCCGAGCCAGATCCTGCTTTGACGCCAGCAGCCGATCGTCAGCAGCCGCCAGGGCCTCGCGCAGGCGCTTCAGAGCTCTTTCAGCTGTCGCGGCGCGCTCCTCGTCCCCCTGCAGCCAGGCATCCTCCGCGCGGCGCTCAGCCATCTCCAGCTGGGCGCGCTGGCGATCGCGCTCAAGCTCCAGGGAGGCAATCTCCTGCCCTAGCCGCTGCTGCTCACGCTCATCCTCAGGGCGATGGAGGAGCGCTTCCCAGTCAGTCGCGCCGAGCCGGCTCAGGCAGTGCGCCTCAACCCTGTCGTACTCGATGTATCCCTTCATCGTGCAGCCATTGCGTCCGCCGGCGCCGTTCCTGCACGCCACATATCCAGGGTGACCAGCCCGAGACCGCTTGGCAGGGGGGCTGTAGCCAACGGGCCCACCGCAGCAGGCACAGCGAAGCAAGGTCTGAAAGAGGTTCTGCGCCCGATGGCTCTTGCCCCTGATGGCCCCCTTGATGCTGTTCCTCTTGTCGATCGAGGCCCTGAGCTGTGCCCAGCGCTCAGGAGTGACAGCAGCCGGGTAGTAGCCGGGCAGGTCCCCTGAGGCCTTGCGCTCCAAAGTGCCGATCAGTGCCGGGTGTCTAAGTACACGGCTGATGTTGCCCTGCCCCCATCGCCGCCCCCCTTCGGGGCGGTACTGGTTGCGGCTGCTCTGACTGGGAGGCGGGGGAAAGCCCTCGCTGTTCAGTCGCTCCGCAATCAGGCTCATGCCCAGGCCGCTGATCGCGAGCTCCACAGCCCGCTGGATCAAAGGGCCATAGGTGGGTGAGATCACCAGTTCGGCGGAGGCGTTGCGCTCGATCCAGAACGGCAGCCGCCCGCGCGGCCTGTGGCCCTGGTCCTGAAGCTCCTCACGTTTGCGGATTGCACCCCTTGATCGGCGCGACCGTTCTTCCCATTCGCGGCGCGCCTGACCCATCGCCCCCAGCAGGCCATGCAGCCTGTAGTCCTCTCGATTGATGAGCTCGCGGGTGAGCACCACGCCATCGGTGCAGAAGCTGATCGCCAGCCCCTGCCCCCACACGTCGTTGAGCAAGGTGCCGAGCGAGTCGGTGGCCACCTCCCGGCTGAAGCGCGACCAGCTTTCCACCACCAGGCAGCTGCCAGGCGGCACCGCCCCAGTGCGGCCGCCCTCGATGAAGCGGGCCAGGGCACCGCGCGTCCGATGCTTGCCGCTGCCCGCCGACACGCCGGCATCCACCAGGGCCTCGGCCAGCTGGTAGTCCGGGTGATCGGCAAGCCACTGGGCCAGGGCCCCCTCCTGGCGCTCCATCCCCGAGCGATCGGCCGCGGCCTGCCGAGCGGTTGAAGTCCTGGCATAGGACCAGCAGAGGGGCACCGCAAACCATCCGCAGAGTGCGGCTGGAGTGTATCTGCTCTATCGTCTTTTCGCTTCCGCCACCCAGATCCCGTAGGGATCCAGCGCCTCACCCGGCTCAGGCCGGGCGCCGTCGGCGCGCAGCTTCCAGGGGATGGTGTGGCGGCCGTGGGCCTCCCACCAGGTGAGCAGCACGGCGCGCAGCACGGCAATGGGCACGCAGCCCCCAACAAATGTATGGTGTATACATCAGATGCCTACCATGCTGCAGACAGCAACGATGCGGCGCACGCAGATCTATCTCTCGGAGCCGGAGCGCCAGGGGCTGCAAGCGCTGGCCCAGCGCAGTGGCAAGAGCCAGAGCGCCCTGATTCGCGATGCAATCGACGTTTTCCTGAAACAACACCAGCCCCAGGGCCGCTTGGCCCGGCTACGCCAGGCCCGAGGCGTCTGGGCCTCCCGCACCGACCTGCCCGACTGGCAGGCGCTGCGCCGGGAGCTGGATCACCGGTGACCAGCCCGCCTGGAACAGCTCTCTTGGTGGTGGATACGGATGTGCTGATCGACTACCTGCGCGATCAAGCGCAGGCGGTGGCCTTTCTGGAGGACAGCGACCAACCGCTTGCGGTGTCGGTGGTCACGATCGCCGAGCTGTATGTGGGCGTGCGCGCTGGGGAGGAACGACAACGGCTGGATGCGTTCGTGCAGGCGTTTGAGGTGTTGTCCCTGGAGCGAGAGGCGGCAGCGGTTGCCGGATTGTGGCGACAGCAATATGGCCGCAGCCACGGCACCGGACTAGCCGATGCGCTGATTGCGGCGAGCGTGCATGCAGCTGGAGCCAGCTTGGCAACCCTCAACCGGCGCCATTTCCCAATGCTCGCCAACGTCGTGGTGCCCTACACGAAGGAGACCTGAATCAGCCGGTGCCAGCTCAGCCGGCGACGTAAGCCTCCACGGCATCGCTGATCCGGCGCAGGCCGGCCAGGCCGTCGCGCTCGAGGTTGCGCACCCGGTCGCGGCTGATGCCGAGGATGCGGCCGATGCCGGTGAGGCTCATCGGCTCGCCGCCCTCGGGGTTGTCGGCACAGGGAATGCCGTAGCGCATCTTCAGCACCCGGCCCTGCAGCTCAGGCAGCTGCTCCAGCAGTGCCCGCAGGTCGCCCTTCAGGCACTCCCCATCCACACGGTCCTCCGGCAGTTCCGCGTCACCCGCCAATAAATCCAGCAGCTCGGTGTCGTCGCCATCGCCCACCTTCGTCTCCAGGCTCACCGGCTGGCGTGCACGGCACAGCAGGTCCTTCACCTCCTCTTCCGGCAGCTCCACCGCTTCCGCCAGCTCCGTCACCGTGGGGGTGCGGCCCAGCAGCTGGCTCAGTTCACGCTGACCCTTCTTCAGCTTGTTGAGGGTTTCGGTGATGTGGATCGGCAGCCGGATCGTGCGGCTCTTCTCGGCGATCGCCCGCGTGATCCCCTGGCGGATCCACCAATACGCATAGGTCGAAAACTTGTAGCCCCGCGTCGGGTCGAACTTCTCCACGCCCCGCACCAGCCCGATCGTGCCCTCCTGGATCAGGTCCAGCAGCTCCATGTTCCGCCGCGTGTACTTCTTGGCCACGCTCACCACCAGCCGCAGGTTGGCCGCCACCATTCGCTCCTTGGCCCGGCGTCCCGCCTGCAACCGCTTTTTCAACAGCGGTGCACTCAGCCCCGCCGCCTGGGCCAGTTCCGCCTGGCTCGGCTTGTTGCCCAGCCGGCTCTCCAGCTCTTGCTCCAACTCCTCCAGCGCCACCAGCTCCTGCACCTGGCGCCCCAGCGTGATCTCCTGCTCGTGACTCAGCAGCGGCACACGGCCGATGTCACGCAGGTAGCTGCGCACCAGGTCGCCATCGGCCTGGGGCATCGAGCGAGCCGGAGAGGCTGCGGTGGCAGTGGTGGCGATGGCAGTAGCGACAACCACGACGGTAAGGCCTTGAAGATGTGTAAAGCCTAACCTGAAGAAGTGTGAACTCCTCTCAGAAATCCCAAAAACTCAGCCAAATGGCCCCCGCTGCAGCAGCCAGGAGGCGGTCTGCAGATAGATGAACACCCCGGCCACGTCAGTGGCGGTGGCGATGAACGGGGCAGACATCAGCGCCGGATCCAGGCCGAGGCGATCAAACAGCAGGGGCAGGGCCGCTCCCGCGGTGGCGGCCAGGGTGGTGATCGCCACCAGGCTCAACCCCGCGGCGGTGGCCACTCCCCAGCTGCCGGCCACATACGCAGCCCAGGGCACCACGGCCAGCACCATCAGCAGGCCCAGCAGAGCCCCGGCCACGGCCTCGCGCCAGATCGCCCGCCAGGGGCCCATCGCCTGGATGCGCTGGGTGCTCAGGCCCCGGATCACCACGGTGGAGCTCTGGGCCCCAACGTTGCCGCCGGTGCCGATCAGCAGCGGAATGAAGGCGGCCAGCACCACCACCTGCTTCAGCACCGACTCCTGGGCGGCGATCACCGCCGAGGTGCCGCTGTTGGCGATCAGCAGCACGAGCAGCCACACCACCCGGCGACGGGCCACGGTGAACAGGTTGCTCTGGAAGTAATCGTCTTCATCGCCGGCCTGCACGGCGCCGGCGGCGTAGAGGTCGCGGGTGGCCTCCTGCTCGATCACGTCGATGACGTCATCCACGGTGACGATCCCCACCAGCCGCTGCTCCCGATCCACCACCGGCACGGCCAGGAAGTCGTAGCGCTGGATGGCGCGGGCCACCTCCTCCTGGTCGGTGTCGGTGCCAACGCTCACCACCTCACGGGTCATCACATCACCGATGCGCTCGTCCGGATCGGCGGTCACCAGATCCCGCAGCGACAGGATGCCGGTGAGATGGCGGGAGCCATCGGTGACGTAGAGGGAATAGATCGTTTCGGTGTCGCGGGCGCGGCGGCGCACGATTGCCAGCGCCTGGGCGGCGCTGTGAAACTCCTTGAGGTCAACGAATTCGGTGGTCATCAGCCGACCCGCCGTTTCCGCCTCGTAGCCGAGCAGCTGGGCCGTCACCCGCCGCTCCGCCGGGCTGAGTTCGGCCAGCAGGCGCCGCACCACCTTGGCGGGCAGCTCGTCAAACAGCCGCACCCGGTCGTCGGGCGACATCTCCTCCACCAGCTCCAGCACCTCGCCGGAGCGCAACCGCTCCAGCAGGGTTTGCTGCACGGGAGGATCGAGGTACTCGTACACCTCGATGGCTTCATCTTTGGGCAGCAGGCGGAAGGCCAGGGCCTGCAAGGTGCGCGGCAGGCTGCCGATCGCTTCAGCCGCATCCACCTCCTGCACGGGCCCGAGCAGCAGCTTGGCGCCGTCGTAGTTGCCGGCCTCGAGCAGCATCTCCAGCTGTTGGGCCACCACCTCGGCCAGCTGAACGCCGTTGGCTTCGCTCATGGCCCCTGCGACGCCGCAGTGCTGAGTTTATGGGGGCCAGCTCGCTAAGGTCCGGCCACCCCGAATCTTCCGTGCCAATGGCCCCCTCCAGCAATGTGAACGTGAGCACCGTGACCGTGCGCGATGCCCAAGGGGGCGCACGCAGCCTGGGCGATTGGGCCGGCAAAGTGCTGCTGGTCGTGAATGTGGCCAGCCGCTGCGGCTTCACCCGCCAGTACGCCGGCCTGCAGGTGCTCCAGGACACCTACGGCCCCCAGGGCCTGGCGGTGCTCGGCTTCCCCTGCAACGACTTCGGCGCCCAGGAGCCCGGCAGCCTGCCGGAGATCCAGCAGTTCTGCTCCACCACCTACGGCGCCAGCTTCACCCTGCTCGACAAGGTGACGATGGCCGAGGAGCCTTACACCACCCTCAGCCAGGCCGAGCCAGCCGGAGCGGTGGCCTGGAACTTCGAGAAGTTCCTGATCGGCAAAGACGGCACGGTGCTGGCCCGCTTCAAGAGCAACGTGGAGCCCGATTCGGCTGAGCTGAAGAGCGCCATCGAAGCGGCTTTGGCTGCGGCCTGAACCTGTTCGCTGCGCGAGCGACCCTGCAGGTTGAGGGGCCTCCTTCACACCTCTCCCTAATTCTGTACGGGCTGTACAGAATTAGGGAGAGCTCCCGTGGGGAACGGCGGCGCCAAAAGCGAGCCTTCCACCCCACCAGCCGGCATTCCGCCCGGGAGGATCAGCCGGCCGCCAGCCAGCCACGGCGATCGCCGGCCTGCACCTGCAACCAACGCTGGCCAGATCCACCCCGCCAGCTGCGCAAAACCCGCAGCGGCTGATCGGCAGACAGGTCCTGAAGAGCCGGCGCCTGCTGCTCAGGGGCGAGGCGCAGCGCCATCGCCCCCGTGGAAAGCAAAGGATCGCCCATGTTGCGCCGCCGCACCTCGGGCGAGCGGCGATCAGCGCCGCCCGCCGGGAGCGCCACTGGAGTGATCAACGCAAAACCGAGCAGGGCCGCCCAGCGCCAGGCGGCAGGTGACTGCCTCATGCGGAAAGCAGCATCAAATGTCGAGCTGGGCCAAATCGAGGCTGGCGCTGTGGGTTTCGATGAATTCCCGGCGCGGGGCCACTTTGTCGCCCATCAGGATTGTGAAGATGCGATCGGCTTCGAGGGCATCTTCGATTTCCACACGCTTCATCATGCGGGTGCTGGGATCCATGGTGGTTTCCCAGAGCTGTTGGGGCATCATTTCACCCAAACCCTTGAAGCGCTGGATCGTGTAGTTGGCCTTCTCGCCGAAGCCCTCGATGGTCTTCTTGAGGTCGTTTTCGTTGTAGCAGTAGGTGTGGTTTTTGCCGCGCTCCACCTTGTAGAGAGGAGGGCAGGCGATGTAGATGTAGCCGCCTTCCACCAACGCTTTCTGGTAGCGGAAGAAGAAGGTGAGGATCAGGGTGCGGATGTGGGCGCCGTCCACGTCGGCGTCGGTCATGATCACGATCCGGTGGTAGCGCAGATTCTTCTCGTCGAAGTCTTCGCCCTTGATACCCAGGCCGAGGGCCGTGATCAGCGCCTGAATCTCGGTGTTTTTGTAGATCTTGGCGTCGTCGGTTTTCTCGATGTTGAGGATTTTTCCCCGCAGCGGCAGGATTGCCTGGAAGCGGCGATCGCGGCCCTGCTTGGCAGAGCCACCAGCGGAGTCGCCCTCCACGATGTAGATCTCTGATTCGGAGGGGTCGCGGGAGCTGCAGTCGGCCAGTTTGCCCGGCAGGGTGGAGCTCTCCAGCACGCTCTTGCGGCGCACCAGCTCGCGAGCCCGGCGGGCAGCCTCAGCGGCATTGAAGGCCTGGATCGCCTTCTCGAGGATCAGGTCGATCACCGAGGGGTTGAATTCCAGGTATTCGCTGAGCGCTTCGCCCACCAAGGTATCAACGATGCCGCGCACCTCGGTGTTGCCGAGCTTGGTTTTGGTTTGACCCTCAAATTCAGGATCCGGCACCTTCACCGACAGCACGGCGGTGAGGCCCTCGCGGATGTTTTCACCAGCAAGGTTGGTGTCGGCGTCTTTGCGCTTGCCGCGCTTTTTGGCGAAGGTGTTGAGGGTGCGGGTGAGCACCGTTTTCAGGCCCTCGATATGGGTGCCGCCATCCACGGTGCGGATGTTGTTGGCAAAGCCCAGGATGCTGTCGGAGTAGGCATCCACACACCACTGCAGTGCCGCCTCCACCTGCACGCCGTCCTTTTCGCGGTTGACGTAGATGATTTCCGGATGCAGCGGATCCTTCTCCGCATTCATGTAGGCAACGTATTCCCGGATGCCGCCTTCGTAGAAGTAGATCTCTTCGTGGCACTCACCGGCGGCATTGCGGGCTGAAGCACGGTCGTCGCGGAAGACGATGCGCACACCGCCATTGAGGTAGGCCAGCTCCCGCAGGCGCGAGGAGAGAGTCTGGTAGTCGAACTCGATGCCGGTGGAGAAAATCTCGATATCCGGCTTGAAGCAAACCGAGGTGCCGGTGCGGCCCTGCTCACCGGGGGCGGATTGCAGGATGCCGATCGGCGCACCGCGCTCGAAGCGCTGGGTGTGCACCTGGTTTTGGCGGTAGACGGTGACCTCCACCCACTCGGAGAGGGCGTTGACCACCGACACACCGACGCCGTGCAGGCCGCCGGACACCTTGTAGCCGCCGGAGCCGAACTTGCCGCCGGCGTGCAGCACGGTGAGCACCGTTTCCAGGGCGCTCTTGCCGGTGCGGGGGTGGATGTCGGTGGGGATGCCGCGGCCGTTGTCGGTGACGGCGCAGGAGCCGTTGTCGTTGAGCACCACCAGGATCTGGTCGCAGTGGCCGGCCAGGGCCTCATCCACGGCGTTGTCAACCACCTCGTACACCAGGTGGTGCAGACCCCGGGGCCCGGTGGAGCCGATGTACATGCCCGGGCGTTTGCGCACCGGCTCCAGGCCTTCCAAAACCTGGATCTGCTCGGCGCCATAGGCGGCCTGAATTTTGGTGGAAGCTTGGCTTTCAGCGCTCATGCAGGAAGGTTTCCCCAGGGAATCGGCACAGGACGGCGAGATCCCGGGGCAAGTAAGGCGTGAAACAGACTCAAAAGCCCTTCACGAAAGGCAATTTACCACCGCCAACCCGGCGGGGCACCCCCTGGCAAGGTGGACCCATGAGCCCCACTCAGCCACCCCGTCAGCCACTGGTGATCGTGTTGCTGGGCCCCACCGCCAGCGGCAAAACCGACCTGGCGATCGCCCTGGCCCGCGCCCTGGATCTGGCGGTGTTGAACGTGGATTCGCGCCAGCTATACCGCTCCATGGATGTGGGCACCGCCAAGCCCACGGCCGCCCAGCAGGCCCAGGCCCGCCATGAGCTGCTGGATCTGCGCGATCCGGATCAACCAATCAACTTGCAGGAATTCCGGGCCGTCGCGGAAGCCCAACTCAATGCCGAGCTGGCCCGCCCACGGGCGAGCGGGCCACCCGTGGCGCTCCTCGCGGGCGGTAGCGGCCTCTACCTGCAGGCGATCACCCAGGGCATGGAGCCGCCGGCGGTGCCGCCCCAGCCCCAGCTGCGGGCCCAGCTGGCGGCCCTCGGCCAGCCCCTCTGCCACCAGCTGCTGCGCCAGGGCGACCCCACCGCCGCCGGCCGCATCGCCGCCGCCGATGCCGTGCGCACCCAGCGGGCTCTGGAGGTGCTCTATGCCACCGGGCAGCCCCTCTCCAGCCAGCAGGGAGCCACGCCGCCGCCCTGGCGGGTGCTGGAGCTGGGCCTCAATCCGGTGGATCTCAAAGCCCGCATCGCCGCCCGCACCCGGGCCCTCTACGGCGATGGGCTGGTGGCCGAAACCGAAGCGCTGATCGGGCGCTACGGGGCGGAGCTGCCCCTGCTCGACACGATCGGCTACGCCGAAGCGCGGCAGCGGCTGACGGGGGCCCTCAGCGAAGCCGACGCCATCGCGCTCACCGAGCAGCGCACCCGCCAGTTCGCCAAACGGCAGCGCACCTGGTTCCGGCGGCGGCACGCGCCCATCTGGCTGGAGGGCCGCAGCCCTGAAGAACAATTGAGCCAGGCCTACCAAGAGGTCGCGCGCGGTCTAGGGTGAAGCGTTAGCGATTTCGCGATCCTTCACACCCCTGAATGCCTCCCCGTCCCCGTTTTGACCGCCGTGCTCCCGTGCGGGAGCTGCCCAACATCAACGACCGCATCAGCTACCCCAATTTGCGGGTGGTGGATGCCGACGGCAGTCAACTGGGGGTGATCACCCGAGAAGCGGCGCTGGAGGTGGCCAAAGATCGCGAGCTCGACCTGGTGCTGGTGAGCGAAAAGGCCGATCCGCCGGTGTGCCGGATCATGGACTACGGCAAATACAAGTTTGAGCAGGAGAAGAAGGCCAAGGAGGCTAAGAAGAAGTCGCACCAGACGGAAGTTAAGGAGGTGAAGATGCGCTACAAGATCGATTCGCACGATTACCAGGTGCGGATCGGCCAGGCGCAGCGCTTCCTCAAAGACGGCGACAAGGTGAAGTGCACCGTGATCTTCCGCGGCCGCGAGATCCAGCACACCGCCCTGGCCGAGGTGCTGCTGATGCGCATGGCCAAAGACCTGGAAGACAACGCCGAGATCCAGCAGCCCCCCAAGCGGGAGGGCCGCAACATGATCATGTTCCTGAGCCCCCGCAAGGCCGCCGCCCCCAAGGGCAATGGCAAGGCCCCAGCGAGCGCCGCTGCGGAATAACTAGAGCCGATCTTCAAATAGCGCCAGCATCTGGCTCCACCCCTCGGCCGCCGCCGCGGGGTGAAAATCGGCGCGGGCTTCGCACATGAAGCCATGGCCGGCCCCGGCGGCCATGATCAGGGGCGGCTGGCCGGCTGACGCCAGGGCGGCGCGGATCGCGGCCAGCTCCTTGGGTGGCATCAGCGGGTCGTGGTCGCCGCAGAAGCACAGCAGCTTGCCGCTGATCTGCGGCATCACAGCAAGGGTGGGCGGCCCGCCACCGGGGCGATCGGTGGACACCCGGGCGCCATAGAAATCGCAGGTGGCCACCACCTCAGGCAGGGTGGCCGCCAACAGGGCCAGGTGACCGCCAAAGCAGAAGCCAACGCAACCCACCGGCCGCTGCTCCAGGCCCGGCTGCGCCTGGAGCCAGGCGATGGCGGTGCGGGCGTCGTCGAGAAACTGGGCGGCGGTGAGCTGGTCGCGGTGGCGGCGGCCCTCCTCCAGGCCTGCGGCGTCGTAGCCCACATCCAGATCGGGGGCAGTGCGGGAAAAAATCGGCAGCGCCAGCGCCGCGTAGCCGTGACCCGCCAGCCGCTCCGCCACGCTGCGCACCCAGCCATTCACCCCAAACACCTCCGGCAGCACCAGCACCGCCGCCCGTGGCGCCCGATCCACCGGCGGCCGGGCCCACCAGCCGCGCAGCTGGGGCGAGAGCTGTTGCCAGCCAGCCTGCACGGGGCCTGCCGGCGCGGGGAGATCTGCTGCGGACGGGGCTGGGGACTTCGACATGGGCTGGGGGCGGGGTACGGGCTGTTGCCGGCGCGTTCAGAGAGTTGTACAGCTTGTACAGATTTCCGGAGTGCCGATCCCACACAGCACGTCAACCCAGGTCAACGCAACCGCCATAGGGAGCCAACCGGCACACGCGCGTATGCCAACGGGGGGATTGTCCCCAGGGCAGATGCTCCTTATGGTGGCCACCAGCCCAATTGGCCCAAACCCCGGCGTGCGATTCCACATTCAGCAGGAAAGCGACATTCCGGCCTCCACGCAGCTCTACAACCAGATCTGCTTTGCCATTGCGGCCCGTCACTACCCGCCGGGGCACCGATTGCCCAGCACCCGGCAGCTGGCGATGCAAACCGGCCTGCACCGCAACACGATCAGCAAGGTGTACCGCCAGCTGGAAACCGACGGCGTCGTGGAGGCGATGGCCGGTTCGGGCATTTACGTGCGCGACCAGCAGAAGCCCAAGGAGATCAAGCCACCACCGGGGCCCCGCGGCCGCTCGCTGCCCGACATTGACCGCCAGGTGCGTCAGAGCGTGGATGGGCTGCTGAATGCCGGCTGCACCCTGCAGCAGAGCCGCGATCTGCTCACCCGCGAGATCGACTGGCGGCTGCGCTGCGGCGCCCGGGTGCTGGTCAGCACCCCCCGGGAAGACCTCGGCGCCTCGCACCTGATCGCCGAGGAGCTCACCCCCAATCTGCAGGTGCCGGTGGAAGTGGTGCCAATGGAGGAGCTGGCGGCGGTGCTCACCGAATCCAACAACGGCACGGTGGTGACCAGCCGCTACTTCCTGCAGCCGGTGGAGGAGATCGCCAAGCTCCACGGCGTGCGCGCGGTGGCGGTGGACCTCAACGATTTCCGCCACGAACTCGACCTGCTCAAGGAGCTGCGTCAGGGCAGCTGCGTGGGCCTGGTGAGCATCAGCCCGGGCATCCTGCGTGCCGCGGAGGTGATCTTGCACAGCATGCGCGGCAACGAGCTGCTGGTGATGACCGCCAACCCCGACACCGGCAGCCGGCTGCTGGCCCTGCTGCGGGCCGCCAGTCACGTGCTCTGCGACCGCCCCAGCCTGCCGCTGGTGGAGCAGAGCCTGCGACAGAACCGCTCCCAGCTGATGCGGATGCCTGTGGTGCACTGCGCCCAGAGCTACCTGGGAGCCGCCACCATCGACGGCCTGCGCAAGGAAATCGGGCTACTGGCGGGGTAGAATTAAAAATATTTCTACCCCGGCGTCAGCATGGGCATGAACATCAAAGACCCCAAGGTTCATGCCATGGCACGAGAGCTGGCTGCAAAGCGGGGCAGCAGCGTCACCGACGCCGTGCGCCAAGCCCTGGCAGCAGAACTCGCCAGAGAAGCAGCGCCGGGGCCTGCCAACCTTCGCGCCACGAAATTGGAAGCCGTGAGGCGAATTCAGGCCAGCTTTTGCCAGCGGCCTGCCCACGATCCACGTTCTGCTCGCGAGTTGCAGGATTCGCTCTACGACAGCCACGGGCTGCCGGCCTGAAACAACGCATGGTGATCGATACCTCAGCCTTGCTCGCCGTTCTGTTCAGGGAACCGGAAGCGGATCGCTTCAGTGAGCTGATGGTCGACGCTCCCGTGCTGCTGATGTCGTCGGCAACCCAGCTGGAGACCTTTCTGGTCGCAGAAGGAAGCCGCTTCGGAGCAGGCCACGAAACCGTGACAGCCCTTTGCGGAGCGCTGGACATCCAAGTGGTGGCCTTTGATCAGCAGCACCTCACCTGGGCCTTCAGAGGCTGGCGAGACTTTGGCAAGGGTCGTCACCCGGCCGGGCTGAATCTGGGCGACTGCTTCAGCTATGGCCTTGCCAAAGCCCTCAACATGCCGCTCCTGTTCAAGGGCAACGACTTTGGGCTGACGGATGTCGACGTTGCAAAGGTGTGACTGAAGCACTCGGGCAGGATGGCTCCATGTTGAAGGCCCTGCGCGCCGACCTGGCGATCATCAAGGAGCGCGATCCGGCGGCACGGGGCACGCTCGAGATCCTGCTCTGTTACCCGGGCTTCCACGCCCTGTGCCTGCACCGCATCAGCCACCGCCTGTGGCGCTCACGCCTGCCACTGGCGCCCCTGGCGGGCCGCGCCCTGAGCCAGGTGAGCCGCCTGCTCACCGGCGTGGAGATTCACCCGGGGGCCCGGATCGGCGAAGGGGTGTTCATCGACCACGGCATGGGCGTGGTGATCGGTGAAACGGCCGTGATCGCCAACCGCTGCCTGCTGTATCAGGGGGTGACCCTGGGGGGCACGGGCAAGGCCCACGGCAAACGCCACCCGACGCTGCTGGAAAACGTGGTGGTGGGGGCCGGCGCCAAGGTGCTGGGCGCGATCACCGTGGGGGCCAACACCCGCATCGGCGCCGGATCGGTGCTGCTGCGCGACGTGGCGGCCGACAGCACCGTGGTGGGCATTCCCGGCCGGGTGATCCACCAGAGCGGCGTGCGCATCGATCCCTTGGCCCACTCCGCCCTGCCCGATGCGGAAGCGGGGGTGATTCGCAACCTGATGGAGCGCATCGATTCCCTGGAAAATGAGCTCGCCCGCACCCAGGCCTGCCTGCGGGAGCTGGCAGCTGGCCGGCCGCTCATGGAAACCTGCCGCGGCGAATCCCAGAGTCTCAAGGACCGGGAGATCTTGGAATTCCTGGGCGACGGGGGCGGTGGCACTGGCGGTAGCAGTGGCAGTGGCGGAGGTTCGCAAGCATGAGATTGGCGCTGACCTTCCCCAGAGCCCTGTGGCGCCAACGGGAACTCTGGTGGCAACTCAGCCGACGCGAAGTGCAGGGCCGCTACCGCGGCTCGATGCTCGGCTGGGGTTGGAGCCTGATCACCCCATTGCTGATGTTAGCGGTGTACACCTTTGTGTTTTCACAGGTGTTTCAAGCCCGCTGGGGTGACCTGCAGCAGAGCGGGCCGCTGGTGTTTGCGATCAACCTGTTTGCCGGCCTGATTGTTTTCAACCTGTTCGCGGAAACAGCATCAAAAGCCCCAAACTTAATACTTGCCAATACAAACTTGGTGACCAAGGTAATCTTTCCTCTGGAGATCTTGCCGGCAGTAGCAGTATCGGCTGCGCTCTTTCACGCGTCTACAAGCCTGGTGGTACTGATTGCCTTTCAGCTGGTCAATGGATTAGCTGCAGGCGGGACCATTGGGGTGCCGAGCACGCTGCTATGGCTGCCAGTGGTGTGGCTGCCGCTTGTGTGCGGATGCCTCTCACTGAGCTGGCTTCTTTCCGCTACTGGAGTGTTTTTACGTGATCTCGACCAGGTGATGGGCGTACTGACAAATCTACTGATGTTCCTAAGCGCGGTGTTTTATCCCCTCAGCGCACTCCCAATCGAATGGCAGCCACTGCTGCAGCTCAATCCACTTGCTCTGGTGATCGAACAAACACGCAGGGTGGCTATTGCTGGTTTTCCTCCCCAAGCGAGCTATGTAGCTGGAAGTATCCTCATTGGACTCCTCAGCTGCGAAGTCACTTACAGGGCGTTTCAGAAAGCCAGAAGGGGCTTCGCAGATGTTCTTTAATAACAACTTTAAGCCGTATATTTCATCATCAACAATACGTTGAAGCCATGACTGCGCACGCCAATGATGCCCAAGAGATTGAATGCCCAGCTATCCAGGTTCAAAACCTGAGCAAGTGCTATCGCATCTACAAGCACCCCCGCGATCGCATGCTACAAGCCCTTTGGGGCAAAACTGGTCTTGGCAGCACTCAAGCAACCTATTACCGGGAGTTCTGGGCCCTAAAGCAGCTGAGCTTTGAGGTGCAGAGAGGTCAAACCCTGGGTGTTGTCGGTCGCAATGGCTCAGGCAAAAGCACCCTTCTGCAACTGATATGCGGCACCCTCCAACCGACCACCGGGGTCGCACAGGTGAGGGGCCGCGTGGGAGCACTACTGGAACTGGGAAGCGGATTCAATCCGGAATTCAGCGGGCTAGAAAATGTGTACCTAAATGCAGCGCTACTCGGCCTTCGCCGCACCGAAATAGAAACAAAACTAGATCAGATTCTTAGCTTTGCAGACATCGGAGACTTCGTGCATCAACCGGTCAAGACCTATTCCAGTGGAATGGCTGTACGTCTTGCCTTTGCCGTGCAAGCACATATCAATCCCGATGTCCTCGTGGTCGACGAAGCCTTAGCGGTGGGCGACGAACTATTTCAGAAGAAATGCTATGCACATCTTGAGCGCCTAAAAGAACAGGGTACCTCGATTTTGCTTGTTACCCACAGCAATGTGCAGATCATGCAGCACTGTGACGAAGCACTTCTTCTTCACAAAGGTCAGGCCAAGCTAATCGGCGACCCAGCCAGAATCATTGTCTTTTACCAGCGTCTCTTGAATGCAGATGACTCTAAATGGGATGCTATTTTTGAACAGGGCAACCATGCCGCACTCAAGGAAGAGCATGAATCAGCCGATCGCAACAGAGAAATCAACAACCCAAGCCCCACTGACAGCCATCCCGCCAAAGCCGATGCTGATAGTGACAAGAATCAACTGATTGCAGGTGCCTCATACGACCCAGGGCTCAAGCCTCAGTCTACGGAAATTTACCCGAGCCATGGCGGAGAGATTCAGGATGCGTGGGCTGAGAACCTGAAGGGCGAAAAAGTGAATACTCTGCCATTCGGCGAAGATTTTTCGATCGTTATTTGCTACAAGTCCAGTGAAGAGCTAGTGCATGCAGCCATGTCCTGCTATGTCGCAAGCCATACGGGGCTAGGCATCAGCGGACAATCAATACCTGCCAACATGGGGCCAAAGCCTGGTGGTTATATTTTGACTATCCCGCCAAACACACAATGGAAAGCGCGCTACGCCTTTAAAGGCGGCTTTTGGCCTGGAGTTTATTTAATCAGCGGGGCGCTAGTAGTATTCGCGGCAGAAGGGAAAAAATTCGTTCATCGCGTTATCGATTTCCGTGCCATTCGAATCCTCGATTGCAACTCAGCAACGCCTCTTGGGGTCTGCTCCCTAAGCTCCCAACAGGGTCAAATCGACGGACTTGATGTTTAGGCCGTCGCCCCCTGGGGAGCCGGCGCCGGCTGGAACATGAACATCGAGTAGATCACGTTGCGGCGCATCTGGGTCATCATCTCGAGGAACATATCGTAGCCCTCGTTTTTGTATTCGATCAACGGGTCCTTCTGGCCGTAGCCGCGCAGGCCCACCGATTCACGCAGGGCATCCATCGCCTGGAGGTGCTCGCGCCAGAGGGTGTCGATCTGCTGGAGGATGAAGTAGCGCTCGGCTTCGCGCATCAGCCCGGGCCGCTGCTGCTCGATCTGGCCCTCCTTGATGTCGTAGGCGTTGCGCAGCTGCTCCTGCAGGAAGGCCTTGAGCTCCTCCACCCCCAGGCCCTGGAGCTGATCCGGGGTGAGATCTTCCAGCAGGTAGATGAACTCCTTGGTTTTGTCCACCAGACGGGTGAGGTCCCACTCCTCGGGCGGTAACTCGGGGTTCACGTAAGCCTCCACGATGTCGTCCACCGTGCGTTCGCCGTAGCCGATCACCTGGGCTTTGAGCTCGCGGCCCTCGAGCACGCGACGGCGCTCGGTGTAGACGGCCTTGCGCTGGTTGTTCATCACCTCGTCGTATTCGAACACCTGCTTGCGGATGTCGTAGTAGTACGTTTCCACCTTCTTCTGAGCCCCTTCGAGGGAGCGGGTGAGCATGCCCGACTCGATCGGCATGTCCTCCTCCACCCGGAAGGCATTCATCAGCCCGGCGACGCGGTCGCCACCGAAAATGCGCAGCAGGTTGTCTTCCAGCGACAGGAAGAAGCGGGTGGAGCCGGGGTCGCCCTGGCGACCGGCTCGGCCGCGCAGCTGGTTGTCGACGCGGCGCGATTCGTGGCGCTCGGTGCCGATCACGTGCAGGCCGCCGGCTTCGCGCACCTGCTGCTCGTTTTGCTTCACCACGGCGTCGTATTCGTCCTTCACCTGGGCGATGCAATCGCGCAGGGCCTGGATCTGGGGGTCGTCGGTGGGGGCTTTTTCGGCCGCCTGGGCGATGCGGTCGTCGAGCTCCAGCAGGGTGAGGCTGCGGTCGCCCCAGGCCGCCACGAGGGCTTTAGCCAACTGGCTGAGGGCCTTCTCGGTCCCTTCTGTGAGGGTGCAGGGGTAAAGGCTGCCCAGAGCCCGGGCGTCACGGCTGGCCTTGGCCGACGGAATCGGCCGGTGCTCGTTTTCGGGCCGCACCAGCTTGGGCAGCAGGATCTCGCGCAGCTTGAGGCGCGCCATGTAATCGCTGTTGCCGCCGAGGATGATGTCGGTGCCGCGGCCGGCCATGTTGGTGGCGATGGTGACGGCACCAGCGCGGCCCGCCTGGGCCACGATCTCGGCCTCCCGCTCGACGTTTTCCGGCTTGGCGTTGAGCAGGTTGTGGGGAATCTCCTGCTCGGCCAATAGGGCGGAGAGCAGCTCCGATTTCTCCACGCTGGTGGTGCCCACCAGCACCGGCCGGCCGCTCTGGTGCACCTCGGCGGTTTCCAGGGCCACGGCGCGCCACTTGGCGGTTTCGGTTTTGTACACCTGATCGGTCCAGTCGGAGCGGGAGCGCACCCGGTTGGTGGGCACGATCGTGACTTCGAGCTTGTAGGTCTTCTCGAACTCCACCTCCTCGGTTTTGGCGGTGCCAGTCATGCCGGCCAGGCGCGGGTAGAGCAGGAAGAAGTTTTGGTAAGTGATCGAGGCGAGCGTTTGGGTTTCGGGCTGGATCTCCAGCTGCTCCTTGGCCTCGATCGCCTGGTGCAGGCCATCGCTCCAACGGCGGCCCGGCATCACCCGACCGGTGAACTCATCGACGATCACCGCATCGCCGCTGCGCACGATGTAGTTCACATCTTTGGTGAACAGCTCCTTGGCCTTGAGGGCGTTGGTGATGAAGTGGGCCCAGGGGTCGGCGGGGTCGAACAGATCGCTCACGCCCAGCATCGCCTCGGCCTTGGCATATCCCTCGTCGGTGAGGGTCACATTGCGCTGCTTCTCGTCGACCTCGTAGTCGCCCTCGGGATCGATGCCGTCTTTGCCCATCTCGGCGGCGCGCTCGAGGGCGTCGGCCACCTCGGCGGCGCGGCGGTACTTCTCCTGGGGGCGCTCGATCTGGCCGGAGATGATCAGCGGCGTGCGGGCCTCATCCACCAGGATCGAGTCGACTTCGTCGATCACGCAGAAGTTGGGCGCGCGCTGCACCACCTCGGCGATGTCGCTGGCCATGTTGTCGCGCAGGTAGTCGAAGCCCAGCTCGCTGTTGGTGGCGTAGGTGATGTCGCAGGCGTAGTTGGCGCGGCGCGTGGCCGGGTCCATCTCCTGCTGGATCAGACCCACCGAGAGCCCCAGGAAGCGGTGCACCTGGCCCATCCACTCGGCGTCGCGCCGGGCCAGGTAGTCGTTCACCGTCACCACGTGCACGCCGCGGCCGGTGAGGGCGTTGAGGTAGGCCGGCAGGGTGGCCACGAGGGTTTTGCCCTCGCCGGTTTTCATCTCGGCGATCTGGCCGTCGTGCAGCACCATGCCGCCGATCAGCTGCACATCGAAGTGGCGCATGCCCAGCACCCGCTTGCCGGCTTCGCGCACCACGGCAAAGGCCTGGGGCAGCAGCTCATCGAGCAGGGCCCGCTCCTTGGCAGGGTTGCCGGCCACCTGCTCCAGCTTCTGGCGGAATTCGCCGGTGAGGCCCCGCAGCTCGTCGTCGGAGAGGGGGGCGATCTCCTCCTCGAGCAGATTGATGTCGGAAACGATCGGCTGGTAGCGCTTCAGCTTGCGGGCATTGGGGTCACCCAGCAGGAGCTTGAGCATGGAAAGGGGCCGATCAGTGCTGGGAGCAGCCTACTGAGGCGGGCCAAACGGGCTAACGGCAAGGCCTGAGTACACACCAGGTCTTCAGAGCCCTACGACTCCACTCCCACACAGGAGCGAAGCCCGGCTGTGGTGAATGTGCCGGCACAGACCCTTTCACACACCTGCACGAACAAATCCACGTGATGGGCAAAGCGGCCCTGGTAGAGATGGAACACGCGATCAGCAAAAACACTGCCGATGCCGTAGTGACCGTAGTGGCCGAGGCGCCAAAGCCCCTCTGGGCTGGGATGGTGGTAACAGGTGGGCTACCAAGCGCGATAGGCCAAACCATGCTCCTCGGCGCGCCAGCTGAGCTCCTCGGCCACGTCTCCGCGGACAGTGGGGCGGCAGCTGGGGCAGCCGAGCCGATGCCAGGCGCTTCGGGAAATCGCCAGGAATGCAGGAGCGGCAAAGATGTGGCGACCGCCCTGGATATGGTTGGAGGCTTGGGCCAGACCAAGCAAACTCTGATGTTGACCTGCGTAGGACACGGCTTCCAGCACAGCCTGACGGCTGAGGGGGACGCAATCGTTGTCCACGACCAATAGCACTTCAGCCTGGGATCCCTTGAGCAGGGCATCGATCCAACAACCATGATCAACCTGCAACCGATGCTGGCGAATCGGCAGGTCGAAATGGGAAAACACAGCAGCCTGCTGCTCCGCAAGACGCGGGTCAGCGGAGGGCCAGGAGAGGGAATGGATTTCAACCTGCATAATGATAATCTAATTAACTGGATCTGTCCGCAACGGACCGATTCAGTCGCGGGTGTTGCGAATCTTGATTGGCAAGTGCATGGTGATTAAAGCTAGCCATGAGCAAGGTTTCAGCTCTGCTCTAGGGAGTGCTGCCAGGAATTTATCCTTGGGCGACAGCATCCTGGTTCAAATAGAGACACCCTCAGGATTTGGCAGGAAACGGCCAGAGGTTGGCTGGTGAAGCAGCTTGCTAGCTCTTGCCCGCAGGCGGCAGCGACCCATTACAAATCAACTCATTCCCATTCAGCCCAATTTTTCTCAAAGATTTAGTTGCGATGCTTATTCAACAGGAAGGACATTGGCGTCTTTGGCTGGAGAGTTGCTGCCATCTCAAAACTTACGGTCTGCCGACGATTTTACACATCGGAATGGAAAAGACCGGCTCAACAGCAATCCAAGTTTGGCTAGCGAAAGAGCGTCCGGCTCTCGCCAAGAGAGGCTGGCATGTACCCAAAACCCTAGGGCTTCTTAATCATCGAGAAGTCTCCTTTCTTGGTTACGATCCCGAACGAAGAGATGATGGAACCAGCCGTCGCGGTATTTGCACCAACCAAGATTTGCTGCGACTCCAAGGAGAAATTCTAGAGCGACTACGTGACGAAGTGACCCAGGCTCGCAACGCTGATCAGCGCGCCCTGCTCTTGAGCACAGAACTTGCGTCTAGCCGTCTGACACACAGCAGGGAAATTAAGCGACTATTCAGCGCTCTCCGTGAAGCCGGAGTTGGTCCAATCCTCATCGTTTTATTTCGGCGCGATCCAACATCCTTGATTGAATCTCGCCATTCAACAGCGATTCAGCATGAAGGCTGGCTAGCGCCACACCCTCCAGCGCCTGGCACGCCCCTGGCAGATTTATTCGGAAACCAAGTTGATCTCGAGCGGCGCTGGATGGAAGCCATCAAAGCCACATCGGAGACTTCGCTTGAAGTGTATCGATATGCGCCAAAAACCTTAGTTGCAGGATCCTCAGCGGCCACTGTTGCGACCTTGCTTGGTTGCGACAAAGCCCTACAAGAAACTGCAAAAACAATACGCTCAAATCCACCATTGCCACTCTTGAATCTCATCCTATTGCGATTTTGCAACTGGCTCGAGCGGCAGCCTGGGGCATGGATCAAAAGAGGATGCGCGCGAATGCGCCCCATACTGATGAAATACCCTCTTGGCCCATGGCGCTATCAATTACCCTTAAAACTCAAACAATTGTACAAAAGCTATTACCTTGAGAGCGCTCTTCCACCCGGTGAAGCCTGGCTGATGAGTAGCAGCTGGTTCAAAGCCGGGTAGGCAGAGAGCAAGAATTCAATCGATCTTTAAACAGAGGCCTAGCTTGATCAAGCTTTTCAGGATCAATGCCATTGCGCGAAACAACGAGCTGACAAGTTGCCGAATTTAAAAAGCGGATGAAGAGATTCGAACTCTCGACCCTCTCCTTGGCAAGGAGATGCTCTACCACTGAGCTACATCCGCAAATGTCGCAAAAACCAAAGTCCTGCGACCAACCGACGAATCGATTACCCATAAATATTGCACCATCGAGCTGCCCTGCGTCAAATCTCCGGCGCTCCTTGACCAGCCAGGCAAACAGCCGCACCCGGAGGGAGTCGCTCGTAAGGGGCGAGGAACCCCACACCCAGCGGCTGCAATAAGCCCACAGCCCCCTGGCGGAGGGCCATCACCACTCACCACCAGGCGACGGGCGGGCCAGGTTTGCGCAGCCAAACGGGCCAAAACCCTGCCCCGCCCCGCCGGCTTTCTCCGGGCGCCAGGGGCATCTGCCACGCTTGGGAAGGCCAGTCAGCCTCGAGCTCCAATGGGGGGTGCAACCACCATGGATCGCAATCATGGTCTGATGCCGGACAGAACCATGACAGGCCGCCACCCTGATTTTCTTGGCATTGGCACGCAGAAAGGAGGCACCACAAGCCTGCAAAAGGCCCTGGCACGCCACCCCAACGTGTTTCTGCCGGGCAGCAAGGAACTGCACTACTTCACCTTGCACAGCAGCCAGGGGGTCACCTGGTATGAGGCCCAGTTCGCTGCCGCGACTGCCGAACAGCAGTGTGGGGAGATCACGCCCTACTACCTGTTTCATCCAGAAGCTCCCCGCCGAATCCATGCCCTGGTGCCCGAGGTGCGGCTGATGGTGCTGCTACGCGACCCGGTGGAGCGGGCCCTTTCACAGTATTTCCATGCCCACCGCCTTGGCTTTGAGCCCCTGGAACTGGAAGCAGCGTTGGAAGCCGAGCCCGGGCGACTGGCAGGGGCCGAGCAACGCCTGGCGGCCGCCGGCAGCCGCGACGACAGCCACCAGAAACACAGCTACGTGGCCCGCAGCCGCTACGAGCTGCAGCTGGCGCGCTACGAGGCGCTGTTTACCCCCCAGCAGCTGCTGGTGCTGCGCAGCGAAGATCTGTTTGCCGAGCCCGAGCGGATCTGGCAGCAGATCCAAACCTTCCTGGGGCTAGCACGGATACCCCTGCCCACACCGCTGGAGCAGGCCAATGCGGGCCGGGGAGAAGCGGCGGCGGTGAGCCCGGCAATCCGGGCCCAGCTGCGCGTCAAACTGGCGCCAACCGCAGCGGCCATTCGCAACCGCTACGGCTTCGATTGGGCTTGGTAGCTGCAGAGCACCTACTGCTCTGGCGAGCAGACAGGTTGACTGGACAAGCCTGAACTCTGCCTGCAATCCTCATCCAGTGCTGAGCAGGGTGCTAATTGGCAGCGAAGCAATCACTCTCAGCAATGGGCCCGGCAACGGCAACCTGGCTACCCGGATTGGATGTGGTGCGTGCTGCGGCCATCGTGTTGGTGGTGTTCGCCCACGGACGTGTGCTCTTGCCAAGGGGCACAGCGCTTGACCAGCCCTGGTTAGCCCCTGCCCATTGGGGCATTGAGCTGTTCTTTGCGTTGAGCGGCTATCTAATCGTGAGCCAATTGGTTGCTGTTCTCGCTGGAGGTTCCTGGCACGGGCTGCGGGTGTTCTGTTGGAAGCGTTTCCTACGCACGATGCCCGTGTACTGGATCATGTTGGCCTTGTTGAGCCTCATGCTGCCTGCGGAGATCCGTTTTCAGGTTTGGCTGCGGGAAGCTCTGTTCCTGCGAACCTTTCCCGTGCTGAGCAATGGCGTTGACCCCTTGCTGGCGGTCAACTGGTCGCTTGCGGTGGAGGAGATGAGCTACGTACTCCTGGCATTGCTGACGGCAGCATTGCTGAGGTATAGGCATCTATGGCGAGGTGTCGGCCTGTCCGAGCGAGCAGTTCTGACGGGCTTGATGCTGCTGTTAATCGGAATCGGCCTGGCCAGCCGAGCCTGGGCCGTGAACCAGGGTTTCAGCCTGGACCAATTGAAGTTTTCAGCTGTACTGCACGTGGACGCCCTCGCCTATGGCGGATTGGCCCGCCTCTGGGCAGGCGGCCAGAGCGCTCGCCCGGGGGCGATGGCTGGAACCCCTTGGCTACTGGGAGTGGCGCTACTGCCGATCACTGCTTGGATCGGCTTCGTTGTGCGTGCCCCATACCTCTTGGAAGGGCAGAGATCAACAGATCTCCTAACCCATTCATGCATGGCCTATGGCATCAGCCGAATTGTGGCGGCGGGCTTGGTCCTTGCCGTGGCAGCAGTGCCGCCAGCAGCGTTTACAAAAAACAGGCTATGGGTCAGCTTGATCAGCACTACGGCGGCGGCCAGCTACTCCACCTACTTGCTGCACCAGGTACTTGTGCTCCAGTGGGCTCGGCAGCTGAAAAATCAAGCTCCTGGCCTCAGTGGAGAACTCTTCATGCTTTACCTCTTGCTCAGTCTGGCGTTGGGCTATTTGTCGTATCAAGTGTTGGAGCGGCCCTGGATCAAGCTCCGCCAACGTCTAACGGTGTAGCCAACGGATTCGCCGACGACCCACTTCCGCGTGGGGCAGCGCCGCAAAGCCTGGGCGGAGCTAGGCAGCGATTGGGCAGCCGCGCACACGCAGCAGCAATGGCACGGTGAGGGTGGCGGGGTGGCTGATGCCGTGCTCCCAGAGACCGTCTTCGCCCCAACAGTCGCCGTGGTCGGCACAGGCCAAGATCGTGCCGCCCGCAAAACGCTCTAGCAGTGGAGCCAACTGACCATCGGCCCACTCCAGACAATCCCGCTGACGGCGGCGACTCTCGGCGGCGGAGCACACAGCTCCGCCAAAGGGCACACAGGGGCTAGGCCAGCGCTCCCAGGGCGCCCCTTCATGCCAGTAGGGCACGTGGGTTTCGCCCACGTTCAAAAACACAAACACCGGCTGCTCGGCCGGGGTGGCCGCCAGCTCAGCCTCAATCCAAGCCAGCTGGCGGCCCAGGCTCCAGGTGTCACCGGCGAAGTGGAAGCGCTCGAAGGGGGCAGCCAGCACGGCGCCGGTGTCACTAGCGGTGTCGAACCAATCCACGGCTCCGCTGCCGATGGTGCGGTAGCCACGGCGGCGGAAGCCCTCGATCAGGTTGCCGCCCTCCAGGAGAAAACTCCCCTCAACGTCGCTGCCACCCGCACGGCCCGGGTGGCCGGCGAAGGCCATCCGAAACAGCTTGCCCGCCTTGGGGTTGAGCCAGGGCTCGCTGCTGCCCACCACGCCCGGGGTGAAGCCCATCCAGAAAGCGGCGTGACTGCCGTAGGTGAAGTAGCTGGGGGCCAGAGCGCGGTGCAACGGGCCGATGGCGGCCAGATGGGGGATGGTGCCGGCGCAGTGGGCCGCTGCGAAAGTGTCAAAGCGACAGGAATCGAGGCTGAGCAACAGCACCGAGTCTGCCGAGCGCGAGTGGGAAGCCTGGGAAGGCGCTGGCGGCATCAGGAGCCCTCCAGGGCTGGCACCACGCCCAGGATCTCGTCTTCTTCGAGGCAGAGATAGCGGATAGCGGCGCGGCCGGCCCAGGAGTAGGCGATGTGGAGTTCGCCGGGCTGGCCTTCCAGGATGGTGGGGTAAGCGAGCTGGCCGTTGAGCTGCCAGTTGGCGCTGCCGCAGAAGCCCAAGCCGGTGTCGATGTCGCGGATCCAGGGCCAGGTCTGGCCGTCGTCGGTGGAGAGGGCGATCGAGAGGGGCCAGCGGGTGCGGGGCCAGTTGGCTTCGCCCCAGGGTTGGGGGGATTCGGGATCGGGCTCGAAGCAGAAGCGGTTGTAAATCATCGCCAGCCGGCCACTCGCCAAGCGCAGGGCCTGAATCGAGCTGTTGTTGTTGGGCAGCTGGATCGGCTCGGGCGCAGTCCACTGTTCCCCCTCGGGGCCAGATCGGGAGAGATACATGCGATCCGCCAGGCGCGAGCGGAAAAACTGGAGCAAACCGCTGCCATCGGCGCTGGGCACGATTGAGCCGTGCACGCGGCCGGTGCTCTCCGGCACCGTGATCGGGTCAACACTAGGCAGCTCCTCGTCCAGGGCACTGGCCACGGCCGTCCCATCGGCCTCCAGCAGCAGCACCTGGGAGTGGTCGTGGCCGAAAGAGCCGCCGGTTTCAAGGCTGCGGTAGATCGGCAGCAGCCAGCGACCATCAGCGCGCTGCAGGGGTGGGTGCCGGCAGAAGGCGGGCTGCTCCAGCAGGGTGGTGGCCCGGCTCCAGGCGCCTGGGCCCCAGCTGGCGGGGTCGGCAGGATCAAGGGCGGCCAGGGGCAGGCTCTGGTGGCGCAGCTGGGCGGTCCACTGCATCGAAAAGCTGCTGCCCGATTCCCAGAAGGGCTCATCGAGGGAGCGGGAGCGCTGGGCGGTGTGCACCAGATGGAGATGCTCGCCGGCCACGTACAGCAGCGGGTTCTGCTCGGAGCGCGCGGGATCCTGCGACACCAGCTGGGGCTCAGTCCAACGGCCGGAGCTGGCGGCCAGGAGCGACAAAACAATCCCCATGCCAGAGGTGCCCTCCTGGCCGCCAGCCATCCACACGCAGGCCAAGAGATCAGGGGTGACCCAGCAGAGCTGGGGGGCGTGGTTCTGGGAGCCGGCGGGCTCCAGCAGGGCCCAGATACCCGGATCGAGCGGCGTGATGCAGAGCTGTCCCCACTCCACCTGACTGGCCAGATCACGAACGCTGGTGAGAGGGAATGCCATCAGGCCTGGACTGGGAGGTCCAGTTGGGCCTCCCAACGGGCCAGGGCTGCAGCAACGCAGTGCTGCATCAGGGCCGAGCTGTACTGGTTGCGCACCTCCTTGGAGGCCGCCAGCAAGGCCGCCATCACGGTTGGTTGCTGCTTCTGCAGAGATCGATGAAAGGCAGCCACAGCCTCCACAAAGCCCAACCAGTGGCCATAGGCCACCTCTAAAGCCACGCCATGCTTGGCCCCAAGGGCCAACAACTCCTGACCACCCAAGCCTGAATACCCCACAACAGCGCAGCCGCAAGCCATCGCTTCAGCCAGCGGCAAACCAAAGCCTTCTGGATGGCCAAACGCCAGAAATACCAGGCTCTGCTGCAGGATGCGGGCCACCTCAGCCTGGGGCTGCTTGTGGATCGGCACCAGCTGCCAGCCCTCCCACCAGGGCTGGGCCCGCAACAGGGCTTCCACCACAGCCGCATCCATGCCATTTTTGCGAGGCATGTAGGCGATTTGCTTGCGTTTTGGGCCGTTGGGATGGAAGAGCTCGGTTTCGATCCCGTTCACCAGCCGGCTCACCCGACACCGCTCCAACCCGAAGCCCTGCAACAAGAGCTGCTCATCGTGCTTCGACACACACAACACCTGCGCAACGCTGGGGTGGCGATACAGGGCCAACAGCTGCTGGGCAGGCAGGCAAAGCCTGCTGGGATCCAAGCCAAAGCTGTACGAACCATTCTGGTTGAACACCACCTTGGGCAAGCCAGGGCCGTAGCGCTTTAGCTCAGGCATGAATGTTTCGGGTAGCACCACCACATCCCGCTGTGGGGTCAAATCCGTGCGTGCCTGCCAGTCGCTCACTCCGATAGCAGGCACTGAACTGTTGAACCAGCCGGGATGGAAAGCGGCGGACTGCTGAATCAAGGTGGCTTCGCGACCAGCAGCGATGAGCGCCTCAGCGAAGCGATGCATCTGCTTGACACCTCCAATCGGCCGCGCCACATCGGGATGGAGGGCCAGCCAATAACGCCTGGGCGTTCTGGAGTGGGAGCGGATTGGAGACGTGCTGGCAGGCTGGCTCATGGCCGGATTCTCTCAGCCTGGAGCGCCTGATGCCCCACGTGTTGCCAGCCAACCTGCTGCTGATCACCTTTGACCAATGGCGGGGCGACTGGGGTGATCCGCAGGTGCCGGTGGTCGAGCTGCCGGCGCTGGCCCAGCTGGCGGCCCAGGGCTGGACGGCCCGGCGCTGCTACACCAGCAGCCCCCAGTGCGTGCCGGCGCGGTTGAGCTGGCTCACGGGGCTGGCGCCCAGCCAGCTGGGCGTGACCCGCAACGAGCCGGCCGACCTGCCGGCCGATGCGCCTTCTCTGGTGCGGCACCTGCGGGCGGCGGGCTGGCACACGGCCCTGGTGGGCAAAACCCACTGGACCAGCCACGACGGGCGCACCGACCTGGACAACAACCAGCCCCTGCTGCAGGCGCTGGGCTTTGCGGAGGCGCAGGAGGTGGCGGGGCCGCGGGCGCTGCAGCGGCTCGACTGTGCCCTCACCCGAGCCTGGGAGGCAGCGGGTGTGCTGGGGCGGCAGCGGGCCGATCTGCAGGCGCGCTATGGCGGCGGCCGCACAGCGGCGGCCTGGGAGGTGCGGCCGAGCGTGTTGCCGCTGGATCTCTACCCCGATTGCTGGATCGCTGATCAAGGCCTTGAGCAACTGCAGGCGATGCCCAGCGATCAACCCTGGCTGCTGTGGGTGAGCTTTGTGGGGCCGCACGAGCCCTTCGACACGCCGCCGCCCTGGCATGGCCACCACCTGCCAAACCAGCTGCCGCCGCCCCAACCCACGCCGCCGTGGCTGGAGCAGCTGCCGGCCGATTGCGAGCTGCGCCGCACCCAGGCCAGCTGGGCCGGCCAGCTGAGCCCGGCAGCGATTCAGGCCTGCCGGGCCGACTACGCCGACCACCTGCAGCTGCTCGACAGCCAGGTGGCCAGGCTGCTGGCAGCGCTGAATCAGCGGGCAGACCGGGGTCGCACGGCGGTCGCCCTCACGGCCGACCACGGCGAGCTGTTGGGGGATGGGGGAATGCTCTACAAGGGCGCTTTCCTGGATGGGGCGGTGCGGGTGCCCTGGATCTACCGCCCACCCGCAAACAGCGAAGGCTCAGGCAGGGGCTCCAGCAGCACGGCGCCCCTGCCGCTCACCGGCCTGTTGCAGCAAACCCTGGCAGGGCTGGCCCGCGGCGGCGGCAGCGGCCCGCTGCGGCAGTGGGCGCTGCGGCAGCCGGGGGCGGTGGTGGAATTTGGCGGAGAGCTGCTGCTGCTGCGGGGCCCGCGCAAGCTCGCCCTGGATCGTCAGGGCCAGCCGCTGTGGGCGGTGCACCTGGGCCGCGACCCGCTGGAGCAAACCAACCTGATCACGGCGCAGCCGGAGCGCTGGCGCTGGAGCCCGGCCTGGCAACAGCTGCGCCGCTGGGGCCGGCGGGAATGGCAGCGACGCTCAAGGCCGGGCTGGATCTGGCGGCGGCTCAGCCGGGCCAGCCCTGAAGTGCACACCCTTGAGCCGCACAGCTGATTGGGGATGGAGGGCCTGCCACTCCTGCCACGTGCGGAAACAGGCGGTGTTGCCATTGAGATAGCGCAACAGCGGGGGCCACTCGGGCTCGGGCACCCGCCCGTGCACCACATGCACGGCCAGGCCCTCGCCGGCCAGCCAGGGCTTGGAGGTGCGCAGGTTGGCCTCGGGGGGCAGCAGGGCCAAGCGCAGGCCCCAGCACTGCTGCAGGCGCCACACCACCGAGCGCAGGCTGGCCTGGTCCCAGCTCTGGCCGCAGCTGGCTGCGAGTTGGTCGTAACGACGCAGCCAGCGGCGCACCAGCAACCGCTGGCGCCAGCAGCGGCGCAGCAACAGCACGCCGGAATTCAGCTCTGGAAACAACGCCGGCACGCTGGCATCCCACCAACCTGCTGGGCGGCGCACCGGCGCCTGGGCAGCCGCCAGATGGGCGTTGCCTAGGGCGGCAAACAGGGCATCGGCTGGGGCCGTGAGGCGGGCGTCGCTATCCAGAAAGAGGGTGCGCGCGAAGGGCAGGCGCAACAGCGGCGGGATCTTGTCGCGGTAGGAGCAGCGGGGATCGGGATGGCGCAACACCTGATCGAAGACGCCCAACTGGCGGGCCTGCTCGGGGCAATCACACACCACCGCCAGCGGCCGCCCGCCGGCAAAAGGCCGTGAGGCGCGGGCGCTGGCGGCGGCTTCTTCCAGATAGGCCGCTCCTGTGGCCACATAGAGCAGCCCTTGCCGGGCTGGGTTCAAGGGGAAGGGCACGGCTGCAGCTGCTGCTCGGGCCAGGAGGGCTGAAAGCAGTAGGCCTGGCCCTCCAGCGAGGCCTGACGCTGACGCAGGTTGGTCTGCAGGGTGGCCAGTTGGGGGTGGCTGGGATCCGAGGCTGCGGCTTGATCGAGGTAGTGGGCGGCGAGGGCCAGGTCTCCCCTCAGGCTGGCCAGGCTCACCAGATTGATGAAGTGGTTGATCGTGGAGCCACCAATCACGATGCCGTGCAGCAGGCAGATCTCAGCCTCAAGGAAGCGCTGGTTGCGGATGTAGGCATCCGAGGCATTCACATACACGCTGGCGTTGGCACCGAGACCCGCAAGGGCCTGGCTGCACAGCTGCAGGGCAAAGGGGCCATTGCCCTCGCTCACTGCCTGGGTGGCCATTTTGAGCTTGTCTGCAGCCACGGCCTCGGCATCGGGCTGGGGCAGGGTGGTGGCCAGGGCGGCAGCGGCCGAGCCGGGGGCAGCAGGCTTGACGGCCCCGGCTTGTTTCACCTCCTCCTCCGCGAAGGCCAGCATCAGGGGATCGGCTGGCGTCCAGGGCTCCACAGGGCTCGACGCCGGCTCTGCAGCTGTCGCAGCCACTGGGGGCACGGCACTGGGCTGCTGGCGAAACTGCAGGCGATTGAGATTGGCGCGCGCATCCTGATAGTTGGGCTGCTCCTGGAGCAGCTGCTCAAGGATGGCGCGGGCTTCCGCGTCGCGACCCAGATCGATCAACAAGTTGGCGTAGTTGTTGCGCACATCCAGGGCCTGCGGTGCCAACTGCAGGGCTTTCGCCAGCAGCTGCTCTGCCCGTTGCAGCTGGCCCAAGCGGCGGCACGTGGCGCCATAAAGGGAGAGGTAGTCGCCCTGTTGGCCCAAGGCGGCTTCGAGCCCCTCAAGCAGGCCAGCAGCCTGGGAATAGTTGCCCAGTTGAAACAGGGCGGCGGCCAGCACCTGTGCGGCCAGGGGATTGGCGTTGGTCGTGATGCTCAGGGCCTGGGCCTGGGCCACCACTTCACGATGGCGGCCCTCCCGAAACAGGGCTAACAACTGCTGGTCGGGCGCAGACACGGCCGTGAGTGGATCGGCGAAGGGGTCGGACATGGCAAACAAAGAGGAAGATCAGCTGTGAAGAGCTGGCGAGGGCTCAGCCAAGGGTGGGAGGAGGCGAGCCGGCCTCCAGCCAGGCCCGGGCCTGCTGCAGGGCCTCACCCCAACCGGCCTCACGGGATTCACGGGCAATCCCAACGGAGGGATACCAATAGCTGCGATTGGCGCTCGGATCGTCGAGCCAGCGCCAATCGCTGTGCACACTGAGCAAGCAAAGGGTGGGCAAGCCAAGCCCGCCGGCGCCGTGAATCGTGGTGTTGGCCACACTGAGCACGGCATCGCAGGCGGCCACCTGGGCGAGCCAGGGGTCCATCTGCTTGAGCGGATCCACCCGGCTGTCGTGGAGCACATCGAGCCCTTGCTGGCGCCAGTGCTCCACGGTGGGCCCGGCATTGCCGTATTGCAGGCTGACAAAGCGCACACCGGGCAGGGGCTGGAGCAGCTGCGCATATTGCTCCGGCAGGATGGATTTCTGCTGGATGCGCAGGCCCTTGCCGCCACCGCGCCAACTGATCCCGATCAACTGTTGGGCAGGGCTGCCGTGCTGAAGGTAGTCGCGTCGGAGTTGCTTCGCCCACTGCGGCTTGGCCTGCAGCAGCGGCAGGTGTTGGCCATAGCGCTCGAGATCGGTGAAGCGGTGTTGGCAGATTGAGCCGATCGGGCATTGGAGGTCGTAGTGGGCCGGGCTGAGGCGGCCTTCGCTGGCATCGGCAAAGCTCCAGATCTGCACCCGATCGGCCAGGTGTTGGAGAGAGCGCCGGTAGATCGGCAGTAGCCGATCGGCCAACAGCAGGCCGATGGAGGCCACCTCCTCGAGCAGGGCAGGCAGAAGGGTGACAAACATCATCACGTCGCCGATGGCCTGCTCTTCCAGCAGCAGCAGACGCTTGCCCGCGATGGATTCACCGCGCCAGAGGGGCAACTCCGCACTGCTGAACGGCTTGCGCAGGGCACGCTGCCAGCGTTGCGGCCCTTCCGCTGGAGTGCGCAGGCCGTATTCGAACAGGCGCCAGCCCCGCTCAAATTGCTGGCGCTTGAGCAGGGTGATGCCGAAATTCCAGCTGTTCACATCCACCAGCTTCTGGCGTTTCTCCCGTTCCTCTGGCGTGACCTCACCAGGCTGCTGAACGATGGCCATGGCCTGCTCAAAACTGGCCAGGGCGTCATCCAGCAGGCCCTGGCCCATCTGGTGGCTGGCCAGGCCCAGGCGAATCTCCGCCTGCTCCACGGGCGCACAATCGGCCAGGCGAGCCTCGATCTGGCGGCGCAATGCTGCCGCCTGATCGGCGTTGAGCAGCTCAGCCCCGCTGGAGCTGGCCAGGGCGTCTAACACCAGCAGGAGCTGGAGCAGCAACTGGGGGTCGGGCCCCAGGCGCGCCAGGCCCTCTCGCGCCAGAGCGAGGGCCCAGGCGTGCAGCTGAAGCTCGCGGAGCTGGCTGAGGGCGGAGAGCCAAACGGTGCGGAGAGCGGCGCCACCCTCTGCCGCAGCCAACAGCAGCCTGAGCGCCCGGAGATTGTCAGCCAACGCTGAGGCGGGCCGGGTGGCACGGTGGAGATTGGCGCGATTGCCCAGGATCCCGGGGTGGTGGGGAAACAAGACAAGGCCCTGGTTGTACACCTGGGCTGCCCCGGTCAGATCGCCCTGCTCACGCAGCAGAGCGCCATAATTCTGATAGAGAACAGCGGCGCGCACCTGCTGCTCGAAAGCACGCTGGTAGTGCTGCTTCGCCTGCACCAGATCGCCGCGCTGATGGGCCTGCAGCGCAAGGGGTAGTCCCACGGCAACGATGTCGTATTCGCTGAGCCGTAGTAGAGCATGGTCGCAGCGGGCTTTGGGATTGGCGGTGCGCGTTCTGTTCCTGCATCTGAATTTTCCAGGCCAGTTTCGCCATCTGGCTGCCTCTCTGGCGGCGGCTGGCCACGATGTGGCGTTTCTCTGCCACACCCACTACGGCCGCAACCTGCCTGGCGTGCGGCGGTTGTGCATGAAAGGGCCGCTGGGCGCCGAAGCCCTCGAGAAGCACAAACCCAACCAACTCGAGAGAACCCGGATCGTGGCGGATCAATACCGCCAGGCCATGGCCCAGCTGGAGCGCCAGGGGTGGCAGGCCGATGTGGTGGTAAGCCACAGCGGCTGGGGCTGCGGCCTGCACGTGAAGGAGCTCTGGCCCCGATGCCGGCTGGTGAGCTACCTGGAGTGGTGGTTTGACCCCCAATCGCCACTGCTCCACCACGACAGCCAAAACCCCCACCTGGGCTTCGGGCCAGAGTCGGCCCCGAGCCTGTGGCTCCGCAACCAGGCCCTGGCCCTGGAACTGGTGAGTGCCGATGCGGTGGTGGCCCCCAGCGAGTGGCAGCGGCGCCAACTGCCTGTGGCGCTGCGGGAGCGCTGTCAGGTGATCTACGACAACCTCGATCGCCGGCGCTTCAGGCCCGATCCCCAGCAGCGCAGCCCCCTGCCGCTGTTGACCTATGGCACCCGGGGCATGGAGCCGATGCGCGGCTTCCCGGAGCTGGTGAAGGAGCTGCCCAGTGTGCTGGAGCTCTGGCCCGAACTGCAGGTGGAGATCGCCGGCGGCGATGGCATCCACTATGCGGGCAAGGCTCCACCAGAGGGCTCTTGGAAAACCTGGGCCGAAACGCGGCTGGCTCCCTACCTGGCCAGTGGCAGAGTGCGCTGGCGCGGCCATCTCAATGGCGACGCTTACGTGCGCTGGCTGCAGAGCAGCTGGCTGCATGTGCATCTCACCCAACCGTTTGTGGCCAGCTGGAGCCTGTTGGAGGCCCTGGCCTGTGGCTGCCCACTGGTAGCCAGCGACGTGGAACCCGTGCGGGAGTTTTGCGACCCAGGCCGGGGCTGGCTGGTGGACAGCCGGGTGCAGGGCTTCTTGCAGGAGCCAGCTATGGCAAGACGCCAGGGCCGGCTGAAACCGGCCCTGGCTCTCGAGCACGACGATCCAGATGACCAGTGGCGCAGGGACCTGGGCCACTGGCGCAACGACGAAAAACGATGGGGGGCTGTGCTGGGTGTGGAGCTGGCCACAATCGGTTGACCATCCCCCCCCCAACCTGTAACTTCACAGGGGTTGTCTAAAATCGACTCCTAGTCTCTCTCCTCTGACATGGCGAATTTTCTGATCACAACTCCGAATTCCCTGACCCAGGGGACGGATACCACTGACTTATTTGATTTGCGCACCGGCGCTGGCGTGTCAATCATCGCCGCCGGCGGAGCAGACACCATTAGTGCCGCAGCAACTGGTTTCACTGCTGCCAATATTCAAGGTGGCTCAGGCAATGACACCGTCACCTTCAGTGTCGCCACCGGCATTCTTGATAATGCTGCCATTCTGCTCGGCGGCGGCAACGATGTTTTAACACTTGCCGCCGGAACTCGTGCTGGAACTTCCTCGGCCGGCGGCGGTGTGGATATCACCGGTGGCGGTGGCAACGACCTTATCGTCACCCTAAGCGGCGGCGAATTTGGTGGTAACTCCAGCATCAACGGCAACGGAGGCAATGACAGCATCACCGTATTTAGCGCCCTCTTCACCAATTCGCTAATCGCGGGTGGCGCAGGTGCGGATTTTGTAAGTGGACAAGGCATTAACCTTTCTAGCTCCACTGTGAACGGTGGTGGAGGCAATGATTCCATCAGCTTGAGCGGCACCATCAGCAATTCCAATGTTGAGGGTGACAGCTTCAGCGACACTATTAACTTCGGCAACGACACCATCACCATCGGTGGCGTGTTTGGCAGCGCCTCTCTCCTCCAAGGTGGCCAGGGGAATGATCAAGTTGTGATCAGCGGAGGTTTCACAACTGGAGCATCCGTTGAAGGCAATGCCGGAGACGACAGCATCTTCATCAATGCTTTTGTGGTAAGCGGTGGCACCAGTGTTGGCGCTGGCGCCGGTACTGACACCATCACGGTGAGCGCCGCACTTGTCTCTAACTTTGGCACTATCCAAGGGGGTGGCGGAGCTGACTCCATCACTGTGAACGGCGCAGATGCTAATGGCGGCTTCATCTACGGTGGCGAAGGCGCCGACTCTATTAATCTCGGTGCCATCGCAAGTGGTGCTCAGGTAACAGGCGGCAATGCGCCTGCCGGAGCTAGCGGAGTCAACATCGCTTACGCTGCTTTCAGCGAGTCCACGCTCGGGTCCTTTGACGTTGTCAGCGTTAGTGATGTCACTGGCCTAGTTAATACTGGTCAGTTTGGCTCCTTCATGGTCAGCCAGAGTGTCACCAATTTCTCCGTTGTCTCTTTTGACGGCGCTGGTGTTTCTGGCAATGCGGCTGGACAGGCAGTGTTTTCGGGAGTTACTAACTCCCTGACCGCCCGAGCCACTCTGCTAGATGCAACTTTGGTAAATGGCAACTCCGTATTGTTCCAGGCAGGCACTTCTACCTACTTGTTTGTTCAAGGAGGTGCTGCTGGTAGTGGTACATCTAATGACCTCCTGGTCGAACTCGGCGGGATCGCAGACGACGCCTTCCTCGCGTCCGGCTCAATCACACGAGTGAGCAATAGCGCACTCAAGGTCAACTTCGTCGGCTAAACTCTACCTAATTCGAAATTCTCTTGTCATCACCCCCGCTTCGGCGGGGTTTTTTTTTGGCATGACAAAAATGTATGGCAAGTCTTCGGAGCCGAATCATTGGTCTTCCGTAGACGAAGTCTCAGCAAGTGCGGCTGACGCAGCACCTCCAATTGCTAGGCATGGCTGACTGCTAAAGCGTTTTCTCTGCCTTATGAGAATCGGCGTCATTAGTAGAGCAACGCGGTCTCGCCCCCAGGTGAGGATGACCTCTAGCAATCGATACTCGCCCATCTAACAAGTATCAGGACGACAATCTTGTGTTCACAGGCATGTATGCCGGGACGGGGGCTATGCCGGGCGCACATCACTTTCCACGCTGCTAAAACAAACAGGCTGAACGAGTGGGTCTCCACGGGTTTGATCCCTGCACTGCAGCATCAGTAAGTCATGTGCGCTACCGCTTTGTGCCCACTTGCTTGGGGAGCCGGGCAATGACCCAGCCAAAATCTTCTAAACCTGAATGCCCCTAGGCAAGCACCATCGACGCTCAATCGGCTTGCTGTTGAAACAGTGTGGCGTATCGCGCCGAAGCCTGCATCAAATTGTGGTGGGTGCCGGATTCCTCCAGCCGCCCTTGATGCATCACCAGAATCACATCACTGGATTGGATCGTGGTGAGGCGGTGGGTGATGAAAAACACCGTGCGACCGGCCGCCCACTGCTGCAGGTTCAGACAGAGCTGGCGTTCGGTGTTGTAATCGAGCGCACTGGTGGCTTCATCCATCACCAGTAATTGCGGGTTGGCGAGGATGGTGCGCGCAATCGCGATGCGCTGGCGCTGGCCGCCGCTGAGGTTGCTGCCCTTTTCTGTGAGGGGAGTGGCATAGCCCTGCCCCAGGCCCATGATGAACTCATGGGCACAGGCAATCCGGGCTGCCTCCAGGATGGCTTCGGTGCTGGCCTGGGGATCATTCAGGGCAATGTTTTCGGCAATTGTGCCTTCAAACAGCAGGGAATCCTGGGGCACAATGCCGATCTGGCGCCGCAGGCTGGAGAGATCCACCTTGCCGATGTCGTAGTCGTCGATAAAAATTCGGCCCTTCTGGGGGTCATACAACCGCGGCAAGAGCTTCATCAAGGTGCTCTTGCCGCTTCCGCTCTGGCCCACCACTCCCACAAAGCTGCCCGCAGGGATGGCGACACTCACGTTGTCAACTTGATTCGCACCAGCGCGGCCAAAGCGGAAGCTCACGCCTTCGAAACGCACATCGCCGTGGATGGATGGCAAGGCGATCTGGCCAATCTCCTCGGGATTGCCCAGCTCCGGGTTTTGATCAATGATGTCGCTGAGGCGCTCCATCGACAGCTGCACACCTTGAAAGCCCTGATAGAGGCCTGAAAGCTGCAGCAAAGGGCCGGTGACATTGCTGGAAATGATCCGGAAAGCAATCAACTGACCCAGGGTGAAATTGCCTTCCAGCACAAGCCACATGCCCACCCACAGCACCAGCAACCCCGAGAGCTGATTGAGAAAGTTGCCAATCTCGCCCGCCGCGCTGCCGAGCGCCACGCTCTTGAACCCCTGATCCACAAAATGGCGGTAGCGATCCTGCCATTTCCAGCGAGCGGTGAGCTCAAAATGTTGCGCCTTCACCGTTTGAATGCCGTTGAGCACCTCAATTAGATGGCTCTGGGTTCTGGCCTGGGCGACAGCCCGCTTGCGAATCAGGGTCTTGTAGATCGGCGCCACGCCAAACACCAGCAGCACATAGAGCGGCAGCGAGCTCAGGGCCACCGCCGTGAGCAACGGTGAATACACGAGCATCACCGCCAGATAGAGCGTGGCGAAGATGATGTTCAACACACTCACCAGCGCTGTGCCCGTAAGGAAGCTGCGAATGGTGTTGAGTTCGCCCAGGCGCTGGCTGAGTTCTCCCACGGGCCGGCGCTCAAAAAAGCTGAGTGGCAGCGCCAGCATCCGATCGATCACCGCACTGCCGAGGGTGAGATCCATGCGGTCGGTGGTGTCGACAAAGATGTACCCCCGCAACACGGTAAGCACGCCCTGAAACAGGGCCATCACCACCATCGCCGCCCCCAACACATTGAGGCTGCTGAGATTGCCTTGGGTCAACACCTTGTCGATGATCTGCTGGATCAGCAGGGGGATCGCCAGACCAAACAACTGGGCCAACAGCGAGGCCACAAACACCAGCACCAGCGCAACGCGGTATTTGCGCAGCAGTGGTGTGAACCAACCCCAGCCAAAACGGCTGGTGGGCGTGCTGGCCAGCCGCCGCGGCAAGGCAAAGCGGAAACTCTCGCCCAGCTGGGTTTGCAGAGCGTGGCGCTGCAGGCGCTGGATGCCGTGGTGCGGATGGCCGATCACCACCTGCTGGCCGGCTTGCTGGAACAGCACCACCGGAATGCCTTCCAGGAGCAACAACGCCGGTGCTTCCACACTGGCCAGATGCACCGCATCCACCTCAGCGAGCTGGCTGTTCATCCCCAGCAGCTCGCAAAGGCCGGCAATCAGCTCCAGCGACAAAGTTTTATCCCGCCGGAATTGGTCTTCCAGCACCTTGGCGATGGCGTCGCGGCGGAAGGGCACCCGTTGCTGCAGCGCCACCATTTCGCAAACAGCCATCGCTTCAGCCAACTGGCCACGGCCACGCACCACGGGGTAGCGATCGCCATCACCCAGGCGATCGGCTTCCAGGATCCCCAACTGCCGTAGGGAGGTGGCGGATGCCTGATCCACCGCATTCTCGGCTACTGCATCCACTGCAACCACATCGGCCGGCAGCACCTGCTCCGCAGCGGGCAGCTGGGCCGCTTCCGGCAAACCGATCAGCCGATACGGCAGCAGGAAGCCAGCACGGCTGGGGAGCTGCTCGCCCAGCGCTACCGCCCGCCCAACGGGGCAGCCCGGCACATCGGGGGTGCTGAGATGCCAGATCAGGTCGGCCGGTGCCTGTGGCGGCGGAGTGAAGGCCTGGCCTGGCTCCAGGGTGCAGGCCCAGGTCCGTTGCAGCCGGCTGGCTAGGTCGGCTTGCCAGCCATCTGGCCGCCGCGCTGAGAGCTCTCCAGCCTGCAGCGCCACGTGGTGGGCCTCCTGCAGGCTGGAGAGGCGGGCGAAATAAGCCCGAAAGTCGTCACTGTTGCGGGTGGCAGCAACCAAGCCATCCGCCGGCAGCGCCAGCACCAGCACGGGCTCGCTCGCGCTCACCCACTCACACGGTTCGCCCCGTAGCAGGCTCGCCCAGCCCAGCAGTTGGCCAGGGCCGCGCTTCTCGAGGGTGATGGGTCGTTGATCTTGCGGATCATTCACCAACAGCCGCACCTGCCCCTGGAGTACCAGCAGGGTGCGCTCGGGGAGCTCGTCGGGCCGGAGCAGGTATTGCCCAGGCTGATAACGGAGGAGCTTGCCACCTGCAAACCAGTTGGCGCAGAGCTCCGTAGGGAGCAGCGCAAAAGGGGCTTGTCCGGCAAGCTGCTGGCGGTAGTGATCCAGCGGGCTCACAGGGGCAACGCTCAAGGGTCAACCAAAGAATGTTGCGGTGAGGTTAGGTGAGCCGGCAGCTCCGCCACCACTGCAGCCACCCAGGAATCCAGCTCCTGGCTAAGCAGCTGCTGCTCGGTCGCCGCATCGAGGCAGGCCGGCTGCAGCTGCTCGAGCTGCACGAGGGCAAAGCCCGCACCCAGCCGCTGGGGCATGGTGAGTTCGCCAGGGTGCAACCTCTGCAACACGACCGGCAACCCCAGGGGCATGCTGCCCATGGGCTGAAGGGGGAGCAGGCCGCCCTGCAGACGCTCAGGGCCTTCCCCGTGCAGGGTGGCCAGGCTTTCAAAACTGGCTTCCCCCGCGCGGATGCGGTGATAGATCTCCAGGGCCAGGTGCTTGTTGCTCAGGCGCAGCAGGCGGCAGCTGGCGCGATCAAGCATGGCCTTGCGCTCGAGATACAGCGACTTGAGCCGCGGCCGCCATTGCTGATCAGCCCAACGCAGACAGCTCTCGCCCACCAGTTGCTTCAGCTCGGCTTGCTCCTGCGCGGCTTGCTCGAGGGGAGCACCCAGCACCTCCTGGGCTAGCTCCAGCCGCACCCAGTGGTTGAGCGCTGGCTTCAGCAGGCAGGCTGAGCCCAGCAGGGGGGCCGCTGGGGCCAGTTGTTGGCGCAAGCGCTGCAAACGCTCCGGCACCAGCCAGGCCACTGGGCGGGGATCGAGAGGAGAAGAGGCCACGTGCTGCATACATGAGAGGATCGCATTAGATGCGGCCGCTGGGCTTGGGCCGGCCAATGGGGAGACAGATCCTGCTGATCCACCAGGGGTTCCCAGGGCAGTTCAAGCATCTGATCGGCGCCCTGCGGGCCCGCGGCGATGAGCTCTGGGCGATCAGCGGCCCCCGGGCCAAGCAGCAGATCCCAGCGGGGGTGCGCTACCTGCCCTACAAGCTCGAGCGGGGCAACGGCCGCGACACTCTCCCCCTGGCCAGCGAACTGGAAACCAAGGTGATCCGCGGCGAGGCAGTGGCCACCGTGGCAGCGCAGCTGGCCGACGGCACCGTGACGGGCGCGCCCTGGCAGCCCGATCTGATCCTGGGCCACCCGGGCTGGGGCGAGATGCTGTTCTTAGGGGATGTGTGGCCCGAGGCCCCCCAGCTGCACTACGTGGAGTTTTTCCACGGCGTGCCCGGCACCGACAACGACATCGCCGATCCCCATGCCACGCCGCAAACCTGGCAGGAAAAGGCCCGCGCGCGCATCAAAAACACCAATCTGCTGGTGAACCTCAACCAGATGCAGGCGGGCCTCACCCCCACCCGCTTCCAGCACAGCCTGCTGCCGGCCTGGGCCCAGGCGCGCACCAGCGTGATCCACGACGGGATCGATGTGGAGTGGCTGTGCTCCGATCCCGCCGCCCAGCTGACGATCTCCCCCCGGTCGGAGCTGCCGGGCGGGCTGGTGTTGCGGCCCGGCGATCCGGTGATCACGTTTGTGAACCGCACCTTTGAGCCCTACCGGGGCGTGCATGTGTTTCTCGAGGCGTTGGCACAGCTGCAGGCCCGCCACCCCACGGCCCAGGCGGTGCTGGTGGGAACCGACACGCCCAAGGTGAGCTACGGCGCCCACCGCAGCGATGGCCGCGGCTGGCTCACCGTGCTGCGAGAGCAGCTAGGCGATCGGCTCGACTGGCGCCGCATCCACCCCCTGGGCCAGGTGCCCCATGGGGTGCTGCGGGATGTGTATCGGGTGAGCGCCGCCCACGTGTATCTGAGCTATCCGTTTGTGCTGAGCTGGAGCCTGCTGGAGGCGATGGGCTGCGGCGCCCTGGTGGTGGGCAGCGCCACCGCGCCGGTGCAGGAGCTGATCCAGCACGGGGAAACGGGGCTGCTGGTGCCGTTTGGTGATGCTGAGGGCCTGGCCAACACGTTGCTGGCGGCTCTGCAGCAACCCGCGCGCTTCACCCCCCTGCGGCAGCGGGCACGGCAGCACATCCAAGAGGGCTATGCGCTGCATGCCTGCCTCAAGCGCCAGTTGCAGCTGGTGGATGCGGTGGCAGGCTCGTAAACAAGTGCTGCACAGCTAGCTATGTAGTATTACCAGTGCTGATCCGGCAAGAGGTGGCGCTGGTAGCGGCCATGGCCGCCATTGCCGTAGGCGCGGGGAAGCTGGCAGACCCAGTCGCTGCGCAGAACCACGATCAGCCGGTCATGGTGCAGCCGCACCGTGCGCAGATCTTTGGGCACACCGCCACAGGCGGCCAGCAGGTGCGGAAACGGTTCGCCCCGCAGGGTGATTTCCACCCGCTTGACCTTGGTGAAATCGCAAGAGCCGATCTCTCCGGGCTGGTAGGCCAGCGGGACCATCAGCTCCGGAGTTGGGCTATGGAGGGCCTTCCAGCCCTGATCTGGCTTTTGCTCCTGCAGGTGCTCCAGCAGCGGCTCCAACACCTCGGCCAACGGGTCTGGACGCCGCCGGCCACGAAGTTTGGCGGCTGCCGGCTCGTCGATTGGCCATGGTCAGCGCACTTTGTTGAGCGGTGAGGGGACCAGGCATGCCCCGGTGCCCTGCGCAAGGCAACCGGATTCAGCTGGACCCCTCATGAGCGGTCAACCTGTTTGGCGCGACTTCTCAACCCGACTGTTGTCGGACAGGTAGTGCTGCTAAAAGGGAAACAGACCGGACCGCCCATGGCCACAACTGGGACGTGAGGAAGGAGAGCAATCAACCCCGCCAACACCCGAGTTAATCCTCCCGAGCCACACCAATTGTTGGGACTCCACTGCCTTGCCACCTCTCGATCAAAAACCGCTTCAGGAACCCTTCACCGATTAGTGGTCGATCAACTCGGAAGCGGCTCCAGCAAATTCTCTGCTGATCAGCATGGCGATATAGAAAAGATATGTTAAGGTGAACACAAGGCAAGCACAAGCCTTGACCGACTATAATTTCAGGAAATGAACATCACGAAAAGCGAGGCTCAAAAAGCGTATGAGCTTGTGAGGAACAAACTACTTAGGGACTCCTGAAAAAGCTTCCAGCAAGCTGCCTTGATTTCAGCCAAGAGGCATGGGTGCAGGAAGCTCGCTAGATCGGTTATGCAGTGACGAGCAATTCTTCTGTTTCAAGCCATAGAATATCCCTGAGCGCCTTCCAGAGGAAAACTGGCCTTTGACAGGTATAAATCCAGGCAAA
>NZ_JAGQCX010000016.1:0-41804 GCF_024346415.1 Cyanobium sp. Aljojuca 7D2
GGCCTGCAGGAAGGCGATCAGATCAGCACTGGCAACAGAATGGGCCAACGGACGGGAGCAGTCCCGACAAAACCGGCACCAGCATGGCCGCGCCAGCTGCCTTGTGCCTGACTTTCAGTCGGCCCTGACCCAAGCCCAACACCGCAACAGCAGAGCAGAGCCGGAATGCTGAATGGCTCAACGCATGACGGAACCTGGGGCTGTGCGCTCGAGCAGCAGCTCCAACTTGCGGTCCTGACGCTCTAACGCGGTGAGGAAGCCTGCAATGGTCATACCAAGGGCAGTCAGCCAGGCCAGTGATGTCCAAGCGATGATCCGCCACGCCCCCTTGTGCTGATCTTTGGCAGGTTTTGCAGCAGGGCTACGAATAGGGCTGGACTGATCAGCGCCAAGATCTAGAACCAGTCGCAACAGGGCTTCTGGGGTGGCCGCAACCAGTGCGCTGGAAATGTCCGATGCAGGGACCTTCTGGGATAGCAACTCACGGCAGCGCTGGAGCCCACCACCAGCCCAGAACAGCCCCCAGGCCTGCTTGTTGAGCTGCAGAGCTACCCAGCGGTGGGGCCTGGCGTCATTACGCATCAACTGAGCTGCCTTGGCCAGACTCCAGTTGCGGCCAGCAGCCACGGATGGCTGGGACTCCAGCAACAACCGACCTTGGGGATCACGGGTGTAGCCGGTTACGACCTGCAGGGAGAAAACATCAATGATCTGAACTTTGCTGCCCGGCTTGCGCTGCTGCACGTCCGGTGACCAGAAGACCATTGCCCCGCGCTCCTCAGCCAGGCAGCTCTCCATCCGGGTGTTGATGGGCATCGCCTGGTGGCCCCTCGGCTGTTGGTTGCTCAAGTCTGCTCCCATTGCTCTTGCACAAGAGCAGCATCAGACCGATCGTTGGAACTCCCAGCCACCGGCAAATGTCCCCCGACGAATCCAGCGATGATCCCTATGTGCGGGTGACCCTTGAGCTGCGCCAATCCACCCTGGTTTGGCTGGATGAGTTGCGCAAGGAGTGGGGGCTGCGCAGCCGTCGTGACCTGGTGAGCCGCCTGCTCGATGAATTGGCAATGCCCACCAGCGATGCGTAAGACCCTGTTGATCGCCGCCGGGGTGCTGGTGAGTGCCGGCGCAGTGCTGGCCCAGCAGCCGGTGCAGCCCCTCCCGAAAGTGGGAGGTTGTCCCCTCGGCTACTACAGCTCCGGCAGCTACTGCGTGCCCAGCAAGAGCAGCAACACCCGCGGTGCCATCGAGAAGACCGGCAGCTCCTGCCCCCTGGGCTTCTATGCCTCGGGCAACTACTGCCTCAGCAGCCCCAGCAACGACCGCGAAGCGATCCAGAAGACCGGCAAGTCCTGCCCGTTGGGCTGGTATTCATCAGGCAACTACTGCGTCAAGAGCCGCTGATCCCCATGCTGCTGGCCAATTGCATCGGGAGTCTCTTTAGAAATAACACTCGCTTAGGCTCGAAACTCTTTTAGCGGGACTAGGACTCGACCTCGAGCTCCAGCTGTTGACCGGGCCGTCTAGTCACCGTGATCTGCTCCACCCGCACCAGCCTGGGCTGTTCATCAGCCGCTGCTTCGTAGCTGCCCTTCACACGTATGGCGGCATTGAGCAGGCCGATGATGTCGCCGTCGTAGAGGGGCTCGTAGATGCAGCGCATGCCGCTGCTGGCCCCCCGACCCCGGATCTCAAAGCGGCGGGCATCGAGATCCACCTCCCGCACCACGCCCTCGAACTCTCCGTTGCTTTTGAGGCGCCGGCTGCTGGGTGTATTGAGGCTGCGGCCAATGATCTGGCGGCTCTGCTTGGTGAGGGGCTGAGCCGGGCCCAGATTTTCATCGGGCTGCGGGCCGCTGAGGAACAGCTCACTGATCGCCTTGTTCTGGGCTGAGGGTGCCAGGCGCCTGGCCGCCACCATCACCGTGTCGCGCACGGCGGGATCGGGGAACTGCTCGTAGATCTCATCGCTGATCTGGCCGTCCTGAATCAGGCATGGAATCGCCGGCAGGCTCTGCACCGCCGTCTGCACCGCCCGGTAGAGGTCATCGCTCACCCCGGGCAGCACCGCCTGGCCGTCGGCACCCACATCTCCAGGCCGTGGCACCCGCATGCCCACCACCAGGCTGCCGTAGGTCACTCCCGCCAGCTGGGGGTCGAGATCGGCCGGCCAGCGCACCTTCTTCTCCTCCATCCCAGCGATCACCTTGGCAACCTTCTGGATCTCCCCCCTGAGCGACTTGAACACCGTGGTCACCAGCGAGATCGGTGGCTCTCGATGGGCGACACCGGGGCCCCGGTAGCGGGCGATCAGATCAGCGTTGTCGGCCAGCAGGGCATAGGAGAAGTCCTCGCGGTAGAGCTTGGCCAGCATTTCCATGTAGGCACTGGTGATCTCCTCAGGCTCCTGACCCATGCGCCTGGCCAGTTCCCGCGCGGCCTGTAGCTCCTGGTGAATGATCCGGGCCTTGGCCTCTATCGCGTCGATCCAGCTACCCATCAGATCAACCTCAACACGCCCTTGCGGTGGCCGTGGTGCAGCCCCTTCTCGAAGGCTGTCTGGGGGCGCAGGGTCTGCAGCAGATCAACGAAGTCCTGCTTGAGACCCTTTAGGCCAGGGAGCATCTCGATCTGGTAGCAACCCAAGAGTTCGGCTTTCCGCTGAAACAGAATCTGTCCTTCCCACTGCTCTTCATCGGAGAGGCTGCTGAGCTCGAGCACCAGGTTGATGTTGTTGGGGCTGGCCTTCTTGCTGACATAACTGCCATCGAGGAGAACCGGAGGAAGCACCGTGAACCGCGGCGTCAGTTCAATAGCGATGAACTCCTGCAGCAGTGCGGTCAGCCGGCGCCGCTCGTCATTCCAGGCCAAGTCAACCTCTACTTCCTTGATGGTGCATTCGTGAATGCCACCAGGCAGCAGGCCAAACCGATCGAAGGAAGGGATCGGCATTCGTTACCGAGCCACAGACGCCTCGGTGCACAGGCCACAAACGGCTTGGGCGACGGAGGATGCAGCTTCGGTAGCCGTGCTGATGGCGTAGCCAGGCATGGGCTGCCGCAATTGCCAGGTTTATACCCAACCATTCACGCTCCGGGTAGCTGATGACAGGCTCCGATGGAAACCCGGCCGGCTAGCTGGGTTTCCGCGTCTTCGTCGTCCATGGCAGATCAAGCCACGTCCGGTGCCCTGCCCGCCATGGGGCCATCGACTTGGCTAGGGCGCGGCAGCGGAGTCGCGGCACGACCTCTTCCGGGCCGCCCGCCACGCGCTACAAAGCAGCCAGTTCGCCGGCTGTCACAATGCCTTGCTGAAGATAGGTGAGATCCCTTGTGCTGGAAGGGTTCTTAAATTCGGGTCTGACTGCAGGTTGTGGCGGTTCTCGAGATGCCCAGCCACGACACTCTCGGAGCCAGATCACAAGGGGGCGATCCTACGGCTTACCACCAAATGTGGCAAGTCGTGAAGGCGCTCGACGCTATCGGTGGTGTCCGCCTCCAAAACCCGGTGTTAGACCTTGAGGACCGCGGGGCTGGTCTTTCGGAATGAGAGAGGCCAGGGGAGTTAGTGCCCTCTACTTCTACCCATGCGGGCCCTTGTTCATGACTCTGCAGTCAGCCCATGGCCAGTAATTCCGAGCCTTCTACGCCGCCCGACCATTTCAGTTCCTCCCGCCCTTCGCTCTACCAACAGCGATCGAGTGAAGACGCGGCGCACCGCTCTGCATCCCTAAGGGTGCGGCTGTGGTGCAGCACCAGCCCCCTCGATTGAAGAGGAGAACCAGCGATGGCGGCGCAACCAACCCGAGCTTTTCTCCACGAGGTGGTGACCAGCGCGACCAGTCCCGACGGGACGTTGTACGTCGTGGGGTATGTCTTTGATGCGGACCACGACCGGCATCTGGTCTTTGCGACCGGCGCGAGCTTTGGGGATCCCAGGGTTCTGCCGTTGATGAAGGGCCAGGAGATCAACCTGACTTGTGGGAGTCCATGCCTGGAGGTGTTGCCCCTGAATCAGCAGAGTGAGGAACTCCAGCATCAAGTGGCTGAGCAACTCTCCCAGCTTTCGATCGAGTCCCTGATCTGTGCAGCTGGCTGAACGTTGCAGTGATCAGGTGATGTGATGAGGCCCCACTCCAGCTGGAGCCTCCTGACGCGGCCATCCATCCACTGCCGGTGACTACAGCTGCTCTTCTTGTCGCACCTCTCGGTGCGACACCAGGAACGTCTCAATCCAGTCGTGGTGGCACTTCTGGTTGATCCGATCGGCGATCGTCACCGCCTCCTCTGGCACCTGGAACCGCTTGCGGAAGGCCCGGGTGAGGCTCTCCAGCTGGGGCCGGGGCAGCGCCCGCAGGGTGCTGTGGAGGTGCTGGATCGTCTCGGCATCGAGGGCCATCTGGCCCGGATGGGTCGGGGCAGGGGGATGTGAGCTCGAGGCCGTGGTCTGTGTGCGGTCTTGGCCCGGGGATGCAGTGGTGGGGGAGGGAGTGCCAGCAGCCGCCCGGCTCACGGGAGGCTGTTGCCCTCCTGGCCGGTGCGCTCCATCTCCCTGACCCGCTGCGCCGCTGACCTGCCGCTGCGCTTTGTCGTAGAGCGCCAGGCCAAACGGGTTCCCGAAGGTCATCAGCGCTCGCTTCATGGCGTCGGTTTCCGACTCCTTGAGGGCGGATTCGTGGGCCTGGCCCAGGTCGATGTCGATGCCATGGCCGGCGCCGGTGCCTTCTCGAACCAGAAGAGTCAGGTCACCGGCAGTGACAGTGACGCGCACCCGGGCGGTATTGGTGACGCAACGGGTGGCCAAGGTCTGACGCTGCCCGCCAGTCAAGGCTGACGCTTGCTGCAGCAGAGCTTCGGTCTGCGTTCACGCCATGTCCTTTGCGCATTGGACGTGGCAGCGTGTAAGGGGCCATCATCGGTAACGCTGGTGCTACAGGATTCATCCGATCACCTGTTGACGCTGGCCCCGTACCTGCTGGGTCGGGTGCGTCGTGGTGTGGTCGGCAGCAGTCGCTATGCCCAGCGCCTGCGCGAGCAGATTCGCCAGGCTGCTGCTGACTCCGCCGGGCGCGCCGTGTTGATCAGCGGCGAGCCGGGGCTGGAGAAGGACAACCTCGCGGCCCTGATTCATTTCGGCTCTGCCGCGCGCCGGCAGTGGCTGGTGCGCCTCGATGGGGCCACGCTGCGGGCGGATGGCGCCAACCTGTTTGGCCAGTCAGGCAGTGATGGCGACGGGTCTTTGCTGGAGTGCCTCGGAGATGGTGCGCTGCTGATCGACAAGCTCGACCAGGTGCAGCCGTCTCTGCAGCTGAGCTTGCTGGAGCTGGCTCGCACAGGGCAGTGGAGCTGTGCGGGGGAGGGCAGCAGACCGCGCCATTTCGGCGGCAGGGTGTTTTTCACCGCCGAGGCTGCCCTGCCTGCTTTTGATCAGGTCTGCGATCTGATTCGGGTGCCGCCTTTGCGGGTGCGGCGCCAGGACCTGGGCGAATGGTTGCGCTATGGGCTGCGCCAGCAGGCCCGTAGCGCCGGTTGGGAGGTGCTGCCGCAGGTCAGTGATGCGGTGGTGAGGCGACTCCAGAACTACGACTTTCCCAACAACTTGCGCGAGCTGGATGGCTTGATCGCTCGGGCCATGGAACAGGTGCGGCTGCAGGGCAGTGACAAAAAGAGCCCCCAGGGGGTGCTGCTGCCTGAGGACGTGTTCTGGACAGCCAATCGTCCGCAACGGTTGAGATTTGATCTCTGGCGTTGGCGCCCATCCCTGCGTCAGCTGTTGCGTCAGCCCTCGCTTTGGGCTGTCCTCAAATTTGGGGTGGTGAGCTGGTTGTTTGTGGCCGTGAACCTATGGCTGTGGCTGGGGCCTCAGTCTCGGGACCACAACGGCGCTCTCAACCTGTTCTGGGCTTGGTGGTGGCCCCTGATTCTGTTGTCGTACCCCCTGGTGGGTCGACTCTGGTGTGCGGTGTGTCCCTTCATGGTTTGGGGAGAGATCATCCAGGGGCTGGCCCGGCGGCTGGGTTGGCAGCCCAGGCCCTGGCCGCGGGGTGAATTGGACCAGTGGGGCGCGCCCGTGCTGGCTGCCGGCTTCGCTGGGATCCTTCTCTGGGAGGAGCTGGCAAATCTGGAGAACACCGCCTGGCTCAGCAGTTGCCTGCTGCTGGGCATCACCGCCGGTGCGGTGCTGGGCTCCTTGCTCTTCGAGAAGCGTTTCTGGTGCCGTTTTCTCTGCCCAGTCGGTGGCATGAATGGCCTTTTCGCCAAGCTCGCCATGACTGAATTGCGGGCCCAATCGGGCACCTGCAGTGGCAGTTGCAGCAGCTACGGCTGCTTCAAAGGAGGGCCTGCGGTGGGAGAGGGACTGGCTACCGCCGGCTGTCCACTTGGCACCCATCCAGCCCACCTCACCGACAACCGCAACTGCGTCCTCTGCTTCACCTGCGCCGCTGCCTGCCCCCATCGTTCGGTGCAGCTGCGCCTAAGGCCACCGGCTGCCGATCTCCAGCGGGAGATGGATCTGCCCGCTGGAGAAGCGGGCCTGATCCTGGTGCTGGCGGGCGGCGTCACCCTGCATCATTGGCAGCGGCTGTTGGGCTGGTTGCCGCTGGCGACCGAGAGTTTGCAGGCCGGTCCATTGCTGGCGCGCCTTGCTATCGGCCTGCTGGCGCTGGCGTTGCCGTCCCTTGGCTGGCTGGCATTGCGCCGCCTGCTGGGTCTCTCCACCAGCACCCTTTACCTGCTGCTGCCATTGCTCTGGGCTTTGCTGGTGGCCCGGCACCTGCCGCTGGGGCTCCAGGAGGCGGGACTGTTGTTGCCGGTGAGCTTCGGCTGGCCGGATTTGCCCCACTGGAGGGCCGACACTCACGTGATCGCTTTTTGCCAGAGCGCGGCCGTGCTGGTTGGAGTGGCGGGCACGGCCATGCTGATCCCCCGTTTTCAGCCAGCCGGCTGGAGCCGTTGGGGCGGATTGGCTCTGGTCCTGGCGCTGGCGGCGGCTGGACGCTGGTTGGTGACGGCTTAAACCAGGCGGGATCCAGAAGCGCGCTGTTGCTGTTGCGGGTCAAAGACCGCGGCGATGCTGCGGATCAGCCAGCGGCCCGAGGTGGTGACTGTGAGCAAGCCAAGCCGACCGCTGGTTTCCAGTCTCACTAACCCATCTTTGGCCAGCTCCTGCAATTCTTGCCACTCTCTACTGAAGCGATCAAGGTCGATGGTTGCCGCGAATTCGCACATCACCTGACGGATCAATTCGCGCCGCTCCAGGGTCTCCGCATCCTTCACCACTAGACCGCGCTCCACGGGCAGGCGACCCTCTTCGAGGGCCCGGGTGTAGGCCTTGAGGTCCCGTTCGTTCTGGGTGAATAGGTGCGGGAATTGGCTGATGGCGGTGGGCCCCACCCCCAGTAGCTCCAGCTCCCCACCGGTTGTGTACCCCTGAAAGTTGCGATGCAGCAGCCCAGCTCGGGCGGCCTCTGCCAGGCTGTCGCCGCTCAGGGCGTAGTGATCCATGCCAACAGCCTCGTAGCCAGAACTGCAGAGCAGCTGCTTGGCGTCTTCGAGCATCATCAAGCGGTCGCGCTGGTTGGGTAGATCGCTGGCGGCAATTTTGCGTTGCAATGGCAACTGCTCCGGCAGGTAGGCAAAGGAGAACAGGGAGATGCGATCAGGGCGCAACTGCAGCACCAGTGCCAGGGTCTGGCGGAAGCGCTCCGGTGTCTGGAGTGGCAGGCCGCAGATCAGATCCACATTCACGCTGTTGAAATCCGCTTCCCGTAGCCAGCCCATCACCCGGAGCAACTGCTCCGCTGGCACGATTCGATTCACAGCCTTCTGCACCTCTGGATTGGCGTCCTGAATGCCAAAGCTGATGCGATTAAATCCCAGGCCCCGCAGATGCAGCACCTCCTCGCGATTGAGGAATTCTGGATTGACTTCAATGGATGCATCGAGGTTGGACTCGAGCTCGAAGTGCTGCTCCAGTAATCCCCAGAGCCGGGCGGATTCTTGCTGATTGAGGTAGTTGGGGGTACCACCGCCCCAGTGCAGTTGGGCGACCCGACGTCGTTGTGGCATGACGGCCCTGAGGAGCTCAAGCTCGATCCCCAATGAGGCCAGGTATGGCTCCACCACCTTGGAGCCGAGTTGGGTGGTCACCCGGTTGCAGCCGCAATACCAGCAGGCATGGCGGCAGAAGGGCACATGCACATAGAGCGAAAGTGGGGCGCTGGTTGGTTGGGCAAGTTGCCGGCTGAGCTCCCCTGCTCCAATTCCGATCTCAAACGCTGCTGCGGTGGGATAGCTGGTATATCGGGGAACGGGCTTGTTGTACTTGTGCAGCAGCTCGATCGGGCTGAGCGCAGGGGCGATGGCGGGCATGGGCGTGAGGGGTTGGGTGGGTGTTGGGATGAGTTGCTGCCTTAAATCTCGGCGAGCTCGGCTAGCAGTTTCTGGGTGAGCTTGAAGGCCGCTACGGCTTCATCCAGCAACTCTTCTTCCTCTGCTTCAGATAGATCCATCTGCTCAAAACCGTCATGCAGGGCTTTTTTTAGGGCAGGGATCTCTTGCTCAAATGACCAAAACTTCAGTGCTGATAAGCCATGGCGGCTAAGGATGGCGTTGGCCTGGCCCCCCAGTTGCTGTCCGCCGGAGAGATCCCCGCCGTAGCGCACATAAACGTGCGCCATCAGCCGGTGGGGTGCCTGGCGAGCCAGCAACTTGATCTGCTCCAGCCAGCTGGCTGCTGCAGCTGATGCCGGTGTTGCTGGCAATGCGGCGAGCTGCTTCAGGTCGTGCTCTAAGGCGTGCCTGCGGGCCAGATCTGACCAGGGCATGTTCGTTGCGCCAAGGGCGGTGGCCAAATCGGGGGCCTCCTGCTCAAGCAGGGTGTAGGCCGGCAGCAGCGCCCTCAGCAGACCTGCCAGCTGCAGCGGCGTGGCTCTGCCTTCCAGCAGTGCCCTGGAAAACTCCATCCCCTCCGCTTGATGGTGGGCCTTGCCGATGTGGGCGTGCAGCTTGCGCACCCGCGGACCAAGAACTTGGCCCTGCTGGGAGGAGGTGGAGAGGGAAGGAGAGGAGAGCATCGGACCTGCCCAGGACGGGCGGAGTAAACTGAATCAATGATATGCCACTACCGTTGTTACACTGTTCCGTGATTTCCAAAACGTTGCAATGCTCCCCATGGCCATACCCTTTGAGCCCCAGCCGGGCCCGCCGCTGACGGATCTCCTCCAGCTGCAGTTGCTAGTGGCTCCGTTCCCAGCGCTCAGCGGGGATGGCCAGCTGCGCGAACTGATGCTCGAGCGACGCCGTCATCAGGGGATCGGCGAGGCGGGCCTCTGGTACTGCCCGCCGAATCTCAGCTCAATGCTGGGTGTGGTTGGCCGGCGGAGCGGGATCGATCAACCAGTCCCAGCGGAGGGGATTGTCATCCTGGATCCCAGCGTCGCTGTCTGGCTGCAGCTGCGGTTGGGTGGCGATTTACGGCCCATGCTGCTCAGCAGTGCCTGGCTGATGAGCGAAGCGATTGATCTCCCCTCCCCCGCGCCCCTCGCTGACCTGGCCTGGATCATCTAGTTGCAGCAGCAGCCAGGCCTCTGGTAACGATGCGTCTGGCTGCTGTTTGATCAAAGCCGCTGGCTTTCAGGGCTTGAAGAAATAGCTCGCTGAAATTTGCGAGCACCTCGTGCGGGTCCATGCCGATCGCCTTCAGGTCCTTAGCCAGGGTCTGCAGGATGGCCAGAGTGATCGGCAGGGCTTTGCGGCTGACCGTGCCGGCGGATGCCTGCGCTGCACCAAAATGGCCTTGCAACCAGCGCTCCGCGTAGCCCAGATGCTCTCCTTCATCGCTGATCACAGCGGCTGTGATTGGCTGGGCGTAGGCGTCGGCCACCGGCAGGTAGGCGTGGTAAGCCGAAAGGGCAAAACACTCCACAATCAAGCCCTGAATCACCAGGCAGCCCGGTAGGTCGCCCTGCTGGTTGCACCTCAGGAACAGCTCGTGCAGTGGGGCGAATAGGAGACGGGCTAGGCCTAGATCGGGCTTGATTCCAAGGTTGCGACCGCAGCCCATGAAGTCGCTGGCGTGGCGCCCTTCCATGGCGGCAAGTCGCTCCAGTTCCTGCTGATCATTTGGAATGGCGCGGGCAAGCAGTCGGAAGTGACGACCGGCAAGATTTTCACCCACCACCACCATGCCGTTGATGCGGCTGTAAGCATCGCGGTAGGCGGGGTTGGTGATGTCGGGCAGGGCTGCAAAGGGCATGGAAGTCATGAGGAGGAGGCGTGAAGAGGAGCGGCCAGGCGAATTCGACGGGCCAGGCCAAGTCGGCCCAGCATCTGGATGTGCCACCAGGTGAGATCGAGCTCCCACCAGCGAAAGCCCATGCGGGCACTACTGGGGTAGGCGTGATGGTTGTTATGCCAGCCCTCACCGAAGGTGAGCAGGGCCACCCACCAGTTATTGCGGGAGCTATCACCGCTCCTGTGGCTCACGTAGCCCCACCGATGGGTGGCTGAATTGACCAGCCAAGTTGCGTGATAGACAAGCACCAGGCGGAGGGGAATGCCCCAGAGCACAAGGGCCCAACCACCGGCTCCGGTCGCCTGACCCAGCCCATAGAGAGCGGCCGCCAGGGGCAACTGCAGCAGCAGAAAGTTGCGGTTTAACCAGCGGTGGTAGGGAATCTGTTGCAGGTCGGGGGTGAGTTGGCGCACGAACTGCTTGGCTGGCACGGTGTGCAGCATCCAGGCGAAGTGGCTCCACCAGAAGCCGAGATGACTGTTGTGGTGGTCAGCTGGATCGTCGGAGTGCAGGTGGTGATGGCGATGCAAGCCCACCCAGTCGATCGGACCGTGCTGGCAGCTGAGGGCACCGCAGGTAGCGATAACCAGCTCAAGCCACCTGGGCACCTGAAAAGCTCTGTGGGCCAACAGACGGTGGTAACCCAGGGTCACCCCCACACAGGCGGTAAGCCAGTACAGCCCCAATAGGACCAGCAGTGCTGTTGGGCTCCAGAAGCGTGGCAACAGAGCAACCAACGCCAGCGCATGGATCGCCACCATGAACAACACCGTTCCGGTGCTGAACGGCAAGCGTCCAGGCACCACCTTCACCCCCTGCCTAAGGGCGGGCAGGGAAGTCGCTGCCCTCACGCGATTGCCCCAGAGGATGGCACCATCGGCTGGCTGAGCTGGCGCAAGAGCAAGCCTGCAAAGCGGGCCTTCAGGCCGAGAGACTTCAGCAACCGTGCCGGGCTAGCGGGCTCCTCCGCGCTGGATTTGATAGCCCGGAACACCTCCACCAGCTGATCGCGCAGCTCGAAATAGGCACGGCCATCCAGATCGAACACCACCGGAAAAGCACGCCGGGCTGTGCGGTTGGTGTTGCGCATCACCTCTTCATCGAAGCCACTGGGATCCATGCCCAGCAGCTTGTAAAAGTTGCCCCGCTCACACACCGTCAGGCTGTGGGTTAGAAACACACTCCACAGAAAGATGCGACTCAGTAGCCGGCCGCGCAGTCCCTGCCGCAACCCCGGCCAGCAGCGCAGAAGCATATTGAAGATGTCGCCGTGGCGGTTCTCGTCCTGACACCAGGGCTCAAAGAAATCAAACAGGGGGGCGAAGTCGTTCTCGGGGTGGGCCTTGAGGTGCCGGTCGATCAAGATGTAGCGCCAGTAGCCGATCTTTTCGGAGAGATACACCGAATAGAGCACCCAACTCAGCGGAAACCAGGTGATCGGCCGCTTGACGCTCAAAGCCGGCAAATCGATCTCAATACCCTCGGCCACCAGGGCCCGGTTGAGAAAGCCGGCATGGCGAGCCTCATCACGGGCCATCAAATTGAAGAGGCGGCTCAACTCTGGGCGGCCTGCCTTTTGAAGCTGGCGCGAGAGCTCTTTGAACAGCAGAAAGCCGGAGAATTCCGACACGCAGCTGCGCACTAAATAGCTCTCGTAGGCTACTTTCTCATCTGGATTCAGGGCCTGCAGCCGATCGAGGGGGGCCTTGCGATCGAAGTGATCGCGGTTGTAATCGGCCTCCATCTCGTTGAGCATCGCTTCGAAGGCAGCGCGCTGGCCCACGAGATCGGTCTTGGCGGCCTTCTCGATTTCGGTGGTGTAAAAGCGCGGGGTGAGCAGGTTTTCGCGCAGGTGGGGAGCAGAGGTGGTCATCAGAGGGAGGGGGTGAGGGCGGCAGCGCGGGCGTAGGCCAGGGCATCGGGCCCGTGGCGATGGCCGTGAAACCACTGCTGGAGTTCCATCAGCCAGGGCAGCCGCGCGGCTCGCAGGGTTTCGGCAACCTCCCAGCCGGCAGCAGCGGCAGCGACGGCCTCGCAGTGGGCAGCCCGGTGGCCAGGGCAAAGGCAGCCGCGCTGAGCGAGCCAGCGCTCCTCTAGCCGTAAGTGCAGGCGCAGCCCCCTCACCAGCAGGAGGCAGTCGCGGCGATCAGCGAGCAGCTCCAGAGCACTGCGCTCCTTGTCGGCTAGGCAGTGGCGATCGACCAGATCGTCAAGCAGTGCTTCGAGACGGTCGTGCTGGCGCTCCAACAGTCCCTCCCGCTGGGGCCACTGCAGCGGCCACATAGCCGGTGCGGCGGCGGGGGGCAAGGGATGGGGAGGCGCGAGGGACTCAGGCGACATGGACGCAGCAACAACAGGACAACAGCTTAACGTCATAACGGCATCATGTTACGCAATTTGCGCAGTAGCTAGATTTCGTGGTGATTCGCTAGCACAAGGATGAGTTAAAATTTGATTGGTCTTTTTGGCCACCTCCCTCCCCGAGGCCCCAATGGAAGCCCTGGCCGATTACTTCAAGGTGTTCTCCGAGCCCAACCGGCTAGCGGTGCTGGAGGCTCTGCGGGGCGGCCCCCTCAACGTGACGGCGGTGGTGGAGGCCACGGGTCTGAGTCAGGCCCTGGTGTCGAAGCACCTCAAACTGCTCACCATCGCCGGAGTGGTGCAGCGCCGGCCTGAGGGCTCTCTGGTGTTTTACGAGGTGATCGACAAAGCAGTGTTCAAGCTTCTGGGCCAAGCCGAGAAGCTGCTGCTGGCCACCCGACGCCACCAGCTCGACGCCCTCGCCGCCTTCCTCTGATGGCCGGTGGCGATGGGTCTCCGCAAACGCTGGAGGAGCTGAACAGCGCCCTGGCCGCTGGCCAGCGCCAATTTCCCGGCTTGCGGTTGCGGGATCTCGACGGGGTGGATCTGGACCTATCCAACTGCGACCTGCGCGGCAGCTGTTTCAAGGAGGCCCGTTTCGGCCGGGCGCGCTTCCACGGGGCCCTGCTGGAGGGCTGCCGCTTCCAGCAGGCCCTGCTCTGGGGCGCCGACCTTTCGGAAGCCCAGGCCCAGCGCTCCTTGTGGCATGAGGCCGACCTCTCCGGCTCACGGCTGCAGGGCATTGATTTCAATGAAGCCATCCTGCACCGCTGCTGCCTGCGCGGCGTGGTGGCCGCCGGCAGCCGCTGGCACCACGCCCGTTTGGTGGAGGCCGACTTCCGCAGCGGGCTCGATCAGCTCACCGATCTGGGCGGCGCCGATTTTCAGGGGGCCGATCTCAGCTTTGCTCTGCTGCAGGGGGCCCAGCTGCGGGGTGCCGATCTGCGTGGTGCCTGCCTCTATGGCGCCGATCTGCGCCAGGCGGATCTGCAGCAGGCCGACTTGAGGGGGTGTGATCTGCGGGACAGCAACATGGAGGGCACCCGTCTGGAGGGTGCCCAGCTGGAAAGGGCGCTGTCCAGACGCGATTCGTGCTCCTAACGGCATGGGCAGCTGCCCGGTGTCACCTACATAGGCGCTCCCAACCGAAATAGTTGCAGCTACGCAGTTGTGGATCTGCCTGGGATCCACGACCTGAGCGGAAGCAGCGAAGACGAGGCGGTAGCGACGCGATTTCTACGACTCACCCCACCCGACCTGCTCCTGGTGCTGCTGGGCCAAGCGCACCTATCGGTGCTGATTTGCCAAGCGCACCTATCGGTGCGACACCAAAAAAGTCTCGATCCAGTCATGGTGCCGCCGCTGGCAGATCCGATCGGCGATCGATGCGGCCTCCTCCGGCACCTGGAACCGCTTGCGGAATGCCTTGGTAAACCCCTCCAGAGCAGGGCGGGGCAATCCCCGAACGGTGGCGAGGATCTGCTGGACAGTGGCTGGATCGAGGGGCTCCAGTCCCACCTCGGCCGTGGGCTCGGCAGCGGCGCTGTTGCGCTGAGGCGCCGGTGCGTGGCGGGCTGACGTGGGAGCGGTTGCGCTGGTGACCTCCCGCTGCTGTTTGTCGTAGAGCGCCAGGCCAAACGGATTGCCAAAGGTCATCAGGGCCCGCTTCATGGCGTCGGTTTCGGCCTCCTTGAGGGCGGACTCGTGGGCCTGGCCCAGGTCGGCGTCGATGCCGTGGCCGGCACCGCTGCCTTCTCGGATGACATCCCCGACACGGATACGAACGCGAGCGGTGTAAGTGACACCCCAGCCGGCACGGCTGCTGCTGCCCAGGGTGCGCTCCCGCTCAGAGACGCACTGCACGGCAATGGTTTCGCGTTGCCAGCCGTCAAAGCCAAAGATGCGGTTGGCTTCTGCGATCGCTTGCCACCCCTCCAGGTAGGCCAGGGAGCGGCCGGCCTGGCTGCGGGTTTGGACCTTGGCGCGATCGAGTGGTGCGGAAAGGGCAGCGATCTGCTCGGTGGAGAAGACAGCGGTGCTCATGGGAATACTGAGATGTGAGTGGTGATTTGGGTGGAAGGGGTATGGGCCCGCTCTTGCAACAGACCCATATCGAGGGGGGGCTCTGCCCCCCTCAGTGGATTCGCCAGGAGCGGCGAGAGAGCAGCTGGGCGCCGGTGATCTGGCGGCCGGCCTTGAGGGCTTCCTTGATGGCGTTCTTGTCCGGCTTGCTGGTGGTGGAGAAAGTGAGCCACTCGGGATCGAGGGCCTCTTCGTCGTCGATCACCACCGCCTGGGATTTGCGGCTGCTGAGCTCGTGATTGGGGAAGGAGAAGCGGGTGGCCGACGGCTGCAGCTGGGTGAGGACAAAGATCAGGGACTCCTCCAGGGCATCGGCTCGGCCGGCATCAGAGCGGGCCAGATCGCTGAGGCGCTTGGCCTGCTGCTGGCGGTAGGCCGCCTGGCCGCGCAGGTGCTCGATCACCCAGCAGGTGGCATCGGCTTTGGCAGCCAGCGCTGCCTTATTGCCTTCCTCTGCCAGGAGGGCCGCTTCCAGCTCAGCGAGAGCGGACTGGCGCTGCTCCAGGTCATCGGTTTCCAGCTGCTCGGCCAGCTGGCCGATGGCGCTGGTGAGCTCCTGGGCCTCGATGCCCAGCTGCCAGAGGGAGCCGGAACGCAGGAGGGAGCAGGCAGGGCCAGCCGCTGATGGCACCGAATCGGCGACAGGAGCAGGGGTGGGGGTGGGGGTGAGAACGGGCATGGCGATGAGGGCGGATGGGATGAAAGGAGTAAACAAACGCGGACTGCCATGTGCACCTCGCGGTGCGACAGGCTTCAACGGGAAGCGACGGTGGAGAGAGCCGCAGGCAGCAGCCCTGCAGCGGGCCTGACCTCCACCACGGCGATCGGCACCGGAGAGCGCGAGGCCATGCGCCTGGCTTGCTGCACCAGCGAGGCGGTGCCGGCACCACCCGGGAAGGCCACCACCAGCACGGAGACTTGGTGGCCAGGAGATGTGTGGGCCTCGGCCCGGGCAATGGCCTGCTCCATGAGCTCGCGATTGCGGATCGGCCCAGCGGCCCGGCCGTGGCGCTGCCACTGGGCCGGCATCACCAGAGAGGACCAACCCAGCTGATGGGCCGCACGGCCGATGGCGGCATCGGCGCCACGGGCGCCGCCATGGAGAACCAGATGAACGGGCCGGCCGCCACAGCGGGCGAGCAGCTCAGCGGCGACCCGCTGATGGGGCCAGGCCAGATTGCGGCCGCCACCGGCTGCGATCACCAGAAACCGAGCCGGAGTGATCTCCGGCCTAGATGGAATAAGAAAAGCCATGGATTCAGTTGCCGTAAGTGACAACTGATCGGGGCATCACAACCGCTCAGCGATACGCAGCGGTGATGGCGAGACCAGGGGATGAGGTTGCCGCAGGCGATGGACTTAGGGCCTTTGGCGCAGCCCTTATTCTACCAGTACAAACGCACTTTTGAGCGGGCAGAAGCTTTGCAGTGCAACGGATCTACAGAAAGCAAGGCCATGCGCAGGTGGATCTGAAAGCTGATAAGCAGGCCCGCCAGATTCAGCACTGAATGCCCATCTGACCGCGCAGCCGCGCGAGGAAACTGGGGGCCTTCCCCTTCCCCATCGATGCGGGCGAGGGCCCGGCCACCGCAGCCGCGGGAGAGCCGCCCTGCCCGCTAACCCATCACCGGCCCTGGAGCGGAGGGCGGCGGCGGCTGGCCGATGCACGCCACGGCACAGCCGTGGCACGCTGAAGGACTGCCGCTGACGACCGGAGCCCTGGGGTGTCTGTAGACACTGGCGGCACAGCCTGCAACAGCAGTGGCGCCCAAGGACGGAAGGATCAGAGCGGCTCTGTGCCCTCACTGAGGATCGCCAGGTAGGCGTCGTAGGCGAACAGGCGATTGCGCCGGCCTCCGGTGATCTCTCGGGCGATGCCCAGCTCCACCAGGGTCTCGAGTGCCTTGCTGGCGGTGGGGAAGCTCAGTCCACTCAGCTGGCCTAGTTGGTTGATGCTGGTCAGAGGCCGACGGCGCAGGGCCGCATACCCCTGGCAAACGCTGGGCCCGGAGCGGCCGAGCCCAACCAGTCTTGCTTCATCGCCGCGAAACAACTCCAGCAGCCGCTGGGCCGTGGCTACGGCAGCTGAGGCTGTGCTCTCCACCCCTTCCAGGAAGAAATCGATCCAGGCCTCCCAGTCCCCGCTTTGGCGCACCCCGTCCAGCAGCTCGTAGTAGCGACTGCGGTGCTGCTTGAAGAACAGGCTGAGGTAGAGCAGCGGCTGGCTGAGCACCCTGGCGTCGATCAGCATCAGCACGATCAGCAGCCGGCCGAGACGACCGTTGCCATCCAGAAAGGGGTGGATGGTCTCGAATTGCAGGTGGGCCAGAGCGGCGCGCACCAGCACCGGCAAGGCGTGCTCACCCTCAAGGCCGCCGTGGATGAAGGTCTCCAGGGTGGCCATGCATTCGTCCACCAGTCCTGGAGGTGGGGGCACAAAGCTGGCGTTGCCTGGTCGGGTGCCGCCGATCCAGTTCTGGCTGCGGCGGAACTCACCCGGAAGTCGATCCGCACCGCGGCCCCGGGCCAGCAGCTGCCTGTGGATCTCGCGCAGCAGGCGGCAGGAGAGTGGAAAGCCTTCCTTGAGCCGGGTCAGGCCATGCTCCAGTCCCGCGACGTAGCTGGAGACCTCCACCACGTCATCGAAGGGAACGCCGGGAGCTTCCTCCAGTTCAAACAGGAGCAGATCGGAGAGCGACGACTGAGTGCCTTCGATCTGGGAGGAGAGCAGGGCTTCGCGCCGCACGTAGGCGTAAAGGAACAGCTCGGGGTCGGGGAGCAACGAGGAGACTCCATCCAGACGCCCGCAGGCCAGCAGCGCTCGCTCGTGCAGTGCCTGCAGCGGCCCCTCCAGCACCAGGGGGGGATCAGGTGGCAGCGGTGCCGGCACAAAAGCAGCTACGGATTCACCTGCGGTGCTGGTGGTTTCGGAGTGCCCGGTGGCGTCGCGCCGCATGAAGCCCCAGCCGCAAACCTTCAATACCGTCTCAGCTTATTCAAGGGAAAGGGCTTTCTTTTAAATAAGGTCAGCCTGGTGCTGGCCCTGGCGGGCACATGGGCGGCTGTCTCGCCGGTCTTAGTCGCTGTCTCGCGGTCTTCCTTTGGTCCGCTCGTCTGATGCCCCTGTCTAGTGCTGATAAGGGATTAGACGGGAAAACGTCTCACCAAACATCTCACATGCGGCTTTTTCCTTGTTGAGAAGTAAGTAGTGGCAGTGAGACTGGGTGATTTATGGCTCAGCCTTCCAAGCTGATGATGCGGGTTCGATTCCCGCCGCCCGCTTTCGTCTTCCAGAAGGGTCTCCTTCGCGGCATGGGCGCCCGCTCTTTGGTTGGTTGTGGTGCAAGCGAGGAGCCAGGCGGAAACCACCCCTAGCCTGGTCCGTTCATAACCCGTTACAATTGGGGTAACAATCTGAAACGCCCCATGGCTGACTCGTCCTCCCGCTTCGGTTTTGTTGCTTTCGCCGAAACCTGGAATGGCCGCATGGCCATGCTCGGCTTCGTGATCGGCCTCGGCACCGAGCTGCTCACCGGCCAGAGCATCCTCTCCCAGCTCGGTCTGGGTTGATCACCATGAGCACCGACTACACCGCAGCAATCGCTTCCCTCATCGCCCTGGTGGCGGTGCTGACCGGCATGACGGTCTACGTCCTCAGCCGTCCCACCGATCTGGGACAGAGAACTCGATGATCGCCGCTCTCACCATTGCTCTCTTTGGCGCCTGGGTTTTGGGTGCCCTGCTCCAGCCCGATCTCACCAACTGAGGCTGATCCCGCTTCTCGGCCGCATCACGCCCACTTCTGGTTCTAAGCCCAGCCTTCCGGCGTCAGAGAGCTGTCCCGCGGAGCAGCGGGGCGGCCACCAGCAACATCAGGCTGCGGCTTTGCAGGGGGGCTCCGCTGGGTTGCCAGGGTTCCGCCGTGGCAGGTAGGTCTTCGCCTGGTGGCAGGGCCGTATCGATCACCCGCAGCCAGCCCTCGCGGCAACTGGGTAATTCGAAATGCATGGCCTTGCTGTAGGCGTTCATGCCGCACCACACTATCGGGCCCTGTTGGCTGTCGTTGAGGCTCCAGGCCAGGGTGTGCGACCAGTTCGCCCAGTCGGGTTTGTCGCGTTCGATCCCGTGCCACTGGCGCCAGAGGTGGCCGCGATCGCCGCTGCGCCGCTGGGGTTTGTCGTCGAGGGGGAGTTCGGGGTTGAACAACCCCGCCAGGTGGGCCCGCAGCTTCAGCAGGCGTTGCAGAAACACCCGCAGGGCCAGGTCGCCGTCGTCGGGCTGCCAGTGCATCCAGCCGAGGGGGTTGTTCTGGCACCAGGTGTTGTTATTCCCCCCCTGACTGCGGCGCACCTCATCCCCCATCAGCAGCATCGGCACCCCGGGGGCCAGCAGCATGCTGGTGAGCAGGTTGCGCAGCTGGCGTTCCCGTAGGGCGGTGAGGGCGTGGTCGCTGCTGGGACCTTCGACGCCATGGTTCCAGCTGTTGTTGTGGTTGTCGCCGTCGCGGTTGTCTTCGCCGTTGGCCAGGTTGTGTTTGCCGTTGAAGCTCACCAGATCGGCCAGGGTGAAGCCGTCGTGGGCGGTCAGGAAGGTGATGCACTGGCCGGGGTGCACCGGCGTGAGGTTGAACAGATCCGGGCTGCCGGAGAGGCGTTGGGCCATGGTCCAGCAGGTTTTTTCATCACCCTTCCAGAAGCGGCGCAAGTCGTCGCGGAAGCGGCCATTCCAGGTGGCCACCCGGCGGGCGGGGAAATCAGCCAGGCGGTAGAGGCCACCGCAATCCCAGGGTTCGCTGATCAGCTTGAGGTCGCTGAGGTCGGGATCGGCTTCCATGTCTTCAAACAGGGGCGGCGTCTCCAGGGGGGCCAGGTTGTCGCCGCGGCTGAGGGCAATGCCGAGGTCGAAACGGAAGCCATCCACCCCTAATTCGGTGGCCCAGCAGCGCAGGGATTCCAGGATCAACCGGCGCACCAGGGGCCGGTTGGCGGCGATCGTGTTGCCGCAGCCGCTCACGTCCTGGTAGTCGCCCTTGGCGCTCTGCTGGTAGTAGAGACGGTCGCAAAACCCCCGCCAGCTGAGGGTGGGGCCGTCCTGGTTGCCTTCGGTGGTGTGGTTATAGACCACATCGAGCAGCACTTCGATGCCGGCGCGGTGGCAGGCCGTCACCAGTTGGCGCACCTGGTCGCGGCCGGCCAGGGGGTCGTTCCCGACCAGGTAGTCGGGATGGGGGGCCATCCAGCTCAGGGGGCTGTAGCCCCAATAGTTGTTGCGGCCGGCCGGGGCGTCGTGGGGGTCGAAGGCCATCACCGGCAGCAGCTCGATGGTGGTGATGCCCAGTTCGCGCAGGTAGGGCAGGGTGGGGATCAGGCCCAGCAGGCTGCCTTGCTGCTCCGTCGGCACCGGGCAGCCTGGACCCTGGGTGAAGCCGCCCACGTGCAGCTCGTAAATCACGCTCTTCTGCCAGCTGTGGCGCGGCCGCGGCGCGTGGTGGAAATCAAACCGGTCCCGCTCCGTCACCACCCCCTTGAGGCATTGGCTGGTGTTGGGAGCTGCCCCCACGGCGCTGCCCCGCTGGTAGGTCGTCCAGCCGGCGATGGCTCGGGCGCAGGGGTCGAGCAGCACCTTCGATGGGTTGAAGCCATGGCCGCCCGGCTGCAGCGGTCCAAACACCCGGTAGCCGTAGCAGCAGCCCAGCCCCAGGCCCTCCACCTCCACATGCCAGTGGTCGGCGGAGCGGTGCCGCTGGTCGAGCTCCACCACCCGGTGGGGTTCGCTCGCCTCTCCGCTGGCAAACAGCAGCAGTTCGATGCGGGTCGCCAGTGGGGCGACGACCGAGAAATTCACGCCCCGCGCCGTCAGGCTTGCGCCCAGCGGCCAGGGATGGCCGATGTGGATCCCCAGGTGGTGATTGGGGGCCTGGGCGAGGTCAGGACTGTTGAATTGGACCGTCAAGGCGCCAGGCCTGGTTGCCACAACGTTAAGCAGGTCCTCCGGACAGGCCTGGTGTCTGTCTCCGTTTCCCGATCCCTCGCCTCCGCCCCCGTTGACCCTGCTGTCCCAGCCCCCCGAATCCGGCCGGCCGCCCCAGCTGGTGCGCCCGGGCCTGTGGTTGTTTGCCCCCAGTCGCGACAGCCAGGGCGGCAGCAGCTGGTTGCTGGAGGCTGGGGCCTATGGCGGCACCGGCGATCTGCTGGTGGATGCGCCAGGGTTCACTGAGGCCAACCTGGCGATGCTGCGGCAGCGCACGGCGCAGGTGGGCCCCGGCACGCTTGTGCTCACCAGCCGCGAGGGCCATGGCCGCTGCCGTCGCCTGCAGGAGGCCCTGGGCTGGTCGGTGCTGGTGCAGGAGCAGGAGGCCTACCTGCTGCCGGGGGTGCAGGGGTGCACCAGCTTTGGCCATGAGCATCTTCTGGCGCCGGGGGTGCGGCTGCTCTGGACGCCGGGGCCCACGCCAGGTGCCTGCGTGCTGCATGTGCGAGCGGGGGAGCTCGATGGCCTGTTCTGTGGGCGGTTGCTGGTGCCTACAGGCCCTGGGGTATTGGCGCCGCTGCGCACGGCCCGCACCTTCCATTGGCCGCGTCAGCTCACCAGCGTGGCGCGCCTGCGGGCCTGGTTGCCGGCCGGGTCTCCCGACTGGATCGCCAGCGGTGCCGGGCTCGGCGCCCTGCGCGGCGACAAGCTCGTGCGTGGCGGTGCGGTGCTGCTGGCCCAGCTCGATCGCTGAAGCGTCAAGGCGCTTTTTTGTAGCGATCCGGCAATTTTTGCGCATTGTGTGGGGGAATTGTCACGAAAACCGTTGCGGCGGTGGACTTCTGTGTTGCAGCGCCGTCCAGAGCCCCATACCATTGGCGCGCTCTACTCAGGGCCGGTCGGGGTTTTCCGACTCGCCACTTTCATCGCGACCCCACCGTCGCAACCCGACCGTCACCCCCGAGGCTTCCTCGTCCTATGAACAAAGCAGATCTCGTCAACCTCGTTGCTGCCCGCACCGAGCTCACCAAAACCGACGTCTCCCAGGTCGTCGATGCCGCCATCGAAACCATCATTGATTCGGTGGTGGAAGGCAAGAAGGTGTCGATCCTGGGCTTTGGTTCCTTTGAGCCCCGCGAGCGCTCGGCCCGTCAGGGTCTGAACCCCAAGACCGGCCAGAAGATCAAGATCCCTGCCAAGCGCGTGCCTGCCTTCACCGCCGGCAAGATGTTCAAGGATCGGGTTCAGGGCTGATCGGGGCCCCGCCCTGCCATCCACCCCAGATTGTCTGGTTGAAGCGGTCCTGAGGGGCCGCTTTTTTTGTGGCCGGATGGGACCGCATGAAGATAGAGAGAGTGGATCCATCACCCCTGACGGCCTCGGCCCTGCCTCGCCATCTCCAAGCCCTGCTGGAGGCGGGTGTGCGCCGGCGGGAGCTGGGCTATCGCGGCCGTTTCGCCCCCTCCCCCACCGGCGCCCTGCACCGCGGCAATCTGCGCACAGCCCTGATCAGCTGGCTGCACGCTCGGCTGCGGGGCGGCCAGTGGCTGCTGCGCATCGACGATCTCGACACCCCGCGCAACCGCTCCGGCGCCGAGGCCGCAATCCTGGCCGACCTGCGCTGGCTGGGCCTGACGTGGGACGGTCCGGTGTTGCGTCAGAGCGAGCGGCGCGGGTTGTACGCCACGGCCCTGTCGGCCCTGCGGCGCCAGGGCCTGCTCTATCCCTGCCGCTGCAGTCGCCGTTTGCTGGCGGATGTCTCGGCCCCCCATGGCGCCTTGGCGGTGTATCCGGGCTTCTGCCGCGATCGAGGCGGTGGCTGGGGACCTGAGCAGGGGCGGCTGCCCAGCTGGCGGTTGCGACTGGCGGCGGGGGGGCTGTGCTGGTCCGAGGCCTACGGCCCCCCCGGAGCCCTCGATGGTGAGGCTGCCATCGGCGATGTGGTGCTGCGCCGGGCCGATGGCTTCCTCGCCTATCACCTGGCTACGGCGGTGGACGAGCTCAGCCTCGGCATCAGTGACGTGGTGCGGGGCGACGATCTGTGGAGCGCCACCGGCGCCCAGGTGGCGGTGATGGCGGCTCTGGGTGCGGCCTCGCCGCGCTACGGCCATGTGCCGCTCTGGCGCGACGGTGAGGGCCGGCGGCTCAGCAAGCGGGAGGGGGCCGAGGGCCTCGATGGTTATCGGCAGCGCGGCCGGGACGCGGCGGCGGTGGTGGGGGAGCTGGCCGCCAGTGCTGCCCTGGTGCCGCCGGGCAGTCGGTTGAGTGCCGCCGAGTTGCTCCAGGAGCTGAGCCCAGGGCGGCTGGATGGGGCCCTGCGGGCGCTTCAGCCTTAAGGAAGCTTTCGGGATCAGGCCGGGAAAAGCGAACCACACTGGCGATTAACGCCCAAGTTCCCGGATCGGGACCTCCGATGACCCTTCCCGACGCGCTCCTGCAGCGAACCAGCCAATTGCATGAATGCCGCTGCCCGCAGTGCGGCGGCAGTGGCATCCTGCGTCTGGCCGATCAGCGCTACCGCACCTGCCTCGATTGCCTCGGCCAGGGTCAGGTGATACCCGCTGAGCTACGCGGCCAGCCAGAGGTGGTGATCAGCGTTTCTGCTTCTTCTGCCGCCAGATGAAGAAGGCTGCGGTGGCCACCACAACGGCCAGAGGTGCCGCCGTCAGCAGCAGCAGAATCACGGCAGTCCAGTCGGTGTACATCGCTCAGACGCAAAACCGTGGCCATCATCCCAGCAGACCGTGCCCGATCTGTGCGATCAGGCCATGCTGAGGCCATGCCGATGATCCTTCCTTTTGCCCGGGCGGCACTGGTTCCCGCTGCGGCACTCGTCCTCGCTGCGGCCTTGCTTCCCTTGGCGCCGGTGCGGGCCGGAGTGGAGTTTGACAACTGCCAGCCCACCGCCGATGGCGGCATCAGCTGCGACACGCGTGCCACCGGCAACACCCTGATGGACGACGAGTCGGCCCGCTATGGGCTCTTCAACGACGCCAGCCCCGGCTGGAATGAGTTCGATCCCGACCAGGGCTTCGAGGACGATTTCGGTGGCAACGACACCTGAGCCCAGGCCATCCCATGGCCTGGGCGATTCGCTGATCGAGCGCCTTCACGCCGTGCAGCAGGCCCATGGCTACCTGCCACGGGAGGACCTGCAGCGCCTGGCGGTGGCGATGGCCTGGCGTTGGTGCCGCCGGTGCTGAGCGACTGCGCGCCCCTCTGGACCCAGGTGCAGGAGCTGCTGGCGGCGGGCATGCGGATCCACTGCCTGCGCGACCTCACCCGCGGCGGCCTGGCCTGTGCCCTGCAGGAGTTGGCCGACGCGGCCAGGGTTGAGCTGGCGATCGAGGAGGCGCGTCTGCCGGTGGCGGAGCCGGTGGCGCGCACCTGCGACCTGCTGGGCTTTGAGCCGTTGCATCTGGCCAATGAGGGCCGTTTTGTGGCGGTGGTGCCGCCCCAGGCCTGCGCTGCGGCCCGCGCGCTGCTGGAGGCCCATGGCGGGGCCTGGATCGGTTCGGTGCGGCCGGCCGGTGGGGCGGGGCCGCGGGTGTTGCTCAGGACGGCCCTTGGCACCGAACGGTTGCTGGTGCCCCTTAGCGGCGAGCTGCTGCCGCGCATCTGTTAAGCGGGCGTGCAGCTGGGTCACCTTTTTGAGGGAATCGGCTTGGAAGGGTCCCGTCGCTGGCTAGGTTTGTTGCACCGTCCGGTCAAGGCGTCCGCCCCCGAGAAGGGTCCATGGACCTCACCCCCTTTCTGAGCAGCCTGGAGGGCACCACGCTCGACCAGGTGCTGCTGTCGGTGGCGATCAGCGGCAAAGTGGCGATCGCCATGAAGGGCCGCTTCCTGCTGCGCTCCGTGTGTGAGAGCTTTCAGGACCGCACCCGCATCGGCTGTGCCGTTACTGACGAGGCCACCTGCTTGCGCTATCTGCTGCGGGAGCCCTACGAGCTGCTGATCTGCACCGACTACCTCGAGGACGGCAACGGCTTCGAGCTGGCCCGCAAGGCCCGCGCCGCCCAGCCCAGCCTGCGGGTGGTGGTGCTGGCCCTAGGGGATGTGATCCCGGCCCAGTACGTCGATGCCCCCTGGTTGGAGGCGGTGGTGGCGGTGATGGGGCACCACTCGTATCGCAGTCCCGCCCTGCGCACCGGCACCCTGCCCTATCTCAGTTGCCCCCGGCTCACCAAGCGGGAATACGAGGTGCTGGATCTGCTGGCCAGCGGCCTCACCGATCGGGAGATCGCCGAGCGGCTGGTGGTCAGTGAGGAAACGGCGAAGACCTACACCAAGCGCCTGCTCAAAACCCTCGACGTCAACAACCGCCTGCAGGCGGTGCTCAAGGGCATGCGCTGCGGAATGGTTCAGATCTGACGCGTTCAGATCTGAATTGTCCCCCTATGGGGGGCTCGGGGACAGGGCCCTTGGGCGCAGAGTAATCCTGTGCCCACAAGGGTTCTCCGCTGACCCGAAGGCCGCTCGTTTCATGACCACCTCCCTGCCCGCTCCGGGCCTCACCATCGGTGAGCTCGAAGCCAACTACTCCCTGTACTGCAAGGCCCTGCGCCTGCTGATCCGCGAAGGCAAGTCGATTGCCAAGGTGCGTCGCACCGTCTGCTGGCAACGCCTCGAGATCCTCCACAATTGTCTGCCCGGCCAATACCGGGAGCCCGACTATCTCTTCGCCCTGCTGCAGCGGGAGCTGAAAACCGTCGTTTAAGGCTCGGGGTCGAGCACCCAGAGGGCGAGGCCGCCACCCCGGCCCCGGGCCAGCAACCAGCCCGAATCGGCGTTGCCCGTTCGGGCGATCAGGGCGAAGAAGGGGCGCCGGCGCGGCTCCGGTTGGTGTGTGATGGCTTGCCGCCACAGGGTCTGGCCGCCGAGGTTCAGCGCGAGCTCAGTGAACCAAAACTCCAGCAGTGGCCGTGCGCCCCGCAGCTGGCCGTGGCCGCTGAAGCACAGCTGCAGAGCGCCGAGCTGCACGCTGTTGCGCACCGTGAGCGCGTCGTCAGCCGTGGCGCCTGCTTCGATGCTGAGGCTGGCTTTCAGGCTTCGCAGCAGGGTTGCCGTCGTGGGGTTGGGCTGGGCCTGGGCTTTGCTCCAGAGCTGGTGGAGTCGCCAGCGGCCCACCAGGTTGGTTGTGGTGAGTTGGGAGCCTTGCCGGCGGCTGAGCCGTTCGCGCTCCAGCACCTCCGTGCCTGTGGGGATTGGGATGTCCATGGAGCGCCCTACGCCAGACCCAGCATCCATGGTCACAGTGCAGAAAGAGATGTTGTGACCATGTCCGGCCTCCAGCCACCTGCCATGGCCCCGTCCAGCCCGATGGCCAAGGATCCGATCTGCGGGATGGTGGTGCCCACGGCCACAGCCCTCTCAGCCCAGCGGGCCAGCCGCACCTATTACTTCTGCAGCCAGGGCTGCCGGCAAACGTTTCTGGCACCCGAGCAGGAGCTGCGTCGGATGCGTCGGCGCGTTGGCATTGCCCTCAGCGGCGTGCTGGCCTTGGCAATCGTGCGAGCCGGGGCCTTCCTGGCTTTGGCGGCCGGCGTGAGCCTGCTGAACATGGCGCCGGTGGCCCAGTTGCCCTGGCTCACCTGGGGTGTGTGGTTGTTCCTGCTGGCGACACCGGTGCAGGTGTTCGGGGGTTGGAGCTTCTATGTGGGGGCCTGGGCCGCCCTGCAGCGGCGCGCCCTGAACATGGACGTGCTGATCGCGCTGGGCACATCCGTGGCCTACCTCTACAGCGTGGTGGTGGTGTTTGCACCCCAGATCCTGCCGGTCGACATCGACGAGCGCGGTGTCTACTTCGAGGTGTCGGCCGTGGTGATCGCCTTCGTGTTGCTGGGCAAATACATGGAGGAGATCATCAAGCAGCGCTCCTCGGCGGCCGTGCGGCGGCTGCTGGATCTGCAGCCCGCCAGCGCCACCGTGATCCGAGGCGGCCAGGAGATGACCGTGCCCACCGAGGCCGTGCTGAAGGGCGATCTGGTGCTGGTGCGCCCCGGCGAGAAGGTGCCTGCCGATGGGGTTGTTGTGGAGGGGCAGTCGTCGCTGGATGAGGCGCTGATCACCGGCGAATCGCTGCCAGTGAGCAAGCAGGCCGGATCCGAGCTGATCGGCGGCACGATCAATGGGCGCGGGCTGCTGCGCTTTACGGCCACGCGGGTGGGGGCCGAGACGGCCCTGGCCCAGATCATCCGCATCGTCGAGGAGGCCCAGGCCAGCTCAGCGCCGGTGCAGCGGCTGGCGGATCGGGTCACGGCCTGGTTTGTGCCGGCGGTGGTGGCCGTGGCGTTTGCGGCCTTTGCCCTCTGGACCCTGGCCGGCAGCTTCAGCAGTGGCCTGCTGGCCTTCATCGCCGTGCTGGTGATCTCCTGCCCCTGCGCCCTGGGCATCGCCACGCCGGCGGCGCTGATGGTGGGGGTGGGCAAGGGCGCCGAGCTGGGCATCCTGATCCGCAGCGGTGAGGTGCTGGAGCGGGTGGAGCGGCTCACCTCCGTGGTGTTCGACAAAACCGGCACCCTCACCCAGGGCAAGCCCGCGCTCACCCAGGTGGTGCCGATGGCTGGGCAGTCGCGCGAGCAGGTGCTGCAGCTGGCGGCCTCGCTGGAACACGGCTCCGAGCACCCCCTGGCGGCGGCCCTGCTGGAGGCCGCCAGCGCTGAGGGGCTGGCGCTGCTGCCTGCCCGGGATTTCCAGGCCCAGGTGGGGGAAGGTGTGCAGGCAGTGGTGCAGGCAGTGGTGGGCGACCAGGCCCTGTGGCTGGGCAACCGGGCCCTGGCGCGGCGTGTGGTGCCCCAGCTTCCTGAACCTGTGCAACACGCTGTGCAACAACTGGAAACCGCCGGCAACACCGTGATGCTGCTGGGCCAGGGCGAGGCCGTGCTGGGCCTGCTGGCGGTGGCCGACACCGTGCGGCCGGAGGCGAGGCAGGCGGTGGAGCTGCTGCAGCGGCGGCGGATCCAGGTGGTGATGCTCAGCGGCGACAACCGCACCACGGCCGAGGCCATCGCCGCCCAGGTGGGCATCACCGAGGTGATTGCTGAGGTGCGTCCCGCCGATAAGGCCAGGTGGTGGCGATGGTGGGGGATGGTGTCAACGACGCCCCGGCCCTGGCCACCGCCGACATCGGCATCGCCATCGGCTCCGGGGCGGATGTGGCCAAGGAGGCGGGCGATCTGCTGCTGCTCGGCAACGACCTGCGCGATGTGGTGACGGCCATTGGCCTGTCGCGGGCCACGATGAACAAGATCCGCCAGAACCTGTTCTGGGCTTTCATCTACAACTCCCTGGGCGTGCCGATTGCGGCCCTGGGCTGGCTCAACCCGATGATTGCTGGTGCGGCGATGGCCCTGAGTTCGCTGTCGGTGATCGTGAATTCCTCGCTGCTGCGCCGCTACCGCCGCGCGGCTCAGGCCTGAACCAGCAGCAGCAGGCGGTTGCCCTCGGGATCCAGCAACCAGGCTTCCACCCCAAAGGATTCGTGCCGCGCCGGTTCCAGTAGTGATCCCCCCTCCGCGGTGGCCTGCTGGATCCAGGCCTGGAGCAGGGCGGCGGGGTCTCCAGCATCCACGGTCCGTTGCAGGCAAAGCGCCATCCGCCCTGGCTGCCTGGGTTGGGGCCGGCTGCGGGAGGGTGCGTAGAGCTCGAGGAAGCCACCGGCCGGCCAGGGCACGCGCCAGTGGCTCGATCCCGACCCTTGTTGGGCGGGCGCGTTCAGCAGGGCGGCATAAAAGCGAGCCAGGTTGGCCGGATCATCGGCGGCCAGCACGATCGAGCCCCTCATCGTCAGCCTGCCCCGCAACGCCTGATGCAGTGTTCCAGAGCTGGAGGCGGTTGGGCATGCTGCTGAGGCTGTGCCCTGCCTGATCCAACAGGCCCGCCAGGCGCTTTGTGATTCGAAGACACAACCGGCTGAGGGGCTGAGGTCAGAGCTCAGCCGCCGTGATCAGGACACACTGGTTGTATCGGCAACGATCAGGCCCCACTCCAGCAGTAAGGCGGTCACCATCGCAATGGCACCAACGGCCCAGGCCGAGCGCATCAAGCGGCTGAGCATCAGAAAACGAACAGGAATCATCTGACCATCCAACTCGGAGTCGGCAGGATCGCCGGCCTCAGTGCCTGACCCCTGACGGCAGCGCTGCAGCACTGCGGCGAGCGCTGGGCTGCAACCGCACCCGGTAGCTGACATGGGCTGGGCCGAGCGCGTGGATCAGGGCATCCCGGGCCTCTTCCTGCAGGCTTTCGCGCTCCATGGCGCAGACGGCCAATCCAAGGGTGGCGTTCTCGCCGATCAAGGTGCCATCGGGCCGTTGGCTAACGGTGAATAGGGCTTCTCGCATGTGTGAACCATCTGGGCTCTGCTCGCCAGAGCCATCGCTTCTTGCATCCTCACGGCAACAGCGCGATTGGCGGTGTGATCAGCCCTACCTGTTGAGGTGATGATTGCCGCCCTTTTTGCTGCCGCTGGCCACCGAGCCAATTCCCGCCGCCGCGACAGGGAAGGTTGGTGCGACGCCACTGCAGCCCTAGGCCAATGCCCCGCTGCTGCTGCACCAGAACGCGACCCCTGGTGCAACCCCTGATCGGCGAGCGGGTGTTTGGCACGCTCAAGCCGAATTGGTTGACCTGAGTCACCGTGCCGCGCCGTTTGCTCCCGCTGACAAGCGCGGCACATCGGCTTGCCCTTAGGGACAGTGCGCTCGGGCCGGTCTGCCGAGAAGAACCCTGGCCGCCCCAAATCCTTTCCATGACAACCACAAACCAGCTCCGCGCCGCTAGGCGCACCGCACGGGGCGACCAACCCGGCATGCAACCGGATCAGGACTACCGGCAGCTGGAGCAGAGCTACCGCCACTCGGCCCAATACGCCGCGATGGTGCAGCGCTACCCGGTGCTCAGACATGCCATTGAGGCCTGCCAGCAGGATGAATTGGTGAGCGATCAGCAGAGCCCGCTGCTGCCGTCGCTCCAGGGCCCCCAACTGCACTGGCAGCGCAGCCACGGAGAGCTATGAGGGCCAGGCCCTGCTGCAGATCCCGTCCATCGATGAATCCAGTCGCGGAGGCTGGCGGGGATGTCGACCTGATCGTCCGCAGAGGCTGCTGATCTGTCAGCTGCCCGTCAAGGCACCCGTCGGCAATTTGCTAGCAGCAGGTGCTGGGTGATGACAGATCTGCTCAGGCTGCGTGGGCGTGGCGGCGGCGGCCCAGGGGCTCGATCCAGTCATTGCGTACCTGGCGGTGGTGCAGCAGCTGCGGTGAGACACGGCAGCCCAACTGAATCCCGCCTTGATCCAGGAGTCGACCCAGCCTTTGCACGACTGCCTGCTCCGGCCTGGAGAAGCGGCTCTGCTCGGAGAGAACCCAGTCGATCTCGGGCTGGGTGATGACTCCAGAGCTCAGAGCCTCCAGGAACAGCTCGCCCAACGTCATGGCCCTTGTAACGAAGTTGTTACATCATGCACCGGAGCTGCGGGGAGTGCGAGCGGGGTGCTCCAGGAAGGCGCCTGAAAGCGACTGGTGCAGCTGGGCAGGGCGGCCTGCTTCCCGTGCTTCACGTTTCTTCATGCAGCCTGCCAGGATTTCATAAACGCCCTCTGGCCATGTCCACATCTCTTCTGCTGGAGCTTTTTGGTGGCTTCGCGGGGGCCTGCTTCGCGCTCTGGTTGGCAACCCAAAGCATGTCCTCGCCCCGCGGCTCCGTGCTGGCTGGCCTGGCTCCGCTGAAGCCAGCCGTGTTGACCTATCTGCAGAGTCCAGGCCTGCTGGCGTCCGCTGGCCTGCTGCTGCTGCGCCTAAGCATCGGCGTGATGATGATTCACCACGGCCAGGAGAAGCTCGCCGACCCACAGCAGTTCGCCAACACCTATGTGGCGTCTCTGCACCTGCCCTTCCCCCTTTTCTTTGCCTACGTGGCGGGATTCTCTGAGCTGATCGGCAGCTGGCTGGTGATCCTGGGCCTGCTCACGCCGCTGGGCGCCCTGGCTCTCACCGGCACGATGGCGACCGCCGCCTACCAGCACATCCTGACGGCCGGTCTGAACATCTACGTGCTCGAGCTGGTGGTGCTCTACCTGGGAGGCAGCCTGGCGCTGCTGCTGATCGGTCCGGGGCGTTTTTCCTTTGATGCCGGCATGGCGCCAGAGCTGATGGCTGGCATGGAAGCCTCCAGTGCAAGCTTCGAATCGGAGTGGATGGAGCACCCCGGCTCCCACGCCCCGATGGCCATCCCGGTGGAGACCTTCGATCGGGCTGACTGATCCAAACGGGGTCACAGGGAGCACATGACCCGCGGAATCCGCCGCAGCCCGTCACATTGCGTTACAGTTCTCGTAACAAAACGAAACAGTCATCGCTGAATCCACCCCCCCGCTTCGGTTTTGTCGCCTTCGCCGAGACCTGGAATGGCCGTTTGGCCAAGCTCGGCTTCGTGATCGGTCTGGGCTGAACCCATGCCCACTGACGTGCTCAGTCGCCCCACCGACCTATTTCCGAGCACTCGATGATCGCCACCCTCTGCGTTGTTCTTTTTGGTGCCTGGGTTTTGGGCGCCTTGCTCCAGCCCGATCTCGCGGACTGATGGTTCAGCTTCTAATTCATTCTTCAAAATCCCATGACCAACACTCCCGCTAACGACCAATGGCTCGAGCACCGCGCCGAGCAACTGATCCTTCTGGAACAGCTCAAGCGCGCTGAGCTCTTCAATGGCCGCGCCGCCATGCTTGGCATCGTGCTCGGCATCGTCACCGAGGCCATTACTGGCTCGGGCATTGCCCATCAGATCCGCCTTGGCGCGCTGGTGGACGGCTACGCCGCCTGCCGCACCCAGTTCCTGCCCTTCTGCTTCTGACGTTGACGGCCTTTGGGCCTGCCATCAGCCCCCGGCCCTGCCTGGGGTTTTGTTGTGGCTGCAGCTCGTCTCTCCACGCGGCGGCTGAACGACCAGCACCTCCCCGCGTCAGGCGTCAAGGCCAAAATGTCACAGAGGAGGTTGTCAATGATGACGTATCCGATCGCTCGCTTGTATTGATTGCCTGACAAGCATTGCGGAATTTTTAGGCCTAGTTGCAGCCTAGCTTATCACTGCTATATCGATGGATGGTCAAGACATCTTTAGAGCTCGTGCCATAAGCAGGACGATAACAGCCTTTCTCTGCGCGCTTTTTGCATATGCCGCTATTCCTTTCGTCGGTGCTGCTCACGGTCCAATGGCTACTGCTCTTTGTGCTCCTGACCATCTATGGGGCGATGTGGAACGGTGCCCAACAGAGCAGCCAAAAAGGCTGGGTCGTTGCCGTTTTGTGGTCGACTGTCATCTTGGTCGTGCTCAAGGGGTCGTACGGCATCTATCGCATCTTCTTTGATCTCCAAGCTTTTTCATGAGGTGAGCGGCTCTGGGTGGTGCAGCTCTGCCGCAAAGTGATGCAGATGCAAGGCAAAAGGTCGGTTGGCCATCTCGGGAAATGATGCGGCAATGGCTGTAATGCCTTGGGTTTGGCATTCGCCGCCACTCGACGCGCCCACTTTGGTCAACTTGGATGCAAAGCCGACATTGACGTTGATAGAGTAGCTTTATAGCATGAACTTGCTACTCAAAGCTATTCTTATGGCTGATCTCAAACATGGGCTACACGTTGAAACGCAATATCCGGTGATGATGCGCAAGTCTCAGCGCATCACCATCACCCTGTCATGGTCGATGTATCAGGCGCTTGTTGAGGAAAGCAGCCTGCAAGGGCGCTCGATCTCCAATCTGGCTTGCTTCTGGCTGGAGCGGCATTACGCAATGGCCAAATCCCGTGGGGAAGCCTGAGGAAGCTTGTTTGCTGACCAAGCCCGTAGCTGATGGCTTGCAGCAGTCCCCAAGAGGTTGCAGGGTGGCAGCCCTCCATCGCGGTTACGGCTGATCAGCAGCCTCTCACCGCACGATCCGTCTGGGCCGTCTGGCGGTGTCGATCAGCAGGTTGTGCAGTAGTTGGCAGCTGCTGATCAGTAGATGGGCCATCCAGGTCCCCGTCAGCCGCGGCTCCTGCCGATGGCCTGCTTGATCTCCGCCAGCTCCCGGCCGATGTTGCGCACCATTGTTTCTGTGGTCTCGCGCGGTATCGGCTTTGGAGGTTTGTCCATTGCTTCCCACTGTGCCGGCAGCATGATCGCCTGGGTGTTGAGTGATGCCATGCCCTGGACGCCCTACGCCGACTGGATCTTCACGGTGGTGAGCACCGGCAGCATCCTGCTGATTGCCTGGCTGGTGCTGCGGCCTCGGCCGTGATGGATGGCCGGGGCTTAGCAAAGATGTTCCCCGAAGGGGGCATCGCCTGCAGCAGGCAGGCGGCAGAGTGGGTTCGACTCCCATCAGCCCTGACCACCATGCCTCTCCGTCAGCGCGACCTTCCCTATCCACATTGGGAGTTCAGCGATCCCGACAGCGGTGATCTGCTGCGGGTGGTGCCCGAGCGCGGCGGCCTGATCAGCGGCTGGCGCTCCGGCGACCGGGAGGTGGTGTACCTCGATCTGGAGCGCTTCCTCGATCCTGCCCAGTCGGTGCGAGGCGGTTTCCCGGTGCTGTTTCCGATCACGGGCGGGCTGCCCGACAACCAGCTGCCCCTGCCCCAGGGCACCTTCACCATCGGCCAGCACGGCTTCGCGCGGCAGTTGCCCTGGCAGATGGAGCCCCTGGCGGATGGCCGCGGCGTGGCCCTGGAGTTGCGCGACACAGAGGAGACGCTCCAGGCCTACCCCTTCCAGTTCCTGCTTCGCATGGAGGTGCGGCTGGCTCCTGGTGCCCTGGAAATCGGCACCACGGTGAGCAACCGCAGTGGAGCACCGATGCCGTTCAGTTTTGGGCTTCACCCCTATTTCAATCTCTCCAGCCTGGAGGGGGTGCGCTTTGAGGGGCTGCCGGACGAATGCCTGAACCACCTCACGATGGCGCCGGCTGCCACCGCTGAGCAGATGCAACGGTTGGCCCAGGGCATCGATCTGCTGGTGCGTCCAACCGGGCCGGTGCGGCTGGTGGATGAGGCGGCCGGCGCCACGCTTGAACTGCAGCTCAGCCACCCCTTTGATCTGGCGGTGCTCTGGACGGAACCGCCCCGCCCGATGGTGTGCCTCGAACCTTGGAGTGCTCCGCGCCAGGCCCTGCTGAGCGGTGATCGCAGGATCGAGTTGGCGCCCGGTGCCAGCACCGAGCTCCACACGCGCTACGCGTTGATTCGTGCCTGATTCAGACCCTGCCTGAGAGCACCACCACGGCAAACAACACGGCCACCAGCAGAAGCTCGCTCACTGTTGTGTTCATGGTGTGCTCCAGTGGCGATCCGCGCTTCAGTGTCGAGGACTGGGCTGAATGCCGCGCCCCCCATCTGGGGGGAATGCCGCCCAAACGCCAATGAGGGGCTCAACCAAACGATCGGCTCCTGCAACACGCCGTATTCCGCAGGCGGTGCGTGATGCCACCCCAACCTCAGGGTTTTGAGACTTTTGTCGCCTCGCCTGGAAACGCCCCCTGTGTGATTCGAACACACGACCGGCTGCTTAGAAGGCAGCTGCTCTATCCAGCTGAGCTAAGGGAGCTTCGGAGTCATGATCGCGCACCTGCCATCGCCGCCACAAGCGCGTTGGGTCTGCGGCCGTTGCGTCAGAGTTGCCCCTTCCATCGCCACCGGTCATGCGTTCGTCCTTCGTGCTTGCCGCTGCTGCTCTGCTGGCCCTCTCGGCGCCCTTGGCAGCCCGCGCGGTGAGCCTGGATCAGGCCTGCGGCATGTTTGCCAGCAAGCTCGATGCCGCCCAAGCCTCCGGTGACAGCCAGAAGGCCCAGACCATCTACAAGGAAGGCAGCGATCGCATCGCCGCCAGGTTCAATGGCGCCACCTGCCCCAACGTCAAACCGCCCACGCCCTGAGCGCCGCCGTTGGCTGCCCTTGGGGAGTCGGGGCAATCCGCCTACAGTGGCGAGCTGCGCATCGCTCGATCCATGGCTGCCCCCCGGCTCTCCGACAGCCAGAAAATCGAGATCGTGGCGCGCTATCGCGCCGGTGAGGGGAGCACGGAGCTGGCGGAGGCCTATGGCTGCAGCGCCAACACGGTGAGCCGCGCGGTGAAGGCCGCGCTCGAGCCGGCCGAATACGAGCAGCTCAAGCAGCAGCGCACCCCCCGCGCCGCCAAGGCGGTGCCGCAGCCCGCCAAGCCAGATCCCCTTCCTCAGGTCAGCGCGCCAGATCTGCCAGACAGCCCGCCAAAGGGGGCCGACGATGACGAGGCTGCGGTGTTGGCGATCGACGATGCCGATGATTTCGGCGATGACGCCAGCGACGCCGCCGAAGCGGACGCCCACCTCGACTTCGACGATGACGACACGAGCGATCCGAGTGAGTCGTTCGTGGCTGTGCCGTTGCTGCTGGGAGACCACCTTGGCGAGCCGGCCCAGTGCCAGCCCCTGGCGGAGGCGCCGCTGCCCGCCAGCGTTTACATGCTGGTGGACAAAACCGTGGAGCTCCAGGCCAAGCCGCTCAAGGAGTTCCCGGAGTTGGGGCAGCTGCCCGATGGGGAAGAAGACCGGCAGGCCCTGTTGGTGTTCGCCAATCCGCGCCAAGCCAAGCGCCACTGCGGCCGCACCCAGCGGGTGATCAAGGTGCCCGACACCCGCGTGCTGGAGCGCACCGCCCCCTACCTGATCGCCCAGGGCATCAGCCGCGTGGTGATCGAGGGCAGCCTCTATTCCCTGCCGGGCAGCTGATCGCTGCGGGGAGCCAGCAGCGCCGCGCTGCAGCCGCCGCTGAGCACACCGATCACCAGGGCGATGCCCACCAGGAAGCCGGCGGGCAATGGAGCGCTGCGGCCAAACCCCAGGTTGAGGCTGGGGCGCTGATCGAGGTTTTGGGCGCCGAGGCAGAGAATCGCCAGCAGCAGGCCGCCGCCCAACAGGCTGGCCAGAAGCAGACGCAGGCGCACCACCATCAGGGGATCCGGGATCGGCCGATCCGGAGCTGGAACTGCGCTGAAGTCTGACGGGTCAGGGTTGGGGCGTCAGATGTTGGGGCCTGGCGGCGTCTGATGCAGCAGGGCGTAGAGCTCGCGCTTGCTGTGGCCGGTGCGTTCGGCCAGCAGCTTGGCAGCGGCATTGCTGCTGTGGCCCGCCTGTTGCAGGGCCTCCAGCTCGGCCGTGAGACTGGCGGCGTTCCAGCTGGGCGGCGGTGGCGGCTCGGCACCTCCCAGCACCAGGGTGCATTCCCCCTGGGGTGGCGTGCGCTGGAAATGCTCGCGGGCCGCCGCCACCGTGGGCCCCACCTGCTCCTCGTGCTTCTTGGTGAGTTCGCGGGCGACGCGCAGAGGCCGATCGCCCAGCACCGCCAGCAGATCGTCGAGCAGATCCAGCAGCCGGTGCGGTGCTTCAAACAGCACCAGGGTGCGCTGCTCGCCTGCGAGCTCCTGCAGCCGCTGGCGCCGCTGGTTGGCCTTGGGCGGCAGGAAGCCCTCAAAGCAGAAGCGCCCGCTGGGTAGGCCGCTGCTTACCAGGGCCGTGGTCACGGCGCTGGGGCCGGGAACGCAGATCACCCCATGGCCGGCGTTGCGGGCGGCCGCCACCAGCGCCTCGCCGGGATCGGAGATGCCCGGCAGACCGGCATCACTGATCACGGCCAGCGCCTCGCCTGCGGCCAGGGCGGCGAGCAGCTCGGGGATGCGGGCGGTTTGGTTGTGGGCATGGAAGCTCACCAGCCTGGGCCCCTGGTCCTTCTGGCGCAGCCCCAGCTGGTGCAGCAGTAAACCGCTGCGGCGCGTGTCCTCACAGGCGATGCGGTCGACGCCGGCCAGCACCTGCCGGGCGCGGGGCGACAGGTCGCCCAGGTTGCCGATTGGGGTGCCCACCAGGTAGAGCACGCCGGGGGCCGGTTCGGTGGCTTGCACGGCTCGGGGCTCGCTCCTGCACAATGCTGATCCCTGCCCCACCATGATGCCGGCTGCCCTGCCCTTGCCCTCGGGCATCACCTTGGAGGTGCTGCTGGGTGAGCTGCGGCGGCTGAGCTGGGGTGCCGCCGACATCCTGCTGGCCTATGGCCGCGGCGAGCAGCCCCCCTACGGTTTTCCCCGGGCACTAAGCGTGGACGAGGGGGGCGAGGGCCCGGTGAGCGCGGCGGATCTGGCGGTGAATCGCTGGCTGCTGGATGGCCTGGCGGCGGCTTTCCCCGCCGCCGACTGGACCGTGCTCAGCGAGGAGACGGCCAAGGAGCAACTCACCGACGGCCAGCCCTTGGCGGCTGAGTGGCTGTGGATCCTCGATCCCCTCGATGGCACCAAAGACTTCCTGCAGGGCACCGGCGAATACGCCGTTCATCTGGCGCTGGTGCACCGCGGCGAACCGGTGCTGGGGGTGGTGCTGCTGCCGGTGATGGAGGAGCTGTGGCTTGGCGTGATGCCCGCCCTCACTGGGGCCAGCGGCGAGGCCTGGTGTGAAAACCGCGCTGGTGTGCGCTCGCCGGTGCGCTTCAGCGGCCGCCGCGCCCTGGGCGAACTGGTGTTGGTGGCCAGCCGCAACCACCGCGATGCGCGCCTGGAGCAGCTGCTGGCGGCCCTGGCCCTGGGCGACACCAAGGCGATCGGCAGCGTGGGCGGCAAGGTGGCCACGATCCTGCGTGGCGAAACCGACCTCTACATCTCGCTGTCTGGCAAGAGTGCTCCGAAGGACTGGGACATGGCCGCCCCGGAAGCGGTGTTGCGCGCCGCGGGTGGGGCCTTCAGCCATGCCGATGGACAGCCGTTGGGCTACAACAGCGGCGATGTGCGTCAGGCCGGCTGCCTGATCGCCAGCCATGGGGCCGCCCATCGCGCGTTATGCGAGAGAGCGGCCGCGGCGATGGCCACGATTGATCCGGGCTTTGCCGTCTGAGGGAACTCAGGCCGGCACCGGCGCCTCGGATTCGGATTGGGGCACACCGCGCAGGGTGAGGTTGATGCGGCCGCGGTTGTCGATTTCGCGCACGCGCACGGTCACCTGATCGCCCACGTTGACCACGTCTTCCACCTTCTCCACCCGGGCTTCTGAGAGCTGGGAGATGTGGATCATCCCTTCCTTGCCGGGCAGGATCTCCACGAAGGCACCGATCGGGATCACCCGGGTGACGCCACCGGTGAACACCTCGCCTTCGCTGATGCGACGGGTGAGGCCTTCGATGATGCGCTGGGCTTCTTCGGCCGCGGCGCCGTCGTGGCTGGCGATCGTGACGATGCCGCCGTCCTCGATGTCGATCTTGGTGTTGGTGCGCTCGGTGATGCCCTTGATCGTGCGGCCGCCGGGGCCGATCACGGTGCCGATCAGCTCCGGATCAATGCGGAAGCTGAGCAGGCGCGGGGCATGGGGCGACATGGTGTCGCGGGGCTTGTCGATCGCCTCGAGCATCTTCTCGAGGATGTGCAGGCGGGCAGGGCGGGCCTGGTTGACGGCTTCGGCCACGGTTTTCACGTCGAGGCCCGTGATCTTCATGTCCATCTGCAGGGCGGTGATGCCCTTCTCGGTGCCGGCCACCTTGAAGTCCATGTCGCCGAGGAAGTCCTCGATGCCCTGGATGTCGGTGAGGATGCGCACCTCTTTGCCTTCCTTGATCAGGCCCATGGCGGCGCCGCTCACCGGAGCCTTGAGGGGCACGCCCGCATCCATCAGCGCCAGGGTGCTGCCGCACACCGAGCCCATCGACGTGGAGCCGTTGGAGCTGAGGCACTCCGACACCACGCGCAGCACGTAGGGGAAGGACTCCTTGCTGGGCAGCACCGGCACGATCGCCCGCTCTGCCAGGGCGCCGTGGCCGATTTCGCGGCGGCCGGGGGAGCGCATCGGCTTGGTTTCGCCGGTGGAGTAGGGCGGGAAGTTGTAGTGGTGCAGGTAGTGCTTCTCGGTGGACGGGTTGAGGTCGTCCATCTCTTGGGCGTCGCTCGGGGTGCCGAGGGTGGCGCAGGAGAGCACCTGGGTGAGGCCGCGCTGGAACAGGGCCGAGCCGTGCACGCGCTTGGGCAGCACGCCGGCGGCGGCGCTGATCGTGCGCACCTCGTCGAGGTTGCGGCCGTCGACGCGCTTGCCGTCCTTCAGGATCTGCTCGCGCATCAGCTTCTTGGTGAGGCTCTTGTAGCTGTTGCCCAGGGCCTTGCCGCTGGCCGCCGTGCGGATCGGGTCGTCCTCAGCGAGGCCGGCGATCTTCTCAGCCACCTCAGCCTTGATCGCGTCGAGTTTCTCGTCGCGCTCGGGCTTGGTTTGGGAGAACTGTTTGAGCACCTCACCGATGCCCTTGGCGCATTCCTTCTCGAGGAAGCTGGGCAGGGTGGCGTCGAGCACCTGGGCCTCGGGGATCACCTGCTCGATGCCCAGCTCCTTCAGCAGGTTCTGCTGGGCTTTGATCAGCTCGCACACCGCTTCGTAACCGAAGTCGATCGCTTCGATCACGTCCTGCTCGGGCAGCTGGTTGGCTCCGGCTTCCACCATGATCACGCCCTCGGGCGTGCCGGCCACCACCAGGTCCAGCTCGCTGCGCTCGATCTCGCGGAAGCTGGGGTTGAGCACGAAGTCGTCGCCCAGCAGGCCCACGCGCACCGCAGCCATGGGGCCGTAGAAGGGGATCTTGGCCAGCAGGGTGGCCATCGAGGCGCCGGTCACGGCCAGCACATCGGGCGGCACCCGCTCATCGAGGGAGAGGCAGGTGGCCACGATCTGGATGTCGTCGCGCATCCAGCTGGGGAACAGGGGCCGCATTGGCCGATCGATCAGCCGGCAGGTGAGGATGGCCCGCTCTGGGGGACGCGCCTCACGGCGGAAGAAGCTGCCGGGGATGCGACCGGCGGCATAGAGCCGCTCCTCGTAGTCGCAAATCAGGGGGAGAAAATCGATGCCTTCGCGGCCGCCGGAGCGGGTGGCGGTAACCAAAACGGAGGTATCACCACATTCGACCATCACCGAGCCCCCGGCCTGGGGGGCAAACCGACCGGTGGTCAGCCGGATCTCCCGACCATCGAAGGAGATCGACTGAGTTTGTCCTTGCACTTGGGCTTATGTCCTGTTGTTGTCAAGGGCCATTCTCGCATTCGGCCTCTGGCTGCTGGGGATTCCTTTGCTTTTTCTCGCGTTTGGGCCGGTGGCGGCGGCACAAAAAAAGGCGCCCGCAGGCGCCTTCGGGGATTGGATGGGGAGTGGCGGCTCGGTCTTCGATGCCCAGGCCAGCCCGCTCCGGATCACCAGGAGGACTTGACCACGCCGGGCAACTCACCCTTGTGGGCGCGCTCACGCAGCTGGTTGCGGCACAGGCCGAAATCGCGGTACACACCACGGGGCTTGCCGGTGGCCCAGCAGCGGTTGCGCACGCGGGTGGGGGCGCTGTTGCGGGGCAGCTCCTGGATCTTGCGATGGATTTCCAGGCGCTCCATCGGATCGGCAGCGGCGTCGAAGGAGGCCTTGAGGGCAGCACGCTTGGCAGCAAACTGCTGCACCATCTTCTTGCGCTTCACGTCGCGCGCAATCATCGACTTCTTCGCCATGCGGCCTGGGCTGCGAACGGGTAGGTGAACTTGAGCTTACCGTGCGGGGGTTCGGGCTCCTGGTTGGGGCGAGATCAGTGCCCCAACAGCTGCTGCACCGCCGGCAGCTGGGAGGTGTCCTTGACGATCAGCATCACACTCAGGCCCACCAGAAACACGAAGCCCGACTGCATGAAGGCCATCTGGAAGCGCTCCGGCAGGGGTTTGCCGCGCACGCCCTCGAGCAGCAGCAACACGAACTGACCGCCATCGAGCAGGGGCAGCGGCAGGGCATTGAGCACTGCCAGGTTGATCGAGATCAGGGCGGTGAAGATGAACAGGCTGCTGCCACCCTGCTTGGCCAGCGACGCCCCCATCTCCACGATTTTCACCGGGCCGCTCACCTGGCTGGCGGTTTCGCCGAAGTGGGTGGCGAGGGTGACGAAACCATCCACGGTGCGGCTGGTGAGGGCGACGAAATCGTGGTTGGCCTGGCGGAAGGGCTCGAGCGGATTGCGGGCGGGGCGGAAGGCCTCGCTGCCATTGGGTTGCAGCTGGGCGCCGATGCGGCCGATGCCGCCGAGGTCGGCGGGGGTGAGCTGCACGGCCACGGTCTGTCCGTTGCGCTCGGCGTCGAGGCGCAGGGTTTGCTCGGGGGCTGCCTTGATCCGCTCCACCAGAGCGGCCACGCCGCTCTGGCCGCCGCCAAGGGGCTGGCCATCGAGGCGCATCAGGCGGTCGCCGGGCTGAAGGCCAGCGGCGGCGGCGGCCTGGCCGGGCTGCACGCCGCTCACAAGCACGCCGGGGCTGGCGCTGAAGCCGGCGGGGATGCCGAGCACCAATCCCTGACCCAGCAGCACGGCGTAGGCGAGCAGCAGGTTGGCCATCACACCGGCGGCGATCACCAGCGCGCGCTGGGGCAGGGGCCGGTTGGAGAGCAGATCGGGATCGTTTTTGGGGATGGGGCTGTCTTCGTCGTCATCGGGGAAGGCCACGAAGCCGCCCAGGGGCAGGGCTCGCAGGGCGAATTGCACGCCGCGGCGCTGGCGCTCCAGCAGCACCGGCCCGAAGCCGATCGAGAAGCTGCTGACGCGAATCCCCTGCCAGGTGGCGGCAAAAAAGTGCCCCGCCTCGTGCACCACGATCAACCCCGCCAGGATCGCCAGTGCTGTGAGAACGCCCATTCAGGCCCTGCTGTGAAGGCCTCCATTGTGGTGGGTTTGGGGCATCAGCCGTTATGCCAGCCGTGCTGGCCCAGTTCCCTTGGGCTCCCGGGGTGGCGGGTTCTGAAAAGCATTGCGCTGCAAGACATTTTGGCCGGATCGGCGGGCAAGTGACCCCTATAATCCGCCCGCTGATGTTCACGCTGCTACATGGCTCGTCTGCCTGCTGCCCTGGCCCTAGCGGGGTTGTTGCCCGGCCTGTTGCCCGCCGCCGCGCAACCAGAAGCTCAGACAGAGGCGCTCGCGGCTGAAGCCCAGAACCCGATCGCCAACCTGATCAGCGTTCCGTTTCAGAACAACCTCACCCCGGGGATGGGGCCCAATCAGGACCAAACCCTGAATGTGCTCAACATTCAACCGGTGGTGCCCTTCGCGC
>NZ_JAGQCX010000017.1:0-32551 GCF_024346415.1 Cyanobium sp. Aljojuca 7D2
GGGATATTCTATGGCTTGAAACAGAAGAATTGCTCGTCACTGCATAACCGATCTAGCGAGCTTCCTGCACCCATGTCTCTTGGCTGAAATCAAGGCAGCTTGCTGGAAGCTTTTTCAGGAGTCCCTACTTAAGGTGTTAATTGCCCCTAGTGGTTCGTTGTGGGCGCGCGGCTTTGGTGATGTGTGGCTTTCAGTAGGCTAGATATGGCCCCCGGAGCTAGCCAAGTCATGTCGCCAGCTCTTTGTTAAAGCGTTGCAGAGTGAATAGGCGCTGGCAAGAGCCGCTGTAAGAGAGACTTTAAGATTGGTTGACCCCGTATCTTCCAAAGGCTTGAAAGTGAGGCCTATCCAAGTAGCGCAAGCAATAGATTGTTGTGCTAACAGGTATGGATGATCGTCACAAGCGTTCCTGTTGGCAGCCAGATTCCCCAATGGTTGTGGTTTTTTAGAGGGCTCCAGAGCGGAAGGGGCATGAGAATGCTTAGGACGATTCCCAAAATAGCGTTGGGTCGAAATGGACCTGTGATGAATCTCTCCGGTGGCCTGATGCCAAACACATCGGCGCCCGTGAAGGCCTGCAGCAGTCCATCGCCAATCAAGGCGGCGATCACCACCACTGGGCCGGTCTACAGCTACTGGTGATCGGGGCGGTTGCGCAGTCCATCAAGCACACTCAGCCCTGCCAGGGTCATGAGGGCGACTGAGGCGATTTCTGCTAAGCCGTTTTGCCGGCTCCGCCAGGGCGGGGAAGCACCCCGTAGGCTGATGGCCAAGTGCTGCAGGGCTTAACCCACCAGCGTTACCCGATATTCCCAGGGGAACGGCTGCCAAGCCACCAGCATCAGGGCAAACAGTCGGCAAAGAGTGGTCAGGGTGCAGGATTGGCGCAGGGCCTTCAAGCGGTGAAGTCCTCCAGTTGATCCAGGCGCAGCCACACATCCGGCACCGGCCGGCGCCAACGCAGCTGGGCGTAGTCGCCCTTGATCGCCAGGATCTCGCCGGGCCCCTCGATCACATAGCCCGGCAGGCCATCGCTGGCGCTCGCCTCCAGGCTGCCGGCGTAGGCCGTACGGTTGATCCGCACCAGGCTGCCTTTCTTCAGTGCCGGCTGGCTGGGAGGAGCGGCGGGGGCGGCAGTGGCAGAGCCGGCGGCAGCGGGGGCGTCAGCCATGGCAAGAACTCCAGTTGGCCACAGGCTAAGGCCGGCGGCGCAGGCCAGGCTTCGATGCCTATCGTCCAAGAACGCGAGAGAGGAAGGATGCGCCTGCTGCTGCTGGGTTGCTCGGGGTTCGTCGGCCGGGAGCTTGTTCCCTTTCTGCTCGAGCTTGGTCACGAAGTGACCTTGGTGAGCCGTCAGGCTCAGCCCTTCCCGGCCCTGGTGGGCAAGCGTCTCGCCTGCCTCCACTTTGATCCCGCCGATCCCGCCAACTGGGCCCACAACGGCCTCGACGTGGCTGTGTCCCAGTCCGATGGCGTGGTGAACCTGGCTGGCGAGCCGATCGCTGAGCGCCGCTGGACGCCGGCCCACCGCGACGTGTTGCTACAGAGCCGCGTGCGCACCACCGAGCTGCTGGTGGCGTCCATGGCGCGGCTTGAGACGCCCCCGGGGGTGCTGGTGAACGGATCGGCCGTGGGCTTCTACGGCACCAGCCTGGAGGCCCGCTTCCAGGAAACCAGCCCGGCCGGCAACGACTTTCTGGCCGAAATCTGCCAGCGCTGGGAAGACGCCTCCGATCAGGCCCCCGTTGGCTGTCGGGTTGTGAAGCTGCGCATCGGCATCGTGCTGGGCCCCGATGGCGGTGCTCTCGGCAAGATGCTGCCGGTGTTTCGGATGGGCTTCGGCGGCCCCGTGGGCTCCGGTCGCCAGTGGATGAGCTGGATTCACCGCCACGACCTCTGCCGCCTGATCGCCACCGCCCTGGAGGACGTCTCGTTCAGCGGGGTCTACAACGCCGTGAGCCCGGAGCGCACCACCATGGGCAGCTTCGCCCGTGCTCTGGGGCAGGCCCTGGGCCGGCCCAGCCTGTTGCCCGTGCCTGGGCCGCTCCTGCAACTGCTGCTCGGTGACGGTGCCCAGGTGGTGCTCGAGGGTCAGCAGGTGCTGCCTGAACGTCTACAGGCCCAGGGCTTTGCCTACCAATACCCCCAGCTCAACGCTGCCCTCGCTGCTGCCACCAGCCCAGCAGCCCACTGAGCAGGGCGGCCCCCATCAGCAGCCCGATCGCCGGGGTGAACAGCGGCTCCCACAGCCGCTGAAACAGCTCCAATGGGGCTTCCACCTTCTGGCTGTGCAACACCACCGCCGTGGCAAACCAGAGGGCTCCGGCGATCACCACAAACACATCCACCACCAGCACCGTGTCCATGGCGCCTTTGAGCTGCCGCAGCAGGCCTGGAGAAGAGTCGGGCGCCGTCATGGCCGATTCGGGGAGGGGAGGGCGGCAGGATCCGCCAGAAGCTCCATGATCGCCGAGGCCATCGCGGCACTGCCGCCCGGCCTGCCGATCCGCTCCAGGCCGATGGCCGCCAGCTCTCGCTGCAATCGGGGGCCGTGGTGGGGATCGCGCTGCTGATCCAGCAGGGTCTGCACCAGGTGGGCCGAGGTGGCCAGGGTGCGGGCCTGGCCACTGGGGCCGGGGGCGCAGTGCACGCCGGGGCCCAGCAGCCGGCGCTGGGCTTCGGCAAAGCCCGCCGTGAACTGAGGGCCCCGCCCCGCCAGCTGCAACACCGGCTTGCCCAGCCCCACCGCCTGTTCGGCGGCCGTGCCGGCGGTGCACAGCACCAGCGCCGCGCCGCGCAGGATCTCGGTGAACTGCCCCCAGCCCAGCTCCAGCAGCAGCGGGCCGCGCACCAGGCGATCCTCCCCCTCCAGCCGCCAGCCGAGGCTCTGCCCCAGTTGGGCGATGCGGCGGCGGTCCAGGTCGGGCACCAGGGCGGCCCGTAGCCGCAGCCCCTGGACTTGCATCCAGTTGTCCGGCAACAGCGCCAACACCTGCAGCATCAGGCCCAGGTTGCGGGCTGCTTCCGGCAGGCGGCTGCCCGGCACCAGCGCCAGTTCCAGGCCCGCCGCTACCGCGTCCGGCGGGTGCTGCTGCCTGTGGGGGTTGGCCGCGCTCACCACATCGAGGAAGGGATTGCCCAGAAAGTGCACTGGCCGCGCCAGTTGCTGCACCAGGTCGGTGGCGGTGAGGGAATCGCGGCTCCAGATCGCCCGGATGCTGGGCCGACCCAGCAGCCAGCCGCAGGGCCAGGGCAGCCGCAGGCGGCCCTCGTAGTGGCTCGAGTAGGCAACCAAATACACGGCGGTGGGTAGCCCCGACAGCCAGCCCCCCAGCACCGCCAGCACATCGCCCACGGCCACCACCAGCCCGTAGTGCCGCCGGTGGAGGCGCAGCAGCAGCAGCCGGCCCAGAACGTAGAGCAGTTGGCCTTCCAGCAGCTCGCTGAAGCGTCCGGCCAGGCTGGTGTAGCCCAGGCCGCCGGTGCTGCAGCTGCGGGTGCGCCCCAGCACCGGCACCCCCAGCTGGCGATAGGGGTTGCCATGACCCACCAGGGGCAGGGCTGTCACGGAAATGCCTTGCTGGATCAGTTGGGCAGCCACCAGGGCGCCGCTGAGGTCCTCCCCGTGGCCGTTGCTGAGCAGCAGAACCGGTTTCAAGCCGCCAGCCAGGCCTTCACCTTGCCCATCGCCTTCCAGCCCGGTTTGCGCTGGAGGCCATCGGCGATCGACTCCTGCAGTTCTTCGGCCATCTCCGGCGCCATCGTCATCACCCGTTGCACGATTTCGATGTGCTCGCGTACACCCTTGGCTCCGGTTTCGAGCATGGCCAGGCTCAGATTGATGCGGGCCTGGGGGTCCTGGGGATTGAGGCGAACGGCCGTCTTGGCGGAGCGCAGGGCTGCCTGGGGCTGGTCGTCGAGCAGCTGCAGCCAGGCCAGGCAGGTCCAGCCAGCCGACTGTCCGGGGGCCTGTTCGGTGATGGCGAGGAAGCTGTCGATCAGCTCTGCCGGCGCGCTCCCTTGTTGGTAGCGCTCCATGGCCTGGTCAAACAGGGAGGGGGCTTCCTCGGTGGTGGCTTCGGGGGAGGTCATGGCGCAGTGACAGGCCTGATCGTGGACTCAGATTGCCACCTTGTTGGTCAGCTCCACGATCAGCGGCGAGGTCTGCGTTCAGGAGCTTGGCCACGGCCTACACCGCAAACGAACTGCCGCAGCCGCAGGTCTGGGTGGCGTTGGGGTTGGTGAAATTGAAGCCGCCGCCGATCAGGGCACTGGAGAAATCCAACTGCATCCCGTAGATGTAGAGGAGGCTTTTCGGGTCGCACACCACCTCGAAGCTGGGCGCCCCAGTGGGCTCATAGGTGTAGCGCTCGTCGTCGCTGCGGATCTCGGCGGGATCGATGAAATCCATCGTGTAGCTCATGCCGCTGCAGCCCCCCGAGCGCACGCCCACCCGCAACACCTTGTCTGGGCCCTGCTGCTGCATCAGGGCGGCGAGCTGCTTCATGGCCGGCTCGGTGATCTGGATGCCTTTGCCATCTCTGGCGGTGAAGGTGGCCTGGGGGGCCGCGTCGGTTGCGGCCTGGGCTTCGGCGATCTCGCTGCTCATCATGGGCGGGTGATCGGGGGCGTGGGCCTGTTGCCGCCACTGTATGGAGCCAGCCCAGCCGCTGCCGGGCTGGCCCGCTCCATAGAGTCGTTCCCACTCAAGGAGCAGCAGGGTGCGCGTCGCCATCGTGGGTTCAGGACTGGCCGGCTTGGCGGCGGCTGTGGATCTGGTGGATGCCGGCCACCAGGTGGATCTTTACGAGGCCCGGCCGTTCATGGGCGGCAAGGTGGGCAGCTGGGTGGATGAGGGCGGCAACCACATCGAGATGGGGTTGCATGTGTTCTTTTTCAACTACGCCAACCTCTTCGCCCTGCTGCGCAAGGTGGGGGCGATCGACAACCTGCTGCCCAAGGACCACACCCACCTGTTCGTGAACACGGGCGGCGACCTGCGTGAGCTGGATTTCCGCTTCGCCCTCGGCGCTCCCTTCAACGGCTTGAAGGCCTTCTTCACCACACCCCAGCTCGACTGGGTCGACAAGCTGCGCAACGCCCTGGCTCTGGGCACCAGCCCCATCGTGCGCGGCCTGGTCGACTACGAGGGCGCCATGAAGACGATCCGTGAGCTGGATCGCATCAGCTTCCAGGAGTGGTTTGTGGGCCATGGCGGCAGCCAACAGAGCATCGAGCGGATGTGGAATCCGATCGCCTATGCCCTGGGCTTCATCGACTGCGAGGCGATCTCGGCCCGCTGCATGCTCACCATCTTCATGATGTTTGCGTCCAAAACCGAGGCCTCCAAGCTCAACCTGCTCAAGGGTTCGCCCCACCGCTGGCTCACCGGCCCGATCTTCGACTACATCCAGCAGCGCGGCGGCCGGCTGCACCTGCGCCACCGGGTCACCGAGATCCACTACGAAGAGGCTGGCGCCACCCCTGGCGCCAACACCCGTGTCACCGGCCTCACCCTGGGCACCCCTGAGGGTGAAATCCAGGTGCAGGCCGATGCCTACCTGGCCGCCTGCGATGTGCCCGGCATCCAGCGGATGATCCCTGAGGCCTGGCGCTGCCACAGCCTGTTCGACAACCTCTACCAACTCGAAGCGGTGCCGGTGGCCACCGTGCAGCTGCGCTACGACGGCTGGGTGACTGAACTGGGCGACTCCCCCGCCGCGCAGACCGCCCGCGGCGATCTCAGTCATCCCGCTGGCCTCAACAATCTCCTCTACACCGCCGACGCCGACTTCAGCTGCTTCGCCGATCTGGCCCTGGCCAGCCCGGAGGACTACCGCAAGCAGGGCCTGGGCTCCCTGCTGCAGTGCGTGCTCACCCCTGGCGATCCCTGGATCCCCAAGAAAACCGAGGAGATCGTGGCCGCCACCGATGCCCAGGTGCGCCGGTTGTTCCCCTCCGCTGCGGGGCTCACGCTGGTGTGGAGCAACGTGGTGAAGCTGGCCCAGTCGCTGTATCGGGAGGCGCCGGGTATGGAGCCCTACCGACCGGAGCAGCGCACACCGGTGAGCAACTTCTTTCTGGCCGGTAGCTACACCAAACAGGACTACATCGATTCGATGGAAGGCGCCACCATGAGTGGACGTCTGGCCGCTGCGGCGATCCTGGACCGCCCGGTGGCCCTGGCCACCAACACCTCTGTTGCGTAGGAGATTCCATGGGCCGTTGGCTCGAGCACAGCGTCACCACGGACATCCGGGCCTCGGTTGAGCAGGTGTGGGAGGTGTGGAGTGACCTGGAGTCCATGCCTGAATGGATGCGCTGGATCGAGTCGGTGGTGACCGAACCGAACGACCCCGATCTCACCGACTGGACCCTGGCGGCCCAGGGCTTTCGCTTCCATTGGAAGGCCCGGATCAGCCAACGGGTGGAGGCCCAGCAGTTGCACTGGGAGTCGGTGGGAGGCCTTCCCACCAAAGGGGCGGTGCGCTTCTATCCCCAAGCCCCCCAACTGACGGCGGTGAAGCTGAGTGTCAGCTATGAGTTGCCGGGGGTCTTGGCACCGCTGATGGAACCCAGCATCCTGGGGGGGATCGTCACCAAAGAGCTCCAGGCCAACCTGGACCGTTTCCGTGACCTGGTTGAAACCCGTTATGCCTAGGTTCGCCGCTGTGGCTGTAGGCACTGCGCTGCTGCTGGCCTCCTGTGGTGGGGAGCAACCCCCGGAGATGTCCAGCCAGCTGCCGCCGCCTCGTTCGGCCGCGGTTGGGTCGTCTCCAGCCGCCCCATTGCCGGTGGCCGATCCTGGGCCCCTGGCGGGGCTCACGCCCCTGCCGAGTTCCAACCAGGTGGTGGCCTCCGTCGCCGCCGGCCGGGTGGATCCGTTTGCGCCGGTGGGGGGCGCTGGAGCGGGTGCGGCGCCGGACCGGCTCAGCCTGCCGCCGGGCCTTGTTTTCAATGGTGTGATCCGCTCCGGCGGCACGCCTGAGGCCCTGGTGCAGTTCGGGGGCGAGACCGGCACCCTGCGGGTCGGCCAGCGCGGTGGTCGCACCACCCCACTGCTGCCGGCGGGTTGGAGCGTGGCCAGCATTGATGTTCAGCAGGGGCGCCTCACCCTGCGGCAGGGCAAGCAATCGGTTACGGCTGAGCTCTGAGGCTGCGGCTGCAGGCCTCCACCAGGCCCGCCAGGTCGTGGGGATCGGCTTCGCCATCCACCCGGCCCAGCAGCTGCCGGCAGCGGTCGCTGGTCTGGGGGCCGATCGACACCACGGCCACCCCATCCAGCTGGCGCGGCCAGGCCGGCCCGTAGGCCGCCTCCAGCATCCGGCAGGTGTGGCTCACGGTTTTGCCGCTGCTGAAGGTGATGGCGTCGAGGCGCCGTTGCTCCAGGGCTGCCAACGCGGCGCTGGGCAAGCCCTCCGGGCAGCGGGTTTCGTAGGCCGCCACCTCCACCACCCGGGCTCCAGCCTCGGCGAAGGCTTCTGCCAGGAGGGTGCGGCCACCGCTTTGCACCCGAGGCAGCAGCAGCCGCAGACCCCATCCCGAGGCAGGGAAGTGTTCCAGCAGACTGTCGGCCACGAAGCTGGGCGGAATGAAATCGGCGGGCGCGCCAAGCGCCTCCAATTGGGCTGCCGTTTTGCGGCCCACGGCGGCCAGCTTCAGGCTGGCGGGGCGCCGGGCCAGGGAACGGCCCAGGCGGCGCAGCCGCTGCTCAACGGCCTCCACCCCATTGCCACTGGAGAACACCAGCCAGTGGAAGTCGTCGAGCTCGGCCAGGGCGTCGTCGAGGGGCCCCCATTCATCGGGGGGCGTCACCACCAGCGCGGGTAGGTCGACCACCGTGGCGCCGGCCGCCTCGAACAGGCGCCGGGCTTCCCCCAGCTGGGTCTCGGCCCGGGTCACGGCGATGGTGCGGCCGCTCAGGGACAACTCGGGGGCCATGGTCATGGCGGTGCAGTCCTGGGGTCAGTCGTCCAGCTTGACCATCGTGCCGGCCTGGCGGCGCAGCGCCTCGGCCTCGTCTCCGCGGTTCTGCTGCACCAGCAGCGCGATTGCCTGGCGGAAGGCCGAACGGGCGCCGGGGATGTCACCGCCGAGCAGCAGCGCCACCGCCAGATTCTGTTGGGCGGCGGCCAGGTTGGGATCGCGCTGCAGGGCTGCGCGATAGGCCGCGATCGCATCCGGGATCCGGCCCCGCCGCCGCTCGACCAGCCCCAGATGCAGCCAGCCCAGGGCCAGCTCCGGGGCAGCTGTGGTGGCTTCGCGGCAGAGGCTGCAGGCCTCCTCCAAGGCCCCACGCTCCTGCGCCTCACCCTGCTGCAGCAGCCCGGCCAGGTTGAGCCGGGCCGCCAGGGTGAGCCGCGGCGGCAGCGGCAGGGCCAGGGCCTGGCGGTAGAGCTGCTCGGCGCGGGCCCGGGCGCTGCTGGTGTGGGCGATGGCCAGGTGCAGCAGTAGCTCGTAGCGCTCGGGATGGCTGAAGGGCGGGCAGTGGACCAGTCCCTGCTCCAGCAGGGCGATGCCGCGCTCGCGGTTGCCCTGGCTCACCTCCAGGCTGCCGAGCTTGGCGCAGGCATAGGGGTCGCCCGGGTGGGTGGCCAGGTCGGCTTCCATGGCCTGGCGCAACCGCTCGGCCTTGGCGCCGCTGGCCAGCAGCTCGGGCCTGTAGCCGTCATGGGCGAGGGCCGGCACATCGCAATCGGCCAGGCGCCAGTGGGGCTCCTGCTCCAGCAGGGCCAGCACGCTGTCATCCACCATGGAGTGGTAAGGCCGGCTCCAGTGGATGGCCGGATGGCGGCGAAACAGGCGGCTGACGTTGGAGTAGGGCGACTGAGCCGCCCCCCGCTCCTCCCGCAGCAGGTTGATCAGCAGCAGATCCGGCTGCGCCATCAGCTCTCGCAGGGGTTCGCGGGCCTCGGGCAGCAGCCATTCATCAGCATCGAGCACCAGCACCCAGTCGCCGCGCACGTGCTTCAGGGCCGCATTGCGGGCCGGGGCGAAATCACCCGGCCAGGGCAGCCGGTGCACCACGGCGCCGCAGGCCTCGGCCACGGCGACGGTGGCATCCGTGGAGCCGGTGTCGAGCAGCACCATCTCATCCACGAACCCCGCCACCGAGCCCAGGCAGCGCTCCAGCCGCTCGGCTTCGTTGCGCACGATCATCGAGAGGCTGAGCATGGGCCGAAACCGGGTGGAGCGCCGGATGCAGGAACGCGCAGGCTCAGTCGGTGAAGCCGGCGCCGGCGTCAGTGTCCCCCAGCCCCAGCCCCCTGCCCAGCCGGTTGAGGGCTTCCGCCTGGGCCAGGGGCATCTGGCCGGGGCTGTAAACCGCCGGAACCCCCGCGGGCAGCAGTGGCCGCAGCTCCTCCCACAGGTAGGGCGAGCCATACACCACCACGCCGGCCAGCCGCCCCGCCGCCACCAGTTGCCGCAGCGCGGCTGGCCAGGGTTCGGCGCTGCCGGCGCTGCCGCGGAAGGGATTGCCCCGCACAAACAGCTGCAGCAGCACCGGCCCCGGGCCCAGCCGCTCCAGGGCGAGCGGGGCATCGGGATCGCCGCTCCACAGGCCTGGGCTGCGGCTCTCCAGCAGCACGCTGCGCCAGCCCCGGGCTTCGGGGCGGCTCAGGGCTGGGGCGGTGGCGGGCAGAAAGGCGGCGGCCAGGGCCGAATCCAGGCGGATCAGGTTGATTCCTGGCTGTCCGGCCATCGGGTCCGTGGCAGGCCCGCCGCCATCCGGCGTTGTCTCCAGGCTTGCCTCCAGGGTGGCGCGCACCAGCTCTAGGGCCAGGGCCTGGTCGGGCTGGGCGGCGGCTTCGGGGTCTGGTGCGGCTGCCGGTTCGGCGCAGCACGCGAGGGCCCTGCGGCGGCGCTCGGCACTGGCCTCGAGTTGGACCCGGCTGAGTCGGCCGCTGTGCACGGCCTCAGCGATGGCCGCAATGGCGGCCGCGGCATCGGCGGGCATCAGCACCAGGTCGGCGCCGGCCTCCAGGGCCAGCACCGCCGCTTCACCGGCGCCGTAGCGGCCGGTGATCGCCTCCATCACCAGGGCATCGGTTACCACCAGCCCGCCAAAGCCCAGCTGCTGGCGCAGCAGCCCGGTGAGCACCGGCTTCGACAGGGTGGCGGGCCGCTCCGGATCAAGGGCGGGCAGCATCAGATGGGCGGTCATGACTGAGGCCACCCCGGCGGCGATCGCCTGCTCAAAGGGCGGCAGTTCGATCGCCGCCAGCCGCTCGCGGCTGTGGGGCAGCAGCGGCAGGGTGAGATGGGAATCGCTGCTGGTGTCGCCGTGGCCGGGAAAGTGCTTGGCGCAGGTGAGCACCTTTTCGGATTGGGCGCCGCGGATGAAGGCCGCCGCCAGCATCCCTGCTGCAATCGGGTCTTCGCCCCAGGCCCGCACGTTGATCACCGGGTTGGCGGGATTGTTGTTGACGTCGCACACCGGCCCCAGCACCCAGTTGAGGCCCAGGGCCCGGGCATCCCGGCCGGTGCAGCGGCCGTAGCGCTCAGCCAGGGCGATTGCCCGCTGCGGCTCCTGCCGGTAGAGGCGCCCCAGGGCCAGCGGCGGCACCAACCAGGTGGCCCCGTCAAAGCGTTGGCCCACCCCTTCTTCCACATCGGCGCAGAGCAGCAGCGGCTGGCTGGCCCAGCGCCGCAGCTGGGTGCAACGCAGAGCCACCTCCGCTGCGCTGCCGCCCAGCAGAATGACGCCGCCCACCCCTGCCTCCAACAGGGCCCGGATCTGGGCATTGGGAAGTTCCCAGCGGGGGTAGCCCCGTTGGTGGTCGGCGAGGGTGCCGCTGGCTCGCACCACCAGCAGTTGGTGAATCAGCCGCTGCAGGTCGGCCTCAGAGCTCACTGGCCTCGGCCGGTTCACCTTTCTCCTGCCGCTGCTCCTCAAGTCGGTTGAGAAGGCCCAGCACCGAGGTGCCCTTTTCAAGGCCGCGGTCGAGCACGAACACCACCTCGGGGGTGCGGCGCATCTTCAGCCGCCGGCCCAGCTCACCCTTGACGTAGGCGCTGGCCGAGCGCAGGCCCTCCATGGCCTGGCTGCGGTCGTCCTCGCTGCCGAAAATGCTCACGAAGATCTTGCAGTGCTGCAGGTCGCCGGCCACCTCCACTGTGGTGACGCTCACCATGCCCTGGCTGACCCGCTCGTCCTTGATGCCGCCGATCAGCAGCTCACTCACTTCGCGGCGGATCAGGGAGGCCACCCGCTCCACCCGTCGGCTCTGTGCCATGGCTATGCCAGCGGTGCTGGGTTCACCATCGCACGCAGGATCAGCACCAGGCTGAGCATGCCGCTGACGCCCGCCCCGATCAGGGCCACTGCCGTGACCGGATTGCGGCCCCGGGCTGCGAGGGGTTCGAACACCGAATTGGCTACCCCAAGACCGAAGGCCACCAGATAGCGCGGGTAGCGCGTCACGTTCAGGAAGAAGTCCTTCATTGCCCGGAGTGGTCGGTGCCTGCTGCGTGCTGGCTACTCTGCCGCCCAGAGGCGGGGTTTGACACATGCAGCTGCACCAGTTCAGGCATTCCGCCTTCTGCGAGAAGGTGCGGCTCGTGCTTGCCGCCAAGCGCCTCGACTACACCGTGGTGGAGGTCACCCCCGGCATCGGCCAGCTGGAGCTGTTCCGCCTTTCGGGCCAGCGCCAGGTGCCGGTGCTGGTGGATGGCAGTGAGGTGATCGCCGATTCCACCGCGATTGCGCTCTACCTCGAGCGGCACCATCCTGAGCCGCGCCTGCTGCCGGAGGCCCCGGCGGAGCGGGCTCGGGTGCTGCTGATCGAAGACTGGGCTGATACGGCCCTGGCCGCGGGCTGTCGGTTGGCCCTGGTGCAGGCCGCTGCCAGCGATGCCGTGCTGCGCAGCGCTCTGTTGCCGGACTCCACCCCGGGTCCCCTGCGTCAGCTGGTGAGCAGCCTGCCGGCGGGGGTGATGGCCGGCGTGGGCGAGGCGGTGGCCAGCGTGGTGGGCACGGCCGAATGCCAACAGCTGCAGACCAACCTGGAGCAGCTGGCGTTGTTGGTGGCCGACCAGCCCTACCTGGTGGGCGACCGCCTGACGTTGGCCGATCTAGCCGTGGCGGCCCAGCTGGGGTTGTTGAAGTTTCCAGCCAGCAGCGGCGCGCCCCTGGCGGGTCTGGGGGTCAGCGGCATCGCCGACCATCCCCTGCTGGGCCCCCTGTTCAGCTGGCGGGATCGGATCGCGGTGGAAGCGGGACGGGGCTAACGGGCGTCAGCTCCAGGCTGTAGTGGCCGTTACTGCTGGCCGCGGCGGCCAGCCCCAGGGCCGGTGAGGGGTAGCTGGCCTGCCACTGCTCGGTGCTCACCGAGCCGTTGGGGTTGAGGCTGTAGCGGCTCAGGGTTTCCACCCGGCTCACCCGCGGATCGCCGGGGCCATGCAGCACCTGCAGGGCCAGCTCATCGGTCCAGAAGTGGGTCGGATCCGGCTGTTCGCTGCGGCGCCCCACCACCGTCGATTCCAGCTGCTGATCGCCGGTCAGCACGGCGATCTGGCGGTTGGGGTTGGCCGGATCGTTGGTCACCCGCAGCAGCGCTTTGCCCAGCAGGGCCCGGCCGATCGCCGTGGCGTTGAAGGCCCTATTTCCCACCACCGCGCCGATTGCGTTGCGTTCGAACTGCACCCGGTAGTCCAGGTCGTCGCTGCGCACCTGCCAGCCGCCCTCCATCCAGGCGGGATAGGCGAGGTCTTGGTGGCCGGGTCGGTTCGAGGGGCGCTCGAGGGGGGCGGGCAGGCGCCATTCGGGCCAGTGGGCGGCCCGCTCCGCCAGCACGCCGGGACTGACCGCCAGCAGCAGCGCCAGGATGGGGGCCAGTAGGGCGCCAGTCATGTCCGATCCCCTGTTGCGGGAGCTTGATCATTACGTGGTGCTGGAGCCTGCCGGCGAGGAACGGATTCTCACGGCTGCCGAAACCCTGGCCTGGCTCGCTTCCCAGCTCACGGCCCTGGAGCAGGTGCCGGCGGATCTGGCGGCTTTGGCCACTCCTGCGGAGCAGGCCCAGCGGCTGTTGGAAACGGCCTGCGAACTCGAGCTCGCCCCAGGCTTGTCGATCCAGTGGTTCGCCGTGCGACTGGAGCCCCCCGGCTGAACTCAGTTCAGGTTCGCGGTGGTCTCACCGTCGCCGTTCTGGAGGCGGATCGGGGCTTCGGGGGCTTCGGCTGGCTCTTTGAGAATCGCTGGCAGGGCCGCCAGCACCTGCTGGGCCACTTGGGCCGGGTCTTCTCCCCCCTGCGGCACCTGCAGGTCGGCCTGGCGGTAGAGCGGTTGCCGCTGGGCCAGGAGCTCGCCCAGGCGGGCGCCGGGATCGTCGGCCTGGAGCAGGGGCCGGGGGGTGGGATCGGCTCGGAGCCGCTCCAGCAGCAGCGGTGCCGGCGCATCCAGCCACACCACCACGCCCTGGCGCATGTGTCCCCAGTTTTCCGGCCGGGTCACCACCCCGCCGCCGGTGGCCACCACCAGGGAATGCCAGCCAGCGATCTGGCCCAGCACTGCCGTTTCCAGCTCTCGAAAGCCAAGCTCCCCGTCGCTGGCGAAGATTTCCGGGATGGTGCGGCCCGCCACCTGCTGGAGGGCGTCGTCGGCGTCGAGAAACCGGTAGCCCAGCGCTTCAGCCAGGGGCCGACCGACCGCACTCTTGCCGGCGCCCATCATGCCGACCAGATACAGGTTGAGCCCCTGCAGCCGCTGGGCCAGGGCGTGGTGGCTGGGGGTGGTCATGGGGAGGTTCTGATGGCACAAACGCCGCGGCCCTGGCCGTTTCTAGGATGGAGGGCCTCCAGTCCTGGGCGATGACGGCCACTGCAACCGCCCAAGGCCCAGCCCATGGCCAGGGCCCAGCCCATGGCCAGGGCCCAGCCCATGGCCAGGGCCCAACCCATGGCCAGGGCCCAACCCATGGTCGCGGTCGCCCCTGTGTAATCACGCGCCGGGCCACCTTCAGTGCCAGTCATCGGTATTGGTTGCCCGAGCTCAGCCCCGAGGACAACCAGGCCCGCTTCGGGCCCTGCAGCCTGGCGCCGGGTCACGGCCACAACTACACCCTGATCGTGGCGATGGGTGGGCCCCTGGATGCCGATGGCATGGTGCTCAATCTCTCGGAGGTGAAGCACGCCATTCGCGCCGAGGTCACGGCTCAGCTCGATTTCCGCTATCTCAACGAGGCTTGGCCGGAGTTTGATCTGAGCCGCCCGGAGGGTCGGCTGCCCACCACCGAAGCCCTCTGCCAGGCCATCTGGACTCGCCTGGCCCCCAAGCTGCCCCTGGTGGGGCTGCGTCTGCACGAAACCGAAACGCTCTGGGTCGATCTGCTCGCCCCCGGCTCCACCCCGACTCCCATGGAAGCTTTCCTCTCGATCCGCACCCACTTCGCCGCCGCCCATCGCCTGGCCCGGCCCGAGCTCTCCCAGGGCGAGAACGAGGCGATCTACGGCAAGTGCGCTCGGCCCCACGGCCACGGCCACAATTACCTGCTCGATGTCACGGTGCGAGGTCCGATCGATGCCCGCACCGGCATGGTCTGCGACCTGGCGGCCCTGCAGCGGCTCGTCGACGATCTGGTGGTGGAGCCCTTCGACCACACCTTCCTCAACAAAGATGTGGAGCATTTCGCTGCCACTGTGCCCACGGCCGAGAACATCGCCCTGCATATCGCTGATCTGCTGAGCGCCCCGATCGCCGCCACCGGCGCCCGGCTCCACAAGGTGCGCCTGCAGGAGAGCCCCAACAACGCCGCCGAGGTGTTTGCTGAAACCCCCCAGCTGGAGATGGTTCCCGCTGCCCTGGAAGCCCTGGTGGCCGGCTGAGCGCTGCCGGTGTCTCACCTGCTGGTGCCCTCTTTGCAGGCACCAAAGCTGCGACTGGTGCTGGCCGTCAGCCTCGACGGCCGCCTAGCTCCCCCAGACGGTGGCGCTGCCCAGCTTGGCGGTGCGGGGGATCGTCGGGTGCTGGAGGAGGCCCTGGCCTGGGCCGACGGCTGCCTGATCGGTGCCGAAACCCTGCGGCGCCACGGCAGCACCTGTCTGATCCATGCCCCCGACCTGCTGGCTCAGCGGGCCGCTGCCGGCCGCAGCGACCAGCCGGTGGCATTGGTGGTGACCCGCACTGCCCGGATTCCTGCCGAGCTGCCGTTCTGGCAGCAGCCCTTGCAGCGCTGGTTGCTGGCTCCGGCGGGGGCGCCTCCCTTGCCGGGTTGTGACCGGCATCTGGGTCTGGAGAGTTGGTCTGCTGCCCTGTCTGCCCTCCAGGCAGCCGGATTGGAGCGGCTGGTGGTGCTGGGCGGCGCCACTCTGGCGGCGGGCCTGCTGGCGGAAGGCTGGATCGAGGAGCTGCAGCTCACCCTCTGCCCCCAGGTGCTGGGCGGACCCCATAGCTGGGTGCCGCTGCAGGCGGCGATCCAGGCAGGCGCCTGGCGTCTCGAAGAGCATCGGCGCCTGGAGGGCGATGAGTTGCTGGTGCGTTACCGCCGCGTTTTGGCGAAGCCCTGAGCCAGCTCCTTGAGGGGGATGTGCTGGAGGCTGCCGGCGGGCAGACCCAGCATGCGCGCCAGGCAGCGTTTCACCACCATCTCGCTGTCGGCGCCGAAGTCGCCGCGGATCAGTTCGCCCAACACCGCCAGGCTGCGGCCGCCGGAGGCGGTTTCCTGCACCAGGCACTGGCTGGTGGGCTTGGCCAACTGGGCGCAGGGCGCCTCGAGTTTGGCGGCCAGGCTGGCATTGCCGGCGGATGCCGTTTCCACGCACACGGTTGTGAGCCGCTGCTCCAGCTGGGGGCGCATCAGCTGCAGCACCGGCAGCAGCAGGCTGGTCAGCAGCACGGGCGTGAACAGGTGCGCCGGGGCGAACTGGGTACGCATCAGTTGGGGCACCAGGGCAGCACAGCTCTGGTTAGTTTTGCCCCTTCCTCCCCTTGTCGGCCGTCGTAGCAGCCATGGCTGAGTTGCAGGCCCGCTGGCATCAGAGCCTCTCGGAGATCCCGGAGCACCGCTGGGATGCGTTGCTGGCTGCCGCCCACCCCCAGGGCTTGCCGTTTTACCGCTGGCGCTGGCTGCACCAGCTCGAGGCCAGCGGCAGCATCGTGCCGCGCGAGGGATGGCAGAGCTGCCACCTGGGGCTGTGGCGCGGTGGGGAGTTGCTGGCGGTGGCCCCCCTGTATCTCAAGGGTCACAGCTACGGCGAATTTGTGTTCGACCAGAGCTTCGCCCAGCTCGCCGGACAACTGGGCCTGCGCTACTACCCGAAGTTGGTGGGGATGAGCCCGGTGAGCCCGGTTCAGGGCTACCGCTTCCTGATCGATCCGGCTGAAGACGCTGCCGCGCTCACGGCCCTGATGCTGGAGCTGATCGATGACTTCTGCCGTCAACAGGGCATCCTCAGCTGCAACTTTCTCTATGTCGATCCCCAGTGGCAGCCCCTGGCTGAGGCGGCCGGTTGTGCGGCCTGGGTCAACCAGCAGAGCCTGTGGACCAATCCTGGCCACAGCGATTTCGACGCCTACCTGGCCAGTTTCAATGCCAACCAGCGCCGCAACATCAAGCGGGAGCGCCAGGCGGTGGGGGCTGCAAGTCTGACAGTCACCCCGCTGGCGGGGGATGCCATTCCCCCTGCGCTGGTGCGGCGCATGCACGACTTCTACGCCCAGCACTGCAGCCGCTGGGGTCCCTGGGGCAGCAAATACCTGAGCGAGACGTTCTTTGAGGCCCTGGCTACCGACCCTGAGCTGCGCCGGCATCTGGTGCTGTTCAGTGCCCACCGCGGCGAACCGATGCAGCCTGTGGCGATGTCGCTGTGCGTGCATGCCGGCGATCAGCTGTGGGGGCGCTACTGGGGCAGCGACGAGGAGATCGACTGCCTGCACTTCGAGGTCTGTTACTACGCGCCGATCGCCTGGGCGATCGAACGGGGCATCCGTGGGTTCGACCCCGGGGCCGGCGGTAGCCACAAACGCCGCCGTGGCTTTGTGGCCCAGCCGCGCGTCAGCCTGCACCGCTGGAGTGATCCGCGCTTTGCCGGGATCCTGAGCCGCTGGTTGCCAGGTGCCAATGCCGAGATGGCTGAGGCCATGGCGGCGATGAATGCCGAGTTGCCCTTCACGGCTTCCTACGATCCACCCCATGCCTGATGTGCCCTTCACCCGCCAAGAGCTCGACGACCAGCTCTCCCAGCGGTTTATCGATCTGGATCCCGCCGGCTATTTCCTGATTCGCATCGATCGGGAGGCGGCCGAGCTGGTGGCCGAGCACTACGGCAATGGCATTGATGAGCGGGGGCTGGCCACCGATCCAGACACCGGTGAGGTGTTGAGCTGCCGCGGCGGTGGTCCCCGCCGGCCGGTGGCCGTTTATCGGGCTCGATCCGCCAAGCAGCTGGGAATGGCCCTCACGGAGGGATCCGGCCCCCACCCCCTGAGCCGTCTGGATCATGCCCTGTATCTCGGTCGAGAGCTCCAGCGCGCCGAGGCCTGCCTAGAGCAGGGCCTCGACTATGTGCAGGACTGAACGCGTGCAGGACTGAGAGCTTCAGGCCTGTCAGGCCGGCTGCAACTCGCGGCTGGGTTCAACTGGGGCCTTGGGAGGATCAGGCGGCAGGGTGGCGAGTTGCTCCTCGATTTCGCGGCGCACGATGGCGCGGTATTCGAGGAAATGCTCGTTGTGGGCCAGGATCGAAAGGAAACCGGTGAAGCGCTTGGGGTTGTGCTTCGCCATGCCATAGAGGGCTTTCCAGAAGCGCACCCGCGTGTTCCGCTTCACCCCCTGGCGCCAGAGAATGATGCCGAGAGCGCGCAGATCAATCCAGCTGGGAGGCTTCGACGGACGGCTGCCCGGAACGATGAGCTCCTTGTATTTCTGGGGCGGTAATTTCAGGAAATACGAATAAACGCGATCAATGAAAGCATTCGGTTCGTAGAGCGCGCCAAAGGCATCCACGTATTCATTGGCGATATCACGAATCGGCCGCGTGGGAATGAAGTTGAGCAGGTTGGTCTGGTTAACCCCTTTCGCGGCGGCTTTGCCTTCGATCAGCCGCCCTTCCTTATCAAGGCGATGCCAGAGGGCTGTGTTGGGGAGAGCCTGCAACATGCCCATCATCGCGTGGGGAATGCCGGTGCGCGTCACAAATTCAACGATCCGGCGCCCAGCCCCTTCTTTTTCGCCATCGAATCCGATGATGAACCCCGCCATCACCCGCAGGCCATAGGACGTGATCTTGTTGACCGAATCCTCCAGGGAACTGCGGGTGTTCTGAAGTTTGCCGGCGGTTTCCAGGCTGGATTCGTCGGGGGTTTCGATGCCGAGGAAGACGCTCTCAAAGCGACATTCCACCATCATCTGCATCAGATCGTCGTCAGCGGCGAGGTCGACCGAGGCCTCGGTAGCGAAGCTGAAGGGGTAGCCGTGGTCGATCTGCCACTGGCGCAGCAGCGGCAGCAACAGCTTTACGTTGCGCTTGTTGCCGATGAAGTTGTCATCCACCAGAAATACGGAGCGCCGCCAGCCCAGGTCGTAGAGGTACTGGAGCTCGGCAACCAGTTGCTCTGGCGCTTTGGTGCGTGGCTTGCGGCCATACAGCACGATGATGTCGCAGAACTCGCACTGGAAGGGGCAGCCTCGGGAGAACTGCACCGACATTTCCGAATAGGCGTCCAGCTCGAGCAGGTCGAAGCGCGGGATCGGCGTTCCGGTGACGTCCGGCTTGACCCCATCGGAGCTGAATCGGCCTTGGCGTTCGCCCCGCTCCAGGGCTTCAATGAACATTGGCAGGGTGATTTCGCCCTCGTCGAGGATCTTGAAATCGGCCAGATCGAGTTCCGGCGCATCCGGGGTTGAACTCGCAAACGGGCCGCCCACGGCCACCGGGATGCCTCGCTGTTTGGCCTTGGCGATCTGCACCGCCATGTCGCCCTTTTGCACGATCATGCCGGAGATCACCACCAGCTCTGCCCAGTCCCACTCGACATCGGTGACCTCGCGCACATTGCGGTCCACCAGCTTCATCTCCCAGCTCTGGGGCAGCAGGGCCGCCACCGTTACCAGGCCGAGCGGGGGGAGAAGGACCTTGCGATCGATCAGCTCGAGGATTTTTTCGTAGCTCCAGAAGGTTTTCGGGAACTCGGGGTAGACAAATAGGGTGCGCATACAGGCAGCAGAGCTGGGAAGGGGCTGAACCAGGGCGCTTGGACTGCGCTGGGATGCGTCTCGAATGGAATCAAGCCTAGGTGGTTCACGGAAGGGCTGATGGTGCCCGCTTTCTGCTGTAATGGCTGAACCTTTGACAGGGCAGCCATGGGTGTCGCGATCTATCTGGGCCTCGTTGGTGGTGGTTTGGCCGTGGCCATCGCCGCCTCGATCGTGCTGCGCGGCATCAAGCTGATCTGAGTTCCAGCCGCAATCGGCCCCGCTGACGCAGTTCGATCAAGCCCAGCACCAGCCCGGCTGTTCCCAGTAGGGCAAACGTACCGCGCAGTCCCAGCGTGAGGCTCAGGGTGGCCGCCAGCAATCCACTCAGCCCGCCACCGCCGAGGAAGGCGATCTGGCCTAGCCCCGCCATGCGGCCTCGGATCGCCATGGGGGCCCCCACCTGGCTGATCAGGTTCACCCCCGACAGCAGGCAGGCGGTGCCGGCCCCGATCGCAAAGGTGGCCACTAGCCCCAGGCTGCTTGTGGATGGTTCGCTGAAGCGGGCCATGGCCAGCTGGGCGGCGGCCGTCACCACCGTGCAGCTGCCCAGCAGTAGGGCGGGCCGCTGACTCAGCCAGCGGCTGTGGCGTTGCAGCACGAGTCCGCCGCTGATGCTGCCGGCGGCCAGCACGCTGGTGAACAGGCCCAGGGCCTGGGGGGATGGACCCAGGAGATCCCGGGCCATCAGCGGCGCCAGGCCTGGGTGAAAAAATCCCACCAGGCAGGCCAGCGCCGTGTAGCGCAATACGTGCCGCAGAACCGGCCCACTGCCTGTCCAGGCGGCCCTGAGGCTGCTGCCGGCACCGGCGACGCTGCGGTGCTCCTGGGTTCGGTTGGGTTTGATCAGCCACAGCACTGAAGCGATGGGCAGCAGGTAGGTGGCGGCATCGATCGCCAGCGCCAGTCCCGCCCCCGTCCAGGCCAGCAGCCAGCCCCCCAGGGGCGGGCCCACCAGCTTGCCCACGTTGAACACCACCGAAAAGCTGGTGATGTAGGGCGCCAATTGGCCAGGACCTTCCACCAGTAGGGCGCAGTATTTGTTGCGGGCGGTGAGCTCGTAGGCGCTGGCAACGCCCACCAGCAAGGTGCTGAGCAGCAGCAGGCCGATCTGCAGGGCCCCATCGCTGAGGGGAATGGCAATGGCGCCGAGCATGCCGGCCCCGAACAGCCCCCACTGGGAGCGGATCAGCACGGTTTCGCAGCCCAGTCGGTCGGTGACCACGCCGGCTGGGCCACTGACCAGCAATGTCGGCATGGCCAGGGCAGCGAAATGCAGGGCCAGCACCATCGGGTTGCCGCTGCCATCCATCAGGATCCAGCCTTTGGCGGTGAGACCGGCAAAGGATCCGGCCGTGCTTAGCCCTGAGGCCACCAGAAAGGTGGTGCGTTGATGCTCACGCCATCTCAAGCGCAGCCCCGCAGCGAGGCCTGGGCTTCATCCACCATCGCCCGGGCACCCACCACCTCACCGATCAGGTCGTAGGTGTCGGCGGCGGTGAGCCGCACCGGCACGAGTGTGCCTGGAGAGGCGCAGAGGCCGCCTTCGCCGGGAAACACCCGCACCTCGCCATCCACCTCGGGGGCGTAGCGGGCGCAGCGCCCGATCATTTCACCTGTGCTGGGGTTTTCCTGCTCAATCAGCACATCCACGATGCGGCCCACCCAGGCGGCATTGCGTGCGGCGGCGATGGGTTGCTGCAGGGCCATCAGGCGGTCTTTACGCTCCTGGGCCACCTCGGCAGGCACCTGATCCGGGAGCTCGGCTGCGGGTGTCCCCTCTTCAGCCGAGAAGGTGAACACACCCACGTGGTCGAACTGCTGCTCGGCCACGAAATCCAGCAGGTGCTGGAACTGTTCCTCCGTTTCGCCGGGGAAGCCCACGATGAAGGTGGTGCGCAGTACCGCCTCGGGCAGCTGCTCGCGGATGCGGCGCAGCACGCCGCCGGTCACTTCGGCCTGCCAGGGGCGGTTCATCGCCCGCAGTACCTCCGGGTGGCTGTGCTGCAGCGGCAGATCTAGATACGGCAGCACGTTGGGCACCTCGCGGTAGGCCGCCAGCACCTCCGGTGTGAGGCCGGTGGGGTAGGCGTAGTGCACCCGGATCCAGGGGATCTCCACCTTTGCCAGCGCCCGCAGCAGCTCAGCCAGCTGTGGCTTGCCGTAGAGATCGAGGCCGTAGTTGGTGGTGATCTGGCTAATCAGCACCAGTTCCTGCACTCCCTGGGCCGCCAGGGCTTGGGCCTCGGCCACGATGCTCTCGATCGGCCTGGAGCGCTGGTCGCCGCGCAGATGGGGAATGATGCAGAAGGCGCAGCGGTAGTCGCAGCCCTCCGCCACCTTCAGGTAGGCCACCGCCTCACTGGTGGTGCGGTAGCGGGGCAGGTGCTCGTCGCCCACGAAGGTGGGGTTGGCGCTCACCTGGTTCACCCGTTCGCCAGCTTCCACCCGCTCCAGCACCGAAACAATGTGCTGGTAGTCGCCGGTGCCCACGATCGCCTTGGCCTCGGGCAGCGATTCGAGCAGCTCCTCCTGGAAGTGCTGGGCCAGGCATCCGGCGATGATCAGCTCCTTGCCTTGCTCTGCCAGCTCCACCAGGGTGCGCACCGACTCCTCACGCGCCTCCTGGATGAAGCTGCAGGTGTTCACCACCACCACGGTGGCGTCGGTTTCATCGGCACTCACCCCGTAGCCGGCTTCGGCCAGAAGACCGAGCATGTGCTCGGTATCCACCCGGTTCTTCTCGCAGCCCAGGTGGGCGAAGGCAACGGTCTTTTTGCTCATCATTTGCTGATCCATCTGACCCCAGCGGCCCGGGCAGCCGACCTTCCACCCTATGGGGGCGTGGGCGGATGGGGCTGCGAGAATGCTGTTAATGCTGCCGTTGCCGTGACCTCCACCCGCCTCAGCCAGCGCCTCAATTCCACCCGGCGCCGCAGCGATCCGGCCCGCCGCTGGGCCCGGGTGGCCATGGCTGTTCTGGCCACCATCGGCGCCATCGACACCGGTGCCATCACCCTCAAGCGCTGGGGGCTGCTCGGCCCGCTGAGTTGTCCCGGTGGGGCCGAAGGCTGCGACAAGGTGCTGAACAGCGCCTGGGGCAGCCTGCTGGGCCAGCCCCTCTCCCTGTTTGGTTGCCTGGCCTACGTGGCCGTGCTGGTGCTGGCGGTGTTGCCGCTGGTGTTACGCGGTGATTCCCGCGCCGCCCTGGCCCAGCGCAGCTGGTGGGGGTTGCTGCTGCTGAGCACGGGCATGGCGGTGTTCAGCCTGCTGTTGATGGGGCTGATGGTGGTGAAGATCCAGGCCTTCTGTTTCTTCTGCGTGCTGTCGGCCACGCTGAGCCTGGCGCTGTTTGTGATCAGCCTGGTGGGCGGTGAATGGGACGACCGCGGCCAAGTTGTGTTCCGGGCTGTGATTGTGGCCCTGCTGGTGGCGATGGTCGGCCTGGGCTGGGCTGCCTCGGTGGATCGTCCCGCGGCGGAGCAGGGCGCCGGCGTGCCCCCTGTCGTGGAGACCGCCAGCAGCCCCGAGGCGATCGGCTTGGCCGACCATCTCACCCGCATCGGCGCCGTGATGTACACGGCCTATTGGTGTCCCCATTGCCACGAGCAGAAGGAGCTTTTCGGCAAGGAGGCCACTGCCAAGCTCACCTTGGTGGAATGTGCCGCTGATGGTCAGAACAGCCAGAAAGCCCTCTGCGACACCAAGAACATCGAGGGTTTTCCCAGCTGGGAGATCAACGGCAAGCTCGATTCCGGTGTGAAGTCGTTGGCCCAGCTGGCCCAGCTCTCTGGATACACCGGGCGGGTGCCCTAACCCCGCTCAGAGCAGGGGCGAGGTGGAGGGCGGTTGGTGTTGTCGCTGGTCGGTGTGGCGCTGCCAGAAGGGCTGGGCTGCGGGGGCATCGGTGCGGTGGTGCCCGCCGCGGCTCTCGCTCCGAAAGAGGGCGGCTTCGACCAAGAGCCCGGCCAGCACCAGTCGCTGATGCAACTCCTGCAACCCTTTCAGGGCTGGCAGGTCGGCGGCGGCGAGCTGAAGGGAGTGGCCAGGCGTGAGCGCCTGGAGCCGCTGCCAGGCAGGGCTGGCTTCCAGCTGCAGGCGTTGACTGCGCACGTTCAAGAGGGCAGGCGCCAAGGCGTGGGCACTGCGTTCGACACCCGCCACCTGCCAGCACAGGTCCCGTAGGGCGCTGATTTGGGCTTCCAAGGCCCACAGCTGTGGTAGGCCCAGCCCGGCCATCTCGGGCAGATCCTGTTCCCCGCTGGTGTCGGGTTGGGTTGGGCGGGGCTGGTCTGGTGCGGGCGGCAGGTGGATGGTTCGCAATTGCCGGGCAAACACCAGGCACTCCATCAGGGAGTTGCTGGCCAGACGGTTAGCGCCGTGTACGCCGGTGCAGGCCACCTCCCCCACGGCGTAGAGCCCGGGCAGGCTGCTGGCGGCGTGCAGATCCGTCCAGATGCCCCCCATCCAATAGTGGGCGGCGGGCGCCACGGGGATTGGTGCGCGGGTGGGGTCGAGCCCCAGTTCTCGGCAGCGCCCCAGGATCGTGGGGAACTGCTGCTCCAGTCGGGGGACTCCCACGGGCCGCAAATCAAGCCAGAGATGGTCCACGCCCAGCGCCCGCATGCGCTGGGCCAGGGCTCGGCTAACGGCGTCTCGGGGGGCCAGATCCCCGCCCGGCAGGCCATCCACAGGGCTGTCGCCCGCCCCATCCACCAGGTGGGCCCCTTCGCCGCGCACGGCTTCGGAGATCAGAAAATGGGGGGCTCCCGGCAGCATCAGGGCTGTGGGATGGAATTGCACGAATTCCAGATCGCGCACCACCGCTCCTGCCTGCCAGGCCATCACCACCCCATCGCCGCTGGCCAGGTTCGGGTTGGTGGTGTGGGCAAACAGGTGGCCGCCTCCCCCGGTAGCCAGCACCACGGCCCGCGCCCCCAGCCAGTGGATCTGGTTGCCTTCGAGCACCTGCAGGCCCACGCAGCGGCCGTGCTCCATCCAGAGCTGCAGCGCCACCACCCCCATGCGCTGCTCGAGCAGGGGCCGCCGTCGCACCTCCCGCTCTAGGGCATCCACCAGGGCGCCGCCGGTGCGGTCCTGGGCATGCAGCACGCGCCGGTGACTGTGGGCGGCTTCGAGGGTGGTGCTGAGGCCATCGCCGTCGCGGTCAAAGGCCATGCCCAGTTGGAGCAGGCGCTCCACGCAGGCAGGAGCCTCTTGCACCAGCAGTTCCACGGCCACCCGGTCGCACAGGCCGGCACCGGCGCTCAGAGTGTCGGCGATGTGGCTGGCGAAGCTGTCGTTGGGCCGGGTCACGGCCGCGATGCCCCCCTGGGCCCAGCGACTGGCCGATCGGGGGGTGCTGCTGGGATCGCTGTCTTTGCTCAGCAGCAGAACGCGTAGATGGCTGGGCAACTCCAGGCAGGCCATCAGGCCGGCAGCTCCGCTGCCAACCACCACCACATCCCAGAACTGCTCTGCCATGGCGGCTGAAGGCATCCGGCAAGGACCGGCACTAAAAAAGCCGCCGGAAGGCCCCGACGGCTTTCAAGGTGGGAGTGAGCTTAGAGCTCAGCGGTATTGGCCATCGTTGATGCGGTCGTCGCCCTCGTTGAGGGCAATCGATGCCTCAGTGACGGTGAAGTTGTCCTTGTACTTGTTGAACAGTTCCTTCTGACGGTCGGTCAGATCCAGGCTGAGCACATCATCGACGCTCTGATAGGGACCACCGAGAACGATCTTGCCGGCCAGGGTGGGATACATGCCGGGATAATCCTGGAAGCGACGGACGGAGCAATTGTTGAGGTCCACCTTGCCGGCCCGCTCGGCGATTTTGTCGTCGGCCAGGTTGCGCCGGTCGGCGGCATAGGCGGCGGGGGGAATCAACAGCGTGATCAGGAGGCCGGCCAGCACCACCCCACTCATCAGCCAGGCAACCAGCCGTTTCATCACGACACTCCGTTGAACTACGGGACGGGAGGTGGTCAAAGCCACCAGGACTCAACGTTACAGAGCTGAGCCTGGATCCCTGGGCTGGCTGCCCCAGGATTTTGCAGATCTTCAGATCAGACCGCTCAGGTTGGGCGCCAGTAGGGCAGCCAGCAGAAACAGGGCGTCTACCGCGAGGGTGGTGGCCAGGGCGGAGGCGGTGATGCGCCCCACCGGCCCCCGCTGCCAGAGCCAGCGGCAGGCCTGCAGCAACAGCGCCCCGCAGAGCAAGACCAGGGTCATGGGCAGGGGAGCCACCACCTGCTGGGCGGCGGCTTGTAGCAGCAGCGGCGCATCCGCAGGGCTGGCACTCAGCACCTGGGGCCAAAAGGGCATCACGCCTGTTGCCGCCATGGCGGCATCGGTGAAGGCCGTCCCCATCAGGGAGCCCAGATAAAAGCCGCAGGCCAGCTTCCAGCGTCCCTGCAGCCCCGCAAGGGCCAGCGGTAGAGCGAAGGCCTCAATCGGCAGATGCCAAAGGGGATGCAACCGAACCCAGCCCCAGAACAGACACCCCCCCAGCCAGCTTCCGCAGAACCCCACCAGCAGCTCGCCGCTGCGGCGGATCCGGGGGTTGGGGTGGTGGGCCAGGGCCAGGGCAAAAGCCAGCAGCGGCACGGTGAACAGCGCTGCGCTGAAGGGGGCCAGCCGCACCCAAGGGGCCTGCAGGAACACCGGCAGGGTGACCAACACACCGCTGATCAGGATCAGTCCAGGGTTCTGAGCCGCCTGGAGCCACGCCCAGGCCCCATTGCTGGCCCATGGCGTCGACGCCAAAAGCCCGTTGCCCACCGCGGCAAGCGGTTGGCCCAGAGCCGGAGACTGTGCGCTGGGACGGGCCCCGACCACCAAGGGATGTGAAGAAAGTTGTCCAACCTTAAGGGGTCGAACGGGGGTTCCGGCCATAGGGTCGGCCGAGCTTGCCTGGCGCCGCATGGCCCTGTTTGCCGTTCTTCCCGATCTGCCCGCCCCGACCATCGGGATCTGGGAAGCCTGCTTCCGATCGCTCATCCTCGGCGTGGTGCAGGGGCTCACGGAGTTTTTGCCGATCAGCAGCACGGCCCATCTCAAGGTGGTGCCGGTGCTGCTGGGCTGGGGTGATCCCGGTGTGGCGGTGACCGCCGTGATCCAACTGGGCAGCATTGCGGCGGTGCTCGGCTATTTCCGTGCTGACCTTGCTGAGGTGCTGCGCGGGGTGGCCCGGGCCTTCCGCCATGGCCAATGGACCGATCCCTCCGCCCGCATGGGGGTTGCCATCGCCCTGGGCACCGTGCCGATCGTGTTGGGGGGTCTGGCTTTGAAGCTCTGGGTGCCGGGTTACGACAACTCGCCGCTGCGCAGCATGGGTTCGATCGCGATCGTGTCCATCGTGATGGCCCTGTTGTTGGCCTGGGCTGAATGGGTGGGCAGCCGCCGCCGGCAGCTCGACGACGTGCAGCCCCGTGATGGTCTGTGGGTGGGTCTGGCCCAGGCCCTGGCGCTGGTACCCGGCGTCTCCCGCTCCGGCAGCACCCTCACCGCTGCTCTCTTCGACAGCTGGCAGCGCCCGGCGGCGGCCCGCTTTTCCTTCTTATTAGGCATCCCGGCGATCACCCTGGCCGGACTGGTGTCGTTGAAGGAGGCCTTCAGTGCCCCCGCCGGCGGCGGCGTGGTGCCCATGTTGGTGGGAATCGTGGCCGCGGCGGTGGTGTCTTGGCTGGCGATTGCCTGGTTGCTGCGTTTCTTGCAGCACCACAGCACCTGGGTGTTTGTGATCTACCGGCTGCTGTTCGGCGTTGGCATCCTGATCTGGTTGGGCGCCAGAGTGAATGGCTAGTCCTTTGCACACCCCCTCCCGCCGTGTGGAATGAGCCCTCTGCGGGGATTGCCCTGGCTGCCCTTGATGGCACGTCCCCCCGGTTGCCGGCCCCAGCCGTGGTGGCCACGGTGGAGCCAGGCTCCATCGGCGAAGAGCTCGGCTTTCAGCCCGGCGATCGGCTGCTCAGCATCAACGGCAAACGCCCGCGGGATCTGATCGACCTGCAGTTTCTGGTGGGTGAGGAGGAGCTCACCCTCGAGGTGGAAGATCCCGATGGCACCCGCCACACGGTGGAGCTGGAGAAGGATCTCGACGAAGGCCTGGGCCTGGGCTTCACCGAGGCCCTGTTCGACGGGCTCAAGCAGTGCAACAACGCCTGTCCCTTCTGTTTCATCGATCAGCAGCCGCCGGGGCGCCGCAGCAGCCTCTACCTCAAAGACGACGACTACCGCCTCAGTTTTCTTTACGGCTCCTATCTGACGCTCACCAACCTCACCGCCGCCGACTGGCAGCGCATTGAGGAGCAGCGGCTCTCCCCCCTGTTTGTTTCGGTGCATGCCACCGAGCCGGAGTTGCGCAGCCGCTTGCTGGTGAATCCACGGGCTGGCCTGCTGCTCGAGCAGTTGGGCTGGTTTGCCCAGCGGGATCTGCAGATCCACGCCCAGGTGGTGGTGTGCCCGGGGATCAACGACGGCCCGGCGTTGCAGCAGACCCTGCACGACCTGGCCGCGTTCGCCGTTGGGGAGTGGCCCGCGGTGCTCTCGGTGGCGGTGGTGCCGGTGGGCCTCACCCGCTTTCGTCCCGATGGGGATGCGCTGGTGCCCGTCAACCGCCACGCCGCGCGCCAGGTGATCGCCCTGGTGGAACCCCTGCAGCAACAGTTCCAGCACGACCTGGGCAGCCGTTTTGCCTGGTTGTCGGATGAGTGGTACTTGATGGCCGGCCTGTCCCTACCGCCCCGGGCGGAGTATGAGGATTTGCCCCAACAGGAAAACGGCGTGGGCAGCATTCGCGCCTTTCTGGAATCGCTTGATGAGGCCACCCAAAACCTGCCGCAGGCCTTGCCCCGGCCGCGGCGCCTCAGCTGGGTGGTGGGCCAGTTGGTGGCCGAAGCGCTCGAGCCTGTGGTGGCCCGGCTGAATGCTGTGGACGGCCTGGAGTTGATCCTGCATGGCTTACCCAGCCCCTATTGGGGCCAGGAGCAGGTGGTGACGGGCCTGTTGACGGGTTCGGATCTGCTGGCAGGCCTGTGGGGTCGCGATCTGGGCGACGCCCTGCTGCTGCCGGCCGTGATGCTGCGCCAGGGGGAGCCAGTCTTCCTGGACGACTTGACTCTTGCTGAGCTGGAGCGCCAACTGCCGGTGCCGGTCCGGCTGCTGGGGGGTGCAGACGACCTTGTGGCCTCCTGTTTCGATGAGAATTTTCGATCTCATTAAGATCTGGCCATAAGGCTGTATCAGGCGTGTCCAAATCCATCTCTCGACTCGCGCTCATCGGCCTGCTGGGGGCTCCGATGGTGGCGCTTGCCGCTGAGGCCCAGGAGTCAGCTGCTGCATCCCCGTCTCAGGCGGAGGCTGGCTTGCCAATGCCTTCACCGTTGCCCCTCGCCCCTGAAACGCTTCAGGGCGGTAGCCCCACCCAAGTGCGGGGTTACCGCCCCAAAGTCAATCCAACCCTAGTGACGCCGGCAGCCACCCAACTGGCTCCAGGCCTGGACAACCTTCCAGCTCCAGCCTCCTTGGCCCTGCCGGTCAAGCCAGAGCAGGTGCGAATTCTCGAGTTGCGGCCCCTGGGTCTGCTGGAGGTCGAAAATCTGGCCGAGGTGAACAACCCCAATCTCAAGGTGATCGCCAGCCAGGTGGATCAGGCCCAAAGCAACCTGCGGGCCCAGATTGCTCAGTGGTATCCCAACCTCACCTTGCAAGCCAACTCGCTGCCGACCTTCTCCACGGGGCAGGCGCGTTCAGATGCTGCCTTCGGCACCACATCGATTTCAGCCACGGATGGCTGGTCCCTTGGTCCTGCTCTGACGGCCCAGTGGGCGCTAATCAACCCCCAGCGGGTCCCCACGATCGCGGCGGCCCGTGATCAGTTTGAAAAGGCCAAATTCCAATACGTGATTGCCCTGCGGGATCTGCGTCTGCAGACGGCGTCCATCTACTTCGACCTGCAGCAGGCCGATGATCAGGTGCGGATCGGTCAGGAGTCGGTGCGGGCTTCAATCGTGAGCCTGCGGGATGCCAAGGCCCGCTTCCAGGCCGGGGTGGCCACCAAGTTGGAGGTTTTGGAGGCCGAAACCCAGCTCTCCCGCGACCAGCAGCTGCTCAGCGACTCCCTGGCGGCCCAGGCGATTGCGCGTCGCACCCTGGCGTCCCTGTTGGACCTGCCCCAGAACGTCACCCCAACCGCCAAGGATCCAGCTCGGGTGTTTGGGGTCTGGCAGCCCTCCCTGCAGGAGAGCATCATCGCGGCGTACACCTTCCGCGAAGAGCTGGATCAGGCCCTGCTCGACATTTCCATCGCGAATAGCCAGGCCAATGTGGCCCTGGGAGCCGTTCAGCCATTTCTTAATATTTTTGCCGGCTTCACCTGGAATGTCTTCAACGGCAACGAGCCCATTGTCACGACTCAGCCCGGCACGGATGGCACGAACTACGAAACGACCCTCGGCCTTAACCTGAGCTGGCGGATCTTTGACGGCGGTGCCGCAGCCGCCCAGTCGCGCCAAAATAAGCAGCTTGCTCAGGAGAACACCTTCCGCTTTGCCCAGAGCCGAGACGGCATCCGTCAGGAGGTGGAAACCAGCTTCTACGAGCTCGAAAAGAACAACCGCAACATCGTCACCACCTCCCGGGAAGTGATCTCAGCCCGGGAATCCCTGCGCTTGGCCCGTCTGCGCTTCCAGGCCGGAGTCACCACCCAGCGGGAGGTGGTGGACACCCAGCGGGATCTCACCCAAGCCGAGGTGCGCTACTCCACTGCCATCACCGATTACAACAAGCGGTTGGCGGAGCTGCGTCGTCGAACTGGTCTCGATCAGGTGGCCAGCTGTCCGCCCCAGTCTCTCTCGGCCGCGAAGCCAGTCGGTGCTTCTGATGTGCCAGTGGAACCCACTCGGTTGATCCCCGCATGTCAGGCTGCTTCCCAAGGAGCGGTTTGATCCGGTGAGCGCCGTTTTGGCTGGTCAGCACCCGACTCTGGGCCTGGCCAATACCCTGCGTCTCGGGCTGTTTCAGGGCTGCCTTGGCTGCCTTGCTGTGATCTTTGCTGGGCTGCTCAACCGGGTGATGCTGAGTGAGCTCGGGTTTCCTGGTCTGCTTGTCGGAGGTGCCCTGGCTTTTGAGCAGTTTGTTGCCCCATCGCGGGTGCTGTTCGGTCAGATCTCGGATGCCCATCCGGTTGGGGGCCGCCATCGCACGCCCTACATCTGGCTGGGTACGGCGCTGTTCTGTGGACTGGCCGTGCTGTCGATCCCTCTGATCTTTCATGTGGGTCGCTTGTTGGACAGCGCCTCCCAGCCGGAGTTGGGCCTTGGGATCGCTGGCCTGTGCGGATTGTTTGCCTTCTATGGGTTGGCCATTTCTCTGGCCACCACCCCCTATCTCGCCCTGGTGATCGATCGCACCAGCGAAGTGGAGCGGCCCCGGGCGGTGGGCATCATCTGGTGCCTGCTCACGGTGGGCATCGTCATCGGCGCGATCGCCATCAGCCTCAACCTGCGCAATTTGGATGGCATCACCGATCCAGCCCTTCTGGAGCCTGTGTTGCTGGGGTTCATGGCCAAGGTGGTGGTGGTGGTGCTGGCCCTCACAGTGGTGTCCACCCTGGGGTTGGAGCCCGGTGGCGTTAAGGACCCGTCTGATTTGGGCAGCGAGCGCCGCGATGACGCCATCACCCTCGCCCAGGCCTGGGCCCTGATCACGTCCAGCCGTCAGGTGCTGGTGTTTTTCTCCTTTCTGGTGCTGTTCACCCTGGCGCTGTTTCTCCAGGACCCCATCCTGGAAAGTTATGGCGCCGACGTGTTTGGCATGCCGATTGCTGCCACGGCCTCCCTCAATGCGTTCTGGGGCATGGGCACGCTGGTGGGCCTGTTGCTCGCCGGCCTTTGGATCGTGCCAAGGCTTGGCAAGTTGGCCACAGCCCGGCTGGGCTGTCAGCTGATTCTCGCCAGCCTCGTGCTGTTGGCCCTGGCGGGCCTGGTGGGCCGGGTGCCGGTGCTTCAGCTGGTGATGCTGCTGTTCGGGCTGGCGGCGGGCATCGGCACCAACAGCGCCCTGGTGCTGATGCTGGATCTCACCCTGCCGGAAGCGGCGGGCACCTTTGTGGGTGTGTGGGGGTTGGCCCAGGCCCTCTCACGAGCCCTTGGCAAGGTGGTGGGCGGTGGTTTGTTTGACCTGGCTCGGGGGCTGCAGCAGGTCTTCGACCTACCCGCCTCCACCTATGCCCCCTACGCGCTCGTGTTCAGCGCGGAGGCGGCTGTGGCTTTTGCGGCTTTGCTGTTGCTGAGCCGCATCAACCTGCGTCAGTTCAGGGAGGATACGGGGAGGAGCCTCAGCAAGGTGCTGGCCCTCGAGCTCGGATGAACGCTGATCCCACCACCTTCCCGGCCCCACATCTCAGTCCTGGTCTGGACGCCTTGCTCGATCGGGTGGCCGAGCGCCAACGCGCCGATTTTGGCCACATGGCCTCCGATCTCAAAGCGGATGGCAGCCTGATCACCGCTTGCGACCGCTGGAGTGACGCCACCCTGGTGGAGGGATTGGCCCAGCTGTATCCCGGCGAGGGAGTCCTCAGCGAAGAAGGGAACAAAACCGTGCCCGGGAGCAATGCCTACTGGGTGGTGGATCCACTCGATGGCACCACGAATTTTGCCGCCGGCATCCCCTATTGGGCTATCTCCATGGCACGTTTTGAGGGTGGTGTCCCTGTGCTGGCGCTGCTGGATGTGCCGCCGCTGCGCCAACGCATCGTGGCCATCCGTGGTCAGGGAGCCTGGCGCAATGGTCGCTTGCTCCAGCCTCCGTCCCGGCAGAGCCACCCCGCCGGTTGTGCGTCGCTGTGCAGCCGCTCGATCGGGGTGTTGCAGAAATTGCCCAACCAACGCTTCCCCGGCAAGATCCGCCTGCTCGGCGTGGCCAGCCTCAATCTGGTGAGTGTGGCGATGGGCCAGACGGTGTCGGCCCTGGAGGCCACTCCTAAGATTTGGGATCTGGCCGCCGCCTGGTTGGTGCTCAGTGAGCTCGGCTGTCCGATCCGTTGGTTGGTGCGATCGCCGGAGGCCATCGCCGCCGGGTCCGATCTCTCAACGGCCGACTTTCCTGTGTTGGCAGCCGATCGGCCGGAAACTCTCGCCCGCTTCATGCCATGGGCCGAGGCGCTGGTGGCCTGATCCTTGCTCTGCGGCCAAAGCAGGTGTTATGTTTTTGGACTGTTCGCAAGGGGAAGCCCGAAGCGAGCAGGCTTACGGCAGAAGGAGGCGAGAGCCGACGGTGTTGTAAGTTTTCTGAGTCGCCGGGAGGCGACGTTCCGCCGAGAGCTCCCGAGAGGGGGAGGAAGCGGAAGCACCTGGACA
>NZ_JAGQCX010000018.1:0-31750 GCF_024346415.1 Cyanobium sp. Aljojuca 7D2
CCGGTACATCTGCAGTGCTCAGCAGTTGTAGCAATCGTCAATTGCCCTGATCGAGGTCAGTTTATCGGGTATTGATCGCTGAAACAAGTTGCGCTGCAGGCGATCTGGCTTTTTCAGGAGTCCCTACATAAAGAAATAGGTTCATTCTGCCGATTAGGGATAAGCTCGCAACGTTCATTTTTGCTAATAAAAGAGAGCTATAGTGCGAAGCGGGATATGGGCTTGCCTGTATTCATGCTTTTTCTTGCAAGAGCACTCAAATTTGCTTTTTCAAATGTCTACTTTCTTGCTTATAAAAGACTCTCATCCTTCTGATGTTAGGTTTAGCAAATCGCTTTCGGGGCTTTTGCTTTACATTGCAGAAAATTCACTGTCCGCCCGAGTGCATATAATCTACTGGGATCGATATAGAGTATCAGAAAACTTGCCGCAAACTAATGAGCTTGCAGAGTATCATTCTATCATGCCACGAATACTTTCGTTCCTTCCTCTATTTCTTCAAAAGATAGTATGGTTGCTCCTCTTGCCGCTCTTTGTTTCCATAGTTAGATTGCGAACCCTTCGAACAAGTGCTATCTACTATTGCGCTGATTTCCTTAGTGCTTTCCCCTGCTCTATTGTAAAGCTGATTCTTGGTGGTACTCTCATCTATGACATTTACGACGAAGTCGGACTGCTTTCGAGGAATCTATTCTACAATAAGCTTGCATCCTTTTTGGATTTTGTTCCTCATAGGCTTTCATCGTTAATTATTAAAGCAGGAGTTAATAGAGCTTATTACAGTCAAAGACTTCTCCCACGAGGCTCTAGTCACTCTTCTATTCCAGTAATAGTGATTCCTAATACTCCAATCTCAATCCCAAAAACAACTGATATTCTAGATTCTCCGCCTGATCTTCTTAAATTCCTTGGCTGTCAAAAGTTATCTTCACTATTTAATCCTAGTTCTAGCGCCAGGATATTAATGGCTGCCGGATACCTTGCTGAGCAGCGAGGTGTTCTTTCCATTCTAGAGTTTGCAGCAGAAGCCACGGATTATGATATCCTGTTTGTAGGAAATTCTTTGGCGCCGCGTTATTATAGCATTCTTTCCAGCTTGCCTAATACTTTTTTTCTCCCATCCATTCCCCAGTCTGAACTTTTTGTGATTCAATCTAGGTGCCTGGGCCTTTTTGCTCTATACGACCCATCTCGACCTATTAACCGCTTAGCTATGCCAAATAAGGTTTGGGATAGTATTATATGCGGTCTGCCGCTGGTTGTCAATAAGGAGATACTGGCGACGGCGGATCCTCTTCTCTGTCATAGATCTGTAGCTGTAAGTTATCAGTACAATCGCGAAGTCTGGTCTACTGCTATTAGCAAGCTGCCCGCTCTTCGCAGCGCTCTTCGCCTAGGGCCTGAATTCTCTATACCCAACTCGGTCAACCTCTATCGTGACGCATATTCTACTTTATTGTGAAAATCCTCGCGGTAGGTTTAGCAATTTCTTCTCTACAGGAATATCCTCAGCTAGAAGCTCTACAGCAGCCTTGACACGTAGTTCTATGTGGCGGGCAGGGAGGCCAATGGTCAGGAGCGGTTCCCGCGCACGGACACCGTAGTGGGTACGCCCCAGCCATAACTACCGGGACAGACTTCTAATTGGCCTTGGCGTTCCCCATCTAGGTCAAAACTGTGCTTTTACCGGCGATCTCAATCCTTCAGTTGCATCAGCAAGCTAACATTGAGAGGTTCGTAATAGTATTCTGGTTCGATATCTTGTCTTCCCGCGAGCGCAAAGTGAGCACAACCCTGGGCTGGACACTGTCAATGACCATTCCGGTAGTTCATGTCAATCTTTGCTGTGCATGAATAGCCAAATTGCTCTTCGCAAGCTCATCCGCTTCGCACTCATTTACGGACCTAGTCGCGCACTGTTCAAGGCTGCCGGTCGACTGCGACTGCAGATACCCTTTATAGCACTACGACTGCGCAGAAAAAAACTCGACATCGCTATAGTTGGCTGCGGTCAGTTTGCCTACTCTGCTATCGGGTATTTCCTGTTTCGTCGTTTTGGATGCCGAGTGCTGGGCTGCTTTGATATCAGCCCGCGAGCTGCCTCCACGCTGGCACGGGGTTTAGGAGTTCCACATCAATGCGCCGACATCGATGCTCTATTGGCGTTGCCAGGTCTGCGCACGGTGTACATTGCATCGAACCATGCCTCGCATGCCGATTATGCGGTTAGGGCACTGGGCGCCGGTCTGGATGTCTACGTTGAAAAACCAATAGCCGTCAACTTGGTTCAGCTTGCCCAGCTTGAGCGCGTCCGCCGCCAGAGCTCAGGTCGTCTTTTCGCTGGCTACAACCGTCCCTTCTCTAGCGCGGTTCTTGACCTGCGCAGCCAGCTCCAGCCCGACCCGGATGCCGGCATCTCACTGCAGTGCTTTGTTGCTGGCCATGTATTGGCCGTAGATCACTGGTACCGCCGGCCTGGGGAGGGCACTCGCATCTGTGGCAACGTGGGTCACTGGCTCGACCTATTCGTGCACATCTTGGCCTGGCGAGGTATGCCGCAATACCTTGATATCGCCCTGTCATGGGCTAACGACAGCGAGCGCGACGATAACCTCGCCATCACCATTGCCACCGAGCGCAAAGATCTTTTTTCCATCATGCTGACGGCACGCCATGAGCCATTCGAGGGCATCAATGAATCGATACAATTTCAACACGCCGACACGATATGCAAGATCGATGACTTTCGCAGAATGGTGTTATGGCAAGGTGCCCATCTGCAGCGTCGGCACTATTGGCCCAAAGATCCTGGACACCGCAACGCCATCGCGCAGCCGTACAGCAGGGCACCTGCTCGAAATTGGCAGGAGGTGCTTGACTCCACCCTGTTGATGTTCTATGTCGCCGACATGGTTCGCAATGCCCAGCGTCAGTCAATTTTTGTCTTGCCGCAGGCACGCCAGTCGCTGGAAAATCTCATTGCATCCCGATGAAGCACATCCTGCAGAACTTGAAGAACGGCAGCAGCCAAGTAACCGAACTCCCCTCTCCCGCCGACGCCCGCGGCCAGCTGTTGATCTGCAGCTCCTGCTCGCTGGTCTCGGCCGGCACCGAACGCATGCTGGTGGATTTCGGCAAGGCCAGCTGGATCGACAAGGCCCGCCAGCAGCCCGACAAGGTGCAGCAGGTATGGGAGAAGGCACGCACGGATGGTCTGTTCACCACCCTGGATGCCGTGCGTAGCAAGCTCGACCAGCCCCTGGGCCTTGGCTACTGCAACGTCGGCACTTTGCTGGTGGTGGGTGCCGGCGTCACGGGCTTTCAGGTGGGCGATCGGGTGGTCTCCAACGGTCCCCATGCTGAGCTGGTGGTTGTGCCCCAGCACCTCTGCGCCCCCATTCCCGCTGGGGTGCTCGATGAGGCTGCCGCCTTCACGGTGCTTGCCTCCATCGGTCTGCAGGGCATCCGCCTCGCCCAGCCCAGCCTGGGTGAAACCTTTGTGGTGAGCGGTCTGGGCCTGATCGGTCTGCTTACCGGCCAGCTGTTGGCTGCCCAGGGCTGCCGCGTGCTCGGCCTCGATCCCGACCCCGGCAAATGCGCCCTTGCGGAAACGCTGGGCATCACCGCCCTCCATCTCGCCAGCGGTGTGGATCCGGTGGCCTGGTGTCTGGAGCACACCGGCGGCATCGGCGTGGATGGCGTGTTGATCACCGCTGCCACAGCCTCCAGTGAGCCGGTGCATGTGGCCGCCCAGGCCTGCCGTCAGCGGGGCCGCATCGTGCTGGTGGGCGTCACCGGCCTTGAGCTGCGCCGCGACCTTTTCTACAAAAAGGAGCTCTCCTTCCAGGTGAGCTGCTCCTACGGCCCCGGCCGCTACGACCCGGCCTACGAGCAGCAGGGCCACGACTACCCGATCGGTTTTGTGCGCTGGACCGAGCAGCGCAACTTCCAGGCCGTGCTCCACGCCCTGGCGACCGGCGCCCTGCGCACCGATCCCCTGATCTCCCACCGCTTCCCGATCGAGCAGGCCGCAGGCGCCTACGAGCTGCTCAGCAGCCCCGAACCCTCGCTCGGCATCCTGCTGCGCTACCCCGGAACGGCCGATCCCCAGCAGCGGGTGATTGCTCTGCCGGCGGCGGATGCCGGGGCCGCCCGCATCAGCCCCCCGGATTCGCGGCAGCCGCTGTTGAGCGTGATCGGCGCGGGCAACTACGCCAGTCGGATGCTGATCCCCGCCTTTGCCAAGGCCGGCGCCCGCTTCCACACCCTGGCCGCCTCCTCCGGCATCGGGCCGGTGCATGTTGGCCGCAAATTCGGCTTCAGCCAGGCCAGCACCGATCCTGCCGCCCTGCTGGCCGATCCCACCGTCAACAGCGTGGTGATCGCCACCCGCCACGACAGCCACGCCGCCCTGGTGCAGCAGGCCCTGGCGGCCGGCAAGCACGTGTTCGTGGAAAAACCGCTCTGCCTCACGACCACTGAACTCGAGGCCATTGAGGCGTCTTACACGGGTCAGTCGCTGCTGATGGTGGGTTTCAACCGTCGCTTTGCACCGCTGCTGATGGATCTGCAGCAGCAGCTCACTCGCCTGCAGGGACCCAAGGCCTTCGCATACACCTGCAACGCCGGTGCCATCCCTGCTGACCACTGGACACAGGACCCCGCCGCCGGAGGTGGCCGCCTGCTCGGTGAGGCCTGCCACTTCGTGGACCTGCTGCGCCACCTGGCCGCCAGCCCCATCGAAGACCTGCAGTTGATCAACGCCACCGATCGCAAACCCTGCCCCGACACCTTCTCGCTGCAGCTGCGCTTCGCCGATGGCTCGATCGGCACCGTGCACTATTTCGCCAACGGCAGCAAGGCCTTCCCCAAGGAACGCCTCGAAGTGTTCGCCGCCGGCAAGGTGCTGCAGCTCGACAACTACCGGAAGCTCAAGGCCTGGGGTATCCCCGGCTTCCGCACCCGCCGCCGTCTGTCGCAAGACAAGGGCCAGGTGGCTTGCTGCAAAGCCTTCCTGGCGGCCATTGAAGCCGGTGGTCCCGCGCCGATCGCTGCCGCCGAGCTGTTTGAGGTGCAGCGGTGGCTGCTGCGGGCGGTGGGGCGGTAGGTCGCCTGACTGTCCGCCCTTGACTGCCAAGAAATCGAGCCTCACCTATGGTTCATCCCATAGACGCTTCGCTGGCCGTCTTCGCCCGGATCCCTGCTGAGCTCCACACGGATCGTTGCCCCCAGGCCTTCCGATGACCCCATCCACCACCCGCCCACCCTCGTTCCAGCCATCTTCCCCTCTCTCCGAGGTCGATGAGATTGCTTTGTTTGAGCGCACTTGTGCTCGTCTGATAGCCAATCCCGAGCGCCTGAAGGTCGTGATTCGGAAAGCTGGTATCACAGACAATCTCGGCCGGCTGACCAGGCGCTATGGCGGCAGGTAATCCCTCGCTCTACGAGTTCCTCCCTGGATTCATTCTTGGTTTTCATGGCACGAAGAAAGAAATAGCTGAGCAGGTTCTTGCTGGCAAAGATGTTCTTCGGAAAAGCGCTAACGATTACGACTGGCTCGGGGAGGGTGTTTACTTCTGGGAGTCGAGCCCTACTCGCGCCCACGAGTTCGCTATCGAATCCTTTTCCCGCCGCAAGCCGCCATATCGTGGTGAAATTGGCGTGGTTGGTGCCATCATCGATCCTGGCAAGTGCCTGAATTTGCTGGAATCATCGGCTATCGCTCAAGTAAAGGGAGCATATGCAGCTATATGTGCGAACTTCGCGGGCGGCGGCCCGATGCCATGCAATCAAGGAGGCAGAGATTTGCTGAAGCGCTATCTGGATTGTGCTGTTATCCAGATGCTTCATCAAATTCGGGAAGAGGCCTCAATCGCTGACGAGGATGGCAAGCTGCCTCCATATCAAACAGTGAGAGCCGCTTTTCGGGAGGGCGATCCGCTCTATCCGGATGCAGGCTTCCACGAGAAAACGCACATTCAAATCTCGGTGCGCGACCTTTCCTGCATCAAGGGTTATTTCAGGCCGCTTTAGCCGCTCTAAGCGCCTATCCTGCTCTTGGCGCTGGTGCTCGCCGTTCTTTACGGAGCTGAGTATGGCTATCGACTCTCCGCTGCTCAGGCAGCTCAGGCAGAGAGAACAGGAGAATCTGCGGATCGCCGCACAGCTGAAGCAGAAACGCTTGAAGATCGAAGCCGAAATCGCCGAGATCGAGAGCGAGACAGAAGCGCTCAGGAGCGAGACATGGAAGTTGCGCGCCTGGAACGCCAAGCTCTTGTCGATGCTTTGCGACGCGTTGGCATCGACATCGACGACGATTGATCAACGCTCAGTACCAACTCTATAAATGGGTGTAAATGGGTGTAGTTTTGGCGCATGCTCAGCGCCGACGCCCTTCGGATCACTCCGGAAATCCTCCGGCTCATCGCCAGGATCGATGAATTCAAAGGCGCCTGGCGTTCACTGGATACGCTGGCGCCTGAGCGTCTTTCGGCCCTCAGGCGTGTGGCCACCATCGAGAGCATCGGCTCCTCCACGCGCATCGAAGGCAGCCGCCTGAGCAACCGCGAGGTGGAGCTGCTTCTCGGCAACCTGGAGATCAAAGCCTTCGCGACCCGTGATCAGCAGGAGGTGGCAGGCTATGCCGAGGTCATGGAGTTGGTGTTTTCGTCCTGGCAAGAGATTCCCTTCAGCGAAAACCACCTTCAGCAATTGCATCAGATTCTGCTGCGCTACAGCGAGAAGGATGCCTGGCACCGTGGTCGCTACAAAACCAATTCCAACAGTGTTGCTGCCTTCGACGACACAGGCACCCAGATCGGTATCGTTTTTCAGACTGCATCGCCATTTGACACGCCACGTTTGATGGCGGAGCTGGTGGATTGGGTTCAGCAGCAGCGCAGCTCAGGTCAGCTTCATCCGTTGCTGATCATCGCTATCAGCATCGTTGTTTTCCTCGAGATTCATCCGTTTCAAGATGGAAACGGACGTCTCTCACGGGTCATCACCACCCTGCTGCTTCTGCAGGCGGGTTACGCCTACGTGCCCTACAGCTCCTTGGAGAGCGTGGTCGAGAAAAGCAAGGAGTCGTATTACCTGGCGCTGCGCCAGACTCAGGCCACGATTCGAACCGAGCTTCCCAATTGGGAGCCATGGCTTCTGTTTTTCCTGCGCTCCCTCACGGAGCAGATCCGCCGGCTCGAGGTCAAAGTGGAGCGCGAGCAGCTCGTGTTGGCAGCCATGCCGGATCTGCAGTTGCAGATCGTCGAGTTTGCACGCGAACATGGCCGTGTCACGATCGGTGAAGCTATCCGGCTCACGGCTGCCAGCCGCAACACCTTGAAGCAGCATTTTCGCCTGTTGGTAGAATGCGGCACCCTGAGCCAGCACGGGCGCGGCCGTGGCGTTTGGTATTCATTGCGCTGAACCCTCAATGCCCCCGCCCTGGCGGGGGCTTTTTTTGTGCCCGAACGCAACCGCTTGGCTTCCACCTGCTGCATCATCGGCCTCGGCTACATCGGCCTGCCCACCGCTACCGTGCTCGCCCGCGCCGGCCATCGCGTGATCGGCGTGGATGTGAATGCCCAGGTTGTGGCCACCGTGAACCAGGGCCAGATCCACATCGTCGAGCCTGATCTCGATCAGGCGGTGGCCGCTGCCGTGGCCTCCGGTGCCCTCAGCGCCCAGCTCACCCCGGCGCCGGCCGACGTGTTCCTGATCGCCGTGCCCACACCCTTTCGCAGTGGTGTGGACGGCATCCCCCAGCCCAACATCGACTACGTGCTCGCGGCTGCCCGCGCGATCGCACCGGTGCTGCGGCCAGGCAATCTCGTGTTGCTCGAATCCACCTCACCGGTGGGCACCACCGAGCAGGTGGCCCAGGTGATTGGCGAGCTCTCCGGCCTGCACACCGAGCAACTGAACATCGCTTACTGCCCCGAGCGTGTGTTGCCCGGCCGCATCCTGCAGGAACTGATCAGCAACGACCGCGTGATCGGTGGCCTCACCCCCGCTGCGGCGGAAGCCGGTAAGGCGTTCTATGCCACCTTCTGCCAGGGCGAGTTGCTTACCACCACCGCCCGCACCGCCGAGCTGGTGAAGCTCACCGAAAACAGCTTTCGCGATGTGAATATCGCCTTCGCCAACGAGCTCTCGCTGGTGTGCGATCGCCTCGGCATCAACGTGCGCGAGCTGATTCGCCTCGCCAACCACCACCCCCGTGTGAATGTGCTGCAGCCCGGCTGCGGTGTGGGCGGCCATTGCATCGCCGTGGATCCCTGGTTCATTGCCGCAGAAGCTCCAGACTGCACTCCCCTGATCCAGACGGCCCGCCGCGTGAACGACGGCAAGAGCCGTTGGGTGATCGAGCAGGTGCAGGCCCGCGCCGCCGCCCTGGAAGACCAGCTCGGCCGCCCGGCCCGCATCGGCTGCCTCGGTCTGGCCTTCAAGCCCGATGTGGACGATCTGCGCGAATCCCCAGCCCTCCACATCTCCACCGAGCTGCTGGTGGCCGGCCTGGAGGTGCTCGCCTGCGAGCCCAACCTCCACGACCACCCCACCATCAAGCTCCATAGCCTCGAGCAGGTGCTCGCCCAGGCCGATCTGCTCGTGTTCCTGGTGGCCCACAGCCCCTTCCGGGGCCTGGATCTTGCTGGCCGGGAGGTGTTTGACCTTTGTGGCGTCACCGAGCAGCGATGAGCGTGCCACGGGCGGTTGCCGGATTCAGCCGGTTAAGACGCACCCTCACCGATATTGGCGCCAGGAGACTGCAGCGCAGGGTGCGCTACGAGTTGCGCCAGCGCCTTGACCGCCGGCTTCCAGATCAGCTCGCAATGGCCTGGGCTGGGGGTTATTCCCCTCCACCCCGCTGGCTTCCCGTTCTCAATGGATTGGCATCTGAGCTGCAGTGCCCGCCCTCTGCAGCCCATCAATCAGAGGCCTCCATCCGCTTTCGTTTTCTCAATCAAGAACGGGATCTGGCCTGGCCCATCCCATGGGGCGATCCCCACTGGCCCCGCCTCTGGCAGTTTCATCTGCACTACTTCGATTGGGCCCGTGAATGGCTGGAGCTTGCCCTGAATACAAGCCACTGGCCTGATCAGGCAGCGCTGCTGGAGCCCTTACTCGATCATTGGATTGCCGCCAATCCGCCGGGCCGTGGCGATGGCTGGCACAGCTACACCCTCTCGCTGCGCACGCGCAACTGGATCTGGTTGTTCCGGTCCTGCCCTGGGCTGGCGACCCCAGAGCGTCTCGAATCGCTCTGGCAGCAGTTGTGCTGGCTGCAGGCCCATCCCGAGCACTGCCACGGCGGCAACCACTGGCTGGAGAACCTCACGGCGCTTGCCCTTGGTGGCTTGCAATTTGATGGGCCCTGCGCTCGCGCCATGCATCGCCGTGCCCTGCGCTTGCTGCAAAACGAACTGGCCTCTCAGGTGCTCTCCGATGGTGGCCATGAAGAGCGCAGCGCTAGCTATCACCTGCTGATGCTCGATCGCTTGGTGGAGCTCGCCTGCGCCCTCTCGGTGATCAACGGTGATCGGCCACCCTGGCTAACTGGCGCCATCGAGGCCATGGCTGCCTGGGCCAGGGCCGTCAGGCTGGAAAACGGTGAAGCCCCCCGTTTCAACGACAGTGCGGCCGATGCAGCGCCCCCGCTCGATGAGGTGGTGGCCTTTGCAGACGGCTATCGCCAGCGCCGCCCTGCAGCAGGCGGTGACTCCCTGCCCCGAGCAGCACTGCGACGCGGCCTGCTTCAGGCAGCGGCCACTGATCCAGCCATGGCGCCAGTCAGCTCAGCTGTCTCGGCTATCCCGCTTGCTGTGATCAGCGATCTACCGGCCACGGGCTGGTCCGTCCTGCGGCCTGGCCATGGCTGGGAGCTGGCCTTTCGGTGTGGTGTGCCTTGCCCGCCCCATCTGCCACCCCATGTGCATTCCGACCAGCTCAGTTTTGAGCTCAGCCACCACGGCCAATTGGTGTTCAGTGAGGCGGGCACGAGCATCTATGGCACTGGCCCAGAACGCTCCTATGAACGATCCGGAGCCGCCCACAATGTGCTCCAGCTGGGATTTCCTTCCCCATCGGGGGAGGCCCTTTGGATCGAACCAGTGGAGGTGTGGGGTGGCTTCCGCGCAGCCCGCAAAGCCCAGCCCCGCCAGCGCCAGTGCGGCGAGCTTGCTGATGGCAGTTGCTTCGCCGCCGGCAGCCACGATGGCTTGGATCGCATCGGCGCCAGCCACCATCGCCGCGTGGAGCTCAGTGCTCCTCACCCAGAGCGGATCACGCTCACCGTTTTGGACGTGGTGATCACCCGGGTGCCCCTGCGCTTCCGTCAGTGGTGGCACCTCGCTCCCGGTGTCTCCGAGGAAATCGTGGATGCCATGGTTCTGGAGGCGTTCACCGCCCAGCAGCTCCAGACCGGTTGGCACACCACCTGGTTTTCTGAAGCCTTTGGACATCGCCGGCCACGGCCGAGCTTCTGCTTGAGCGGCCAGCTTCCCGCCGGTGAGCATCAGCTGCGGGTCACCCTTCCTCTATCCGTTGCTGTTCTGTTTTGCCCCCCCGTATGCCCCGCCTCTGGCTGATCAACCAGTTCGCCAACACGCCTGAGCTGCCCGGCCATACCCGCCAATACGAGGTGGCCGCCGGCCTGGTGCGTTACGGCTGGCAGGTGGCGGTGTTCGCATCTGATTTCAACCTCACCCAGCGCCGGTACCGCCGCCTGCGCTTCCCGCGCTTGTGGAGCACAGAATGCCCCGCTGGTATCCACTGGACCTGGTTGTGGGTCTCCCCTTACCGCCGCAACAACTGGAAACGGCAGCTCAACATGCTGAGCTTCTGTATCCATCTGGCTGTGCGCCTCGGGCCTGCGGCCTTGCTGGGCAGGCTCACCCGCCGGGCTCCCGATGTGATCCTGGCCAGCTCGCCTCAGCTCCCCGCTGCCTTCACCTGCCTTTGGATCGCCCGCTTAGCGGGTATCCCCTTCGTACTGGAGGTGCGCGATCTCTGGCCCCAGGTGCTGGTGGATCAGGGGGGCAAAAGCCCGCACAGCCCCATGGTGCGCCTGCTGGCCTGGATGGAACGCCAGCTCTATCGCCATGCACACACGGTGGTTGTGCTGGCGAAGGGCGCGGAAGCCTACGTGCGTGAACGGGGCGCAAGGCAAACGGCCTGGCTTCCAAATGGCCCGGATCTGGAGTTGTTTGCATCCCGTCCTGTGCCGGCAGAGGGCACTCTGTTCACCGTGCTCTATGCCGGTGCCCATGGTGATGCCAATGCCCTTGAGAATGTGCTTGCGGCCGCCCGGTTGCTTGAGCAGCAGCAGAGCCCTGTACGCATCCGCTTCGTGGGTGATGGCCCTGAGAAACAGACCCTGATGCAGCTGGCTGCAGATCTGCAATCGGTGGCGTTTGAGCCACCTGTTGCCAAGGCCGAGATTCCAGGCCTGATGGCAGAGGCTGATGCCATTTTGTTGTCGCTGCGGGATGTTCCTCTGTTTCGCTACGGGGTATCACCAAACAAGCTTTATGATGCCTATGCCATCGGCCGGCCTGTGATCACCACAGTCGCCGGCGCGATCAATGCGGAAGTTGAGGAATACAGGCTGGGAGTGACAGCTCCACCAGGTGATCCTGAAGCGCTTGCTGCAGCCATCCTCCGGCTCGTGCATACGCCTCGTGCAGAGCGGCAGGCCATGGGGCAGCGGGCAATCGAGCTTGCCCACACCACCTATTCGCGTCAGCGCATCAATGCTCAATACAACGCCTTGCTGCGTGGAGTGATGGCCTGATGACGATTGCCGTATCCGGAGCGAATGGTTTCACCGGCCGGTTTGTCTGCGCCGAGCTCCAACGCCGTCAGCTCCCCTTTTTCGCCCTGCTCCGCCCCGGGCGTGATGCCTCCTGGATGGCTGCCCGACAGATTCCGGTGCGTTATGCCGATCTGAATCATTCAGCACAGGTGTGCGAGCAGCTGAGCGGCTGCCGTGCACTGCTCAATGTGGCTTCCATCGGCTTTGGGGCTGCGCCCGTCATCCTTGAGGCCTGCCGTGCCGCTGCCGTGCGACGTGTGGTGTTTGTGAGCACCACAGCGATCTTCACCCAACTCAATGCGGGCTCCAAAGCGGTGAGACAAGCGGCGGAAGCGGCCATCACCGCCAGCGGTCTCGGCACCACAATCCTGCGCCCCACGATGATCTATGGCACGCCAGGCGATCGCAACATGATCCGTCTGGTGCGTTGGCTCAACCGTTGGCCCGTGCTGCCGGTGTTCGGCAACGGCCTCTCCCTGCAGCAGCCTGTGCATGTTGCCGATGTGGCCTGGGCTGTGGTGCAGGCACTGGAAATACCAGCCGCAATCAACCGCCAGTTCAATATTTCCGGCGCCGCTCCGCTCACCTACAACGAGGTGGTGCGCCTCACGGCTGAGGCACTTGGCCGCCGAGTTCAGCGCGTGCACATTCCTGCCCAACCTGTGGTTGCCGTTCTACAGGCCGCAGAGCGCCTGGGCTTGATCTTGCCGCTCAAGGCCGAGCAGATCCTGCGCCTCAATGAAGACAAAGCGTTCTCCCATGCCGACGCAGCAGCCGCCTTCGGCTACGCCCCAATCCCCTTTCAGCAGGGCATCCGTCAGGAAATTGCCCTGTTTCGATCTGGTGAGGATGGCCTGAGCTGCAGATGATTGCTGTTCTTTTGGCTGCAGGTGCCAGTTGGTGCCTCCTGCGCGCCCTGATTCCCCAGCTCCGCCGCCGCCTGCTAGACGAGCCCAACGCCCGCAGCTCCCACCGCCAGCCCACCCCCCGTGGTGGTGGCGTGGCCTTTGTGGTGGTGGCCGCAGCTGCAAGCGCGATCGGCTGGTTTGGTGCTGTCTTCTCTTGTCAACCAGGCCTTCCCGGCAGCCAGTTGGCGATGCTGGCTTTGCCCCTGCTGGCCCTCCCGCTGGCTGTGGTCGGCTTTCTCGACGATCGCCACAACCTCCCCGCCGGCCTGCGCTACGGCGTTCAGCTGGCCACGGCGCTGCTGTTGATCCTGATGAGTCCGCTGCCGCTGCCCTGGCAGACGCTTCCCCTGCTGTTGATTGCGGTGACCGCCGTGATCAACTTCACCAACTTCATGGATGGCCTCGATGGGTTGGTGGCTGGGTGTATGGCAGTGGCCATCGGCGCCTTGGCCATCGCGCTCTCGGCCCCCTGGCCAGTGTGGGCGCTGGTGGGTACCCTGCTCGGCTTTCTGCTCTGGAACTGGAGCCCCGCCAAGGTTTTCATGGGGGATGTGGGTAGTACCTTTCTGGGCGCCGTCTTTGCCGGACTGGTGCTCCAGGCTCCCACTTGGCCAGAAGCTCTGGCGCTGTTGTTAGTTGCTACCCCCATTCTCGGCGACGCCTTTCTCTGCGTGCCCCGCCGTCTGCTCGCCGGGCAGCGGGTGTTTCAGGCCCACCGTCTTCACCTGTTCCAGCGCCTCCATCAGGCCGGCTGGCTCCACGCCCGCGTCTCCATTCTCTATATCGGTGCAACGGCTTTGCTGGCACTCGCCCTTTTGTGGGGTGGCCTGCCTTGGCTAATCACTCTTGCTGCCTTCGAACTATTGATCGGCATCTGGCTAGATCAGAGGGTGGCTGTTCCCTTTGCCATCGCATCCTGCAGCTGATGCCCCAGCGTTGGTTAATCCTTGGGGCCGGTGGCCATGGCCGCTCCGTTTGCGATGCCATTACTGCCAGTGGCGATCACGTCGTGGGTTTTCTCGACGACGCCTTGCCCGCAGGCACCCTGGTGAATGGAACACCTGTCTTGGATGTCCTGTCTCTCGCCTGGGACTTGAATCGGTTGTTTGAGGCCTCCGAGGAGGCCCCACCCGATCATGTGGTCGTTGCTATTGGCAATCCGGGCCTCCGTCAAACCTGGCAGCAGGTGCTTGAGCAGGTGGCCGCTCCCCTCGGGGTGGTGCTGCATCCCAGAGCAATCGTGAGTGCCACTGCCCAGCTCGGCCCTGGCTCTGTTGTGCTCGCCGGCGCTGTGGTGAATGCCAATGCCTCTCTCCATCAGGGAGTGCTGGTGAATAGCGGCGCCGTTGTCGATCACGATGCCATCTGTGGCGCCTATAGCCAACTCGGTGTCAACGCCGCCATGGCTGGCGGCTCTCGCCTTGGCCCGCTCGCTCGCCTGGCCCCAGGTGAAGTACTCAACTGCCGCCAGACCCGTTTTGCCTCGCTGGAATTGGCACCTGGTGCGTCTGATCCCGGAGAAGGCTTGACCCTGAAGCCGTGAAGGCGGCCTCATCCGCCTAAGCCACACCCGAACTGCTGCAGGGCTTCGACACCGTCACCCAGATCACCGCCCTCGCCCACTGGTTTCGCCACCAGTCCTCGCCCGCATTGCCCTCGGCAGCCAGGGCATTCGCGGCCCGGCCGATTTGCCTACCTCCAGCTCCGCTGAACACCGCAAGCTGCTCCGGGATGCCCTGCACCTCAAGCTTTGGCGCGCCACTGGGTCCACCGGCGTTTGACTGGCTCCCCAGGTTGTTGCCCGTAAGTGGGCGGATTGTGGGGTTTAGGGGGTGTAGGCCGCGGGGCGGGCCACCAGTGATTCCACGGATGCTCTGCTAGTTTGCTTGTACTATCCTGTGTTCAGGGTTTGGCCTGGCTACGGTGGTTTTGGGATTTGACCTACAGGGCGCGATCACGCTCATTGCCGGACTGCTGCTCGCCCTGATCACACTCCTCACGGGTTATGACCATGTCGACTTCTTTTGGGGCCCAACCCTCCAGCTCAATAAGCAAATCGGAGTTTCTGTCCTCGCTGCCTCGCTGGCGACGCTGGTTGTCGAGGCTCAATTGGCATCCCGTCGTCGAATACGAGATTCGCGAGATCGAATTCGAGCGCAGGAAGATCGAGTACGAGAACAGGAAGATCGAGCACGAGAAGCGGATGAAACAGCTCGAGAGCGAGATCGCGCGGCTCGAGCAAGCCAACTCCAGGCTCGAGCGCTTCGAGCGGGAGCACTTGTCTGGCTCGACCCCACCCCCCTCCACAGGAGATTCCTACAGCTGATTGCTACCGAGCTCGCTGATCTCGCTGGCGGTTCGCCCTCGTGATCCAGCCCTCTCGCGCCATCGTGTCGAGCCCCAGCCCCAGCCCCAGCTCGCTGGCTGGCCGATCAGGACCTGCCCGCTGCAGATCTGATCGAGGTGCTCGATGGCACGCCCACCCGCCTAAAACAGGCCGAGCGTTACCAGCAGCAACTGCTGCAGGAGCCGGGGAGCGCCTGCTGATCCGCTGCCCCCGCGCTACGTCTCCACCACCCAGATCACCGCCCTCACCCACGGGTTGCGCCACCAGTCCTCGCCCGCAATGTCCGGGTGTGGATTGCCACCGATCCCGATCACACCGCCCGCGCCGTGATCCTCGCCCGCATTGCCCTCGGCAGCCAGGGCATTCGCGTTGGCCCGACCGATTTGCCTACCCCCAGCCCCGGAGAACGCCGCAAGCTTCTTCGGGATGCCCTGCGCCTCACCCTCTGGGGCGCCACCGGGAGCACCGGCGCCTGGCTGGCATCCGAGGTTGCTGCCCGCAAACGGGCGGATTGTGGGGTTTAGGGGCAGCTGCCTACGCGGCTTTCTGGCCGCGGGTGTGAAGGCTGCGGCGCTTGAAGCCGGCGGCCCCGTGAAAGCCGCCTGAGCGCTGTTCCGGCTGCAGGTCGTGAGGCCGCTGCTGGTTAGGGAGTTTTCAGCTGCGGATGGCCCAGGCCCTTGTTCCGGCGGGATGCGCTTGCAGCTGCGAGGGCAAGCACCACTTGATCTGCGCCTCACGCCATGACTGGCGGAGTGTGGGTGGGCTTCGTCACTCCCCCATGGATCAGGAGTGCTACCCGCCGGACAACCCTGCGCTGTGTTCCTGTTGACCAGTACAGGCGTATTATGAGCTGAGCGGCGAGGGCTCGGCGTGGGTAGGGTTTTTGTGTTCGACATCCAGGGTTGGATCACCCTGATCCTGGGCGGCCTGCTGGCGCTGATCACTCTTTTCTCGTCTTACAGCCATGTCCACATCCCCTTCATCGGCGCCGTCGCCCTCAATCAGCAAGTCGGAGTACTACTCCTCGTTGCCTTGGTTCCGCCGCTGCTTGGCGATGCTGAACTGGCGACCCGTTGTCGACTACGAGCTGAGAGAGATCGAGTTCGAGAAGCGGAAGATCGCGCACGAGCATCGGATGAGGCAGCTGAAGAGCGAGAACGAGCGGCTCGCCGAGCTCAACGGCAAGCTCAGTGCAATCTTATTCAGCTCCGACACCAGCTCGACCCCTCCGAACGCAATGCCAGGCGAGTCCGAGATGTGATTTCGCTGCTGGAGGAATACGGCGGGTTTGCTTGATGGACCATCGCCGGCGAGGTCGGAATGGTGATCACCCAACCCGCTGACCTCTGGGATGTGGCTGGCCTGGCCCTGGTAGTGATCTGGTGGTGGTGCTGGATGGTGGCCGAGGTCGCTTCGCCGCCTGCTAATTCGCTGCCCTAGAGGTACGCCGCCACCCCAGCCCACCCCCGAACTGCTGCAGGGCTTCGACACCGCCACCCAGATCACCGCCCTCGCCCACTGGTTGCGCCACCAGCCCTCGCCCCGCAGTGCCCGGGTGTGGATTGCCACCGATCCCGATCACACCGCCCGCGCAGTAGTCCTCGCCCGCATTGCCCTTGGCAGCCAGGGCATTCGCGTTGGCCCGGCCGATTTGCCTACCCCCCAGCCCCAGTGAGCACCGCAAGCTGCTTCGGGATGCTCTGCGCCTCACCCTTTGGCGGGCCACTGGGAGCACAGGCGCTTGGCTGGCGCCTGAGGTTGTTGCCCGCAAACGGGCGGATTGTGGGGTGTAGGCGGTGGCGCGGTCAACGCGGCTTTCAGGCCGCGGTTGGGGCGATTGTGGCGATTGAGGCCGGCGGCCTCGTGCAAGCCGCTTGAACGTTGATCGAGAGCGAGAACGAACGGCTCGCCGAGCTCAACGCCAAGCTCAGTGCAATCTCGTCCAGCTCCGCCACCAACTCGAGCCCAGCGACCCAACGCCCAACGTGTCCGAGATGTGATTTCCCTGCTGGATGAATACGGCGGTTTGCAGCGTGATGGCAAGCACCGCGCTTCAGACGCCGTACAATGTCCGTACGTTCCGTTGCTCGCTGCGTTCCATGGTCCGAGTCCCGCCTCCGTCCTCCCGGCCGCTCAAGGCGAGCCGCATTGAGTTGAGGGCCAGTCAGGACGATCGGGATCTGCTGGATCGGGCCGCCGCTGCTCTCGGCACCGATCGCAGTTCCTTTTTGCTCAGCCAGGGCCGCCTGGCAGCCCAGCAAGTGCTGGCTGATCGTGAGCACTTTGTTCTCGATGCCGCTGCCCAGCAGGAATGGGAGCGGATCAACAGTTGCCCCGCCCGCGTCCTGCCTGGTCTGAAGCGTCTGTTGGAGCGGCCTTCACCCTTTGTGCCGCAGGCATGAGTGGATACCGGCCGCCGGTGCTGCTGGCGGCCAGCCATCAGCTCGGCGGATTCCAATGTCGCTCCCAGGCGCAAACAGCCTGGCTGGTGGAGATGGCCCGGCAGGCCCATGGAACCGGCACCACCAGGGTGTTCGTTGTGTCTCTCGTCGATCAGCCAGCCGTGGTGGCCTATTACGCCTGGTGCATGGCGAGCGTGGCCATCGCCGATCTGCCTGAGCGGCTGCACCGCGGTGCCGGCCGCTATCCCCAGCCCGTGGCCTTGCTGGCGCGCCTGGGGGTAGATCAACGCCATGAAGGCCAAGGTATCGGAGCTGCCCTGCTGAACGATGTGATCACACGCGTGGCCAGCATCAGCGATGCCATTGGCTGTCGAGCGTTGCTGGTGCACGCCGAATCAGAGCAAGCCCGGGGGTTCTACGAGCATCTGATTCCAGAGTTCCAGCGCTCACCCACGGATCCGCTCCATCTGGCGCTGTTGCTCAAGGACATCCGCCGCACCCTGAAGGCCTTCGGCACTTGATCTGCGATCCATGCCGCTGGCGGCACCCGATCTGATGCGTCTCCAGCCCCTGGCTGCTTCTCTGGTGGTGCTCTCGGCCGCCGGCCTCTGGCTCGCCTGGCCCAGGCCGATCGCCTCGCCGCCGCCCTGCCCCAGCCCCCCCTGCGTCTGCTGATCCGCTGCCCCCGCAGCACCCCGCCGTCCCAGCCCCTGCCCGATCTGCTGCAGGGCTACGACACCGCCACCCAGATCACCGCCCTGGCCGATTGGCTGCGCGTCCAGCCCGCCCCCTCGCCCCGCCGCGTTTGGATCGCCACCGACCCCCATCACACCGCCCGCGCCGTGCTGCTGGCCCGTCTCGCCCTGGGCGGTCGTGGCCTGGCCGTGGCCCCGATGCTGCCGCCACCCCCCAGCTCCGCGGAGCGCCGCAAGCTCCTGCGCGATGCCCTGCGCCTCACCCTCTGGCGCGCCACCGGCAGCACTGGCGGCTGGCTGGTGCCCGAGCAGGTGGCCCGCAAGCGCGCGGCCTGTGGGCTGTAGGGGGCGTAGCTGCCAACGCGGCTTTCCGGCCTCGTGAAAGCCGCTTGCCCAGGCGCCCCATGATTACACATATTACAGTGAGTGGATTGTCCTGGAGGTGTTGTCGATGGTTGCGTCCCCTGTGGTGCCAGGCACCATCACGCCAGACTCCATGCCGCCAGAGCAGTTGGACGAGCTGCTGGCGCTTTTCCAGGCCGGAGAAGCGCGCCTGGTTGGTCCCCATGGTGAAGAGCACCTGGTGCCTGCGCCCCTGTATGGATTGATGCGTGGCCTGCTCAACAACCTCAAGCGTGGCGAGGCGGTCACGGTTTTGCCCCACGACGCCCTGTTGACGACCCAACAGGCTGCCCAGATTCTCAACATCTCGCGGCCGTATCTCTATCGGTTGATCGAGGAGAAAGCCGTGCCTGTTGTGATGGTGGGCAGCCACAGGCGCCTACGTATTCACGATGTTCTGCAGCTGCGTGATGAGCGCCGGCAGAGTCGCCGCCGTGCTCTCGATCAGTTGAGTGAGCTGGGTCAGGAGATGCAGGTGGAGGTGGTGTGAGCCTTTGGCTGGAACCTGCAGTCTTCCCGGTTCTTCTCGACAGCTGTGTGATCTACCCCTATGAGCTGAGAGATCTTCTCCTCCAGGCAGCTGACGAGAACTTGTTTCGCGTGCACTGGTCGCCGCAGATCCTCGAGGACACTGTTCGCAATCTTCTAGATGATCAGCGCACCACACCTGAGCAGGCATGCCGGTTTTGTGCGGTGATGGCACAGGCTTTTCCCGAGGCGTCGGTGGAGCCACCTGCGGGCTTGGCTGAGCAGTTGGGATGTGATCCTGGTGATCGCCACGTCTTGGCGGCAGCCATTGCAGCCAAGACCGAGGTGATCGTGACCCTCAATGTTCGGCACTTTCCTGCAGAGGTTCTCAGTCCTCTCGGAATCGAGGCTGTGTCTCCTGACCAATTCCTTTGCAACCTGTTGGATCTCGCCCCCGTGACCATTCATGGCTGCCTGAACACCATTGCCGCGCGACAGCGCAACCCTGCCCGCACAGTCCAGGTACTGCTGCAGATCCTCAGCCGCCAGGCACCCATCTTTGCTAGCCGTTGTCTGGAGTTTTTCTCGACGAGCTTTGATCGCTGAAAACATACTTTCGCTTGACCGCAGCACAGCTCATAACGCCGCTGCCCGAACTGCTGCGGGGCTTGGACACCGCCACCCCGATCACACCGCCCGCGCCGTGCTGCTGGCCCGCAAGCGCGCGGCCTGTGGGCTGTAGGGGGGTGGTGCCAACGCGGCTTCCGGCCCCGTGAAAGCCGCTTGAGCGTTGTTCCGGCTGCAGGTCGTGAGGACGCTGTTGGGGTTGGGAGTTTTCAGCTGCGGGTGGCACCAGGCCCTTGTCCCGGCGGGGTGCGCTTGCGGCTGCGAGGGCCAGCACCGCTTGATGCGTAGCGCTGCGGCTCATGGTGTGGCGGGCCTGCCGCTCAGGGACGCAACCTCGCCGAGACCCTTGAAATCGCGCGTGACGGTGCCAGGCCCGCCGGCGCGGCTGTTGAACCCTCAACGGCATTAATGTGGCATCAAGGAGGTTTCGGTATGACACCAGCAACGATCGACCTCAATGGTCTCGACAGCGACATTCGCGCCAATGTGCTGCGACAGCTAACTGCTTCTGGACTGTCCGAACAGGTCTTCGTGAACCAGGTTTATCACGCTTTGGCAGGGGGCCAATTCAGCCTTCTCGATCTTCTGGGCCCAAATGCTGGCACCCTTGAAGCCATGCAAGAGCTGACCGAGGGGCGAGGAGTGACCGCAGAGAACATTGAACAGTTGTTCGCCGACCTACATGCGGACGATTGAACGCTCAACACAGTTCAAAAAAGACTATAAAAAATATTCCAAAAGTGTCTATGGCTCCGAGCTGGATGCCCGCCTCAAAGGTGTGATCGCGCTTCTTCTGGCCGATCAGCCTCTACCAATCAGGTTTCGCGACCATCAGCTCAGAGCCAATTGGAAGGGATATCGCGACTGTCATGTCTTCCCGGATTTGGTGCTGATCTATCAGCTCCAGGGCGCTGAGGTGGTTCGGCTGGTCCGTCTGGGATCGCACAGCGAGCTTTCGCTTTGACCGCCGGCCCAGTGGCATTGGCGATGTGGCTGCCTGGAGCCTCTGCCAAGACAAGATCCTCACCACAGCCGGTGAAGGTGGCATGGTATCCACCCATCGCGCCGACCTCTGGGATGCCATGTGGGCCTTCAAAGACCACGGCAAAACCCATCAGGCGGTCTTCGGCCGCGAGCATCCGCCCGGCTTCCGCTGGCTGCACGAGCGCTACTGCTTCGCGGGCCTGCGGCTACGACTCCAACTTCCGCCTCACCGAACTGCAGGGCGCCATCGGCCGCATCCAGCTCCAGCGCCTGCCCGAGTGGACCGCCGTCCGCACCCGCAACGCCCTGGAGCTGGCTGAAGCGCTTGCCGATTGCACTGCTGTGCGTGTGCCCCTGCCGCCGGAGGGCACCACCCACGCCTGGTACAAGTTCTATGCCTTCGTGAAGCCAGAAGCGCTGGCCGAAGGCTGGAGCCGCGATCGCATCCTCAGTGAGATCGCCGCCCTCGGCTATCCCGCCCTCTCTGGCAGCTGCAGCGAGATCTACCTGGAGCGTTGTTTTCAGGAGGCTGGTCTGGCGCCTGCTGAGCGGTTGCCCGTGGCCCGTGAGCTGGGTGACACCAGCTTGATGTTCCTGGTGCATCCCACCATCACTCCTGAGCAGATGGCCGGCTACGCGGAGGCTGTGCGGACGGTTGTGTTGCAGGCCTGCCGGTAGGTCAGCTCCAGATGCCAACACGGCTTTCAGGCCGCGGGTGTGGTGACTGTGGTGGTTGAGGCCGGCGGCCTTGTGAAAGCCGCTCGCAAGTTGTTCCGGCTGCAGGTCGTGAGGGCGCTGATGGCGTAGGGAGTTTTCAGCTGCAGGTGGCCCGAGCTTTTGGTTCTGGCTGGCAGCGTTTGCGGTCCCGAGCGCAAGCACCACCGTCTGTTAGCGACTCTTTCGGCTCGCTCCTGGAGCAGGACCTGGTGCTGTCGGTTGGTACAGGCGTACTATGTGCTGAGCGGCGAGGGTTCGGCGTGGGTAGGGTTTTGGTGTTCGACATCCAGGGTTGGATCACCCTGCTCCTGGGCGGCCTACTCGCGCTGATCACGCTTTTCACGTCGTACAGCCATGTCCACATCCCCTTCATCGGCGCCGTCGCCCTCAATCAGCAAGTCGGAGTACTACTCCTCGTTGCCTTGGTTCCGCCGCTGCTTGGCGATGCTCAACTGGCGACCCGTTGTCGACTACGAGCTGAGAGAGATCGAGTTCGATCGCAGAGAGATCGAGTTCGAGAAGCGGAAGATCGCGCACGAGCAGAGGATGAAGCAGCTGAGGAGCGAGGACGCGCAGCTGAGGAAAGACGACGAGCAAAGGAAGATCGCGCACGAGCAGCGGATGAGGCAGCTCAAGAGCGAGACCGAGCGGCTCGACGAGCTCAATTTCAAAATCGATGCGCTCTTGTTCAGCTCCAGCACCAGCTCGCCCCCACCCCAGAACACACCCAACAACTCCGAGGGCTGATCAGCTTCCTGCTCGAATACGGCGAATTCAGCTGAGCAGCACCGGCGCCTGGCTGGTGCCTCAGGTGTTGCCTGCAAACGGGCGGATGGGGTGTTGGAGGGGTTCTGTCAGCACGGCTTTCCCCCCGGCGCCTGCTAATCCGCTGCCCCACGGGTAAGCCGCCACCCCAGCCCACCCCCGAACTGCTACTGGGCTTCGACACCGCCCCCAGATCACCGCCCTCGCCCACTGGTTGCGCCACCAGCCCTCGCCCTGCAGTTCTCGGGTGTGGATTGCCACCGATCCTGATCACACCGCCCGCGCCGTAGTCCTCGCCCGCATTGCCCTCGGCACTCAGGGTATTCGCGTTGGCCCGGCCGATTTGCCTACCCCCAGCTCCGCTGAACGCCGCAAGCTTCTCCGGGATGTCCCGCGCCTCACCCTTTGGCGCGCCACTGGGAGCACCGGCGCCTGGCTTGTGCCCCAGGTTGTTGCCCGCAAACGGGTGGATTTTGGGGTTTAGGTGTGGTGCCGGCGGCGGTAACCCGTGATTTCACGGATGCCTTGCTAGTTTCTTTGTACTATCCTGTGTTCAGGGTTTGGGCTGGCTACGGTGGTTTTGGGATTTGACCGTCAAGGCTGGATCACGGTTTTCGCCGCCCTGCTCCTCGCCGCCAGCTACCTGGAACAATTGTCTTCCTAAATTGAAATGCCCCTCCGAGACCTCCATCGTGGCTGAATGGCTCGTCAACTTTCATTTGGAGCGGCTGCCTGAGGGTGGCTACCTGGCCACCTGTGGAAGCATTCCTGGTCTGGTCGCCCAGGGGCGCACCGTGACGGAGACCCTCGAGATTGCCCGTGATGTAGCCAAAAAGCTTCACGAAGCGCGGCTTGATCGGGGTGAACTTGAAGCTTCTGCTCCCCTCGCGCAGTCCTTTGAGCTTCCCGTTGTCCTGAGCGCGTAGTGGGTCGTCTGTCTGGTTATCGCTACCGCGATGTCACCAAGCGTTTGAAGCTCTTCGGCTTTGCGTTTGACCGCCAAGCAGCTGGTTCCCACGAGATCTGGTACCAACGTTCCGGCAATCGCTACACCACGATTCCGAACCACCCTGGTGACATGCCCGAGGGAACCCTTCGCGCCATCCTGCGCCAAGCGGGTATCAGTGTGGAGACGTTTCTAGAGAACTGAGCTGCTAAGCAGCGTTTCTGACCATTGCCAAGGGCCTGAAGGGCCTGGCTCCAGCCGAGCGGCTACCCGTTGCCCGCTTACTTGGTGAAACCAGCTTGATGTTTTTAGTGCATCCCACCATCACCCCTGAGCAAATGGCCAGTTACGCGGAGGTGGTGCGAACCGTGGTGAAGCGAGGTTCCCGGTAGTGCTGCTTGGCCAGAAGCGTCGCCAGGTGTTGGTTGCTCTGTTGCTTGGATCTTCGGCTGCAGGGTTGTGGCTGGCCTGGCCCTTGATTGTCCCGCTTGTTACTCCGGTTCCGACGTCTGGTGCCGGTAGCGATCTGGTGGTGGTGCTGGATGGTGGCTCAGGTCGCTTTGCCGCAGCCGATCGCATTGGCCAAGCGCTGTCTCAGCCGCCTCGCCGCCTGCTAATCCGCTGCCCAAGAGGTACGCTCCCGCCCCAGCCCACCCCCGAACTGCTCCAGGGCTTCGACACCGCCACCCAGATCACCGCCCTCGCCCACTGGTTGCGCCACCAGCCCTTTCCCCGCAGTGCCATGGTGTGGATTGCCACCGATCCCGATCACACCGCCCGCGCATTGATCCTCGCCCGTATTGCCCTTGGCAGCCAGGGCATTCGCGTTGGCACGGCCGATTGGCCTACCCCCAGCTCCGCTGAACGCCGCAAGCTTCTTCGGGATGCCCTGCGCCTCACCCTTTGGCGGGCCACTGGGAGCACCGGCGCCTGGCTGGTTCCTGATGCGCTGGCACGCAAACGGGCAGATTGCGGGGTGTAGGGCTTCAGGCCGCGGGGCGGGCCACCCGTGATTCCACGGATGCCCTGCTAGTCTATTTGTACTATTCTGTGTTCAGGGTTTGGGCTGGCTACGGTGGTTTTGGGATTTGACCTACAGGGCGCGATCACGCTCATTGCTGGCCTTCTGCTCGCCCTGATCACACTTTTCACGGGTTATGACCATGTCGACTTCTTTTGGGGCCCAACCCTCCAGCTCAATAAGCAAATCGGAGTTTCTGTCCTCGCTGCCTCGCTGGCGACGCTGGTTGTCGAGGCTCAATTGGCATCCCGTCGTCGAATACGAGATTCGCGAGATCGAATTCGAGCGCAGGAAGATCGAGTACGAGAACAGGAAGATCGAGCACGAGAAGCGGATGAAACAGCTCGAGAGCGAGATCGCGCGGCTCGAGCAAGCCAACTCCAGGCTCGAGCGCTTCGAGCGGGAGCACTTGTCTGGCTCGACCCCACCCCCCTCCACAGGAGATTCCTACAGCTGATTGCTACCGAGCTCGCTGATCTCGCTGGCGGGTCGACTGCCTGACCGCCTTCGCGTCCACCCGTTCTCCTGAGCCCCTGTCGCGATCGCGGCAGGGGCTTTTTTTATGGCTATTCGATCGTTCCACTTCAAGTTGCTGCAGTTGGCGCCTCTCAGCCGCCGGCTGCTGCTGATCGCCACCGATGCCCTGCTGATCCCGCTGGCGGTGTGGCTCAGCTTCTGGCTGCGCCTGGCCCATCCCTTCACAGCCACCTTCGCCGCCAGCCTCTGGCTGCTGCCCGCGGCCCTGATGATCGGCCTGCCGCTCTATGCCCTCACCGGCCAATACAAAGGCCTCACCCGCTATGTGGGCAGCCTGGCCTTCTATCGCATCGCCGGCCGCAATGGCCTGCTGGTGGTGCTGCTGGCCCTCACCGGCCTGATGGCGCGGCTGCCGCTGCCACCCCGCAGCAGCTGGATCCTGCTCTGGATCCTGCTCACGGTGTTCACCGGTGCCGTGCGCTTTGCCCTGCGCGATGGTCTGCTCAGCCTCCAGAGCAAGCCTCTTAGAGGAGTCAGCCGCGTGGCCATTTATGGCGCCGGTGCCGCAGGAGTGCAGCTGGCTGCTGCCCTGCGCTTGGCCGGCACCTACAGCGTGGAACTCTTTCTCGACGGCGATCCCCAGCTCTGGCGCCGCACCATCAACGGCACCCCCATTCATCCGCCTCAGGTGTTGCGCCAGCGGGCCAGTGAGCTCGATCAGGTGTTGTTGGCGATTCCATCGCTCAGCCGCAGCCGTCGACGCCGCATCGTGGATGAGGTTCAGGAGCTCGGCCTGCCGCTGCTCCAGGTGCCCTCGGTGGAGGAGATCACCTCAGGTCGCACCCGCATCGATGCCCTGCGCCCCGTGGCCATCGAAGAGCTGCTCGGCCGCGATGCCGTGCCCCCTGATCTCGGGTTGCTGGGCCCCGGCATCACCGCCAGCTGTGTTTGCGTCACCGGCGCAGGCGGTTCCATCGGCGCCGAGCTCTGCCGCCAGATCCTGCGGTTGGCGCCCCGTCACTTGGTGCTGCTTGAGCGCAGCGAACCCAGCCTCTATGCCATCCAGCAGGAGCTCCAGCCCCTGCTTCCGCCCACCACCCAGCTCACGGCCGTGCTTGGCAGCGCCGCCGATGCGGCTCTAGTGGAGCGGGTGCTGGCCGATTACGGCGTGCAGGTGGTGTTCCACGCGGCTGCCTACAAGCACGTGCCCCTGGTGGAGGCCAATCCACTCCAGGGCCTGGAAAACAACGTGCTCTCCACCCGCGTTCTGTGTGGTGTGGCCCAGCGCTTGGGCCTGCAGCAGCTGGTGCTGATTTCCACCGATAAGGCCGTGCGCCCCACCAACGTGATGGGTGCCTCCAAACGCCTGGCCGAGCTGGTAGTGCAGGCCAGTGCCCATGAAATCGCAGCGTCCGCGCTTAATGGCGGCCGTCGCCCCGGCACCCGGCTGGCCATGGTGCGCTTTGGCAATGTCTTGGGCTCCTCTGGGTCTGTGGTGCCCTTGTTCCGCCGCCAGATCGCTGCCGGCGGGCCGATCACTCTCACCCACCCGGAGATCATCCGCTACTTCATGACCATCCCAGAGGCCGCCCAGCTGGTGCTCCAGGCCGCTGTGCTGGCGGAAGGCGGCGATGTGTTTCTGCTGGATATGGGTGACCCGGTGCGCATTAAAGATTTGGCTGAGCAGATGGTGCGCCTCAGCGGCCTCAGCCTGCGCGATGCCACCCATCCCGATGGCGACATCGAGATCCTGTGCACCGGCCTGCGCCCCGGCGAGAAGCTCTACGAAGAGCTGCTGATTGATGCCGAATCAGAAGCCACCGCCCACCCCCTGATCTACCGAGCCCGCGAACGGTCCATCCCCCCCGCAGAGCTCTGGCCCCAGCTCGATGCCCTGCAAGCGGCCATCACCCGCCAGGATGTAGAGGCCGCCCTGGCGCAGCTGGAGCAGCTGGTGCCCGAGTGGCAGCGGGGTGGAGATGCCGGCAACCCCAAGGCTCTGGATTGTGTACAGCTTGTACAAAATGCAGACAGGTGACAAGGGCCATCCCGTTGGCGGTCTGCAGTGAGGAGTGAGCTCAGTTGCTTGCTTTTTGCGGCCTCGAGAATGCTTTTATGCGCATAAACCGGTGCTTTGGCGTTGTGGCTGTGGCGCTGCCATCCCCCAGGCACGCGCGGGCAAAGTTGATAGGGGGTTGCCCCGCTCCTTTTGATCACTCCTGAAGGAAGCCTGCGGCCCTAGCCTGAATACACCACCAGCTTTGGTCATGACACGACAGTTCAACGTTCTTGTTGAGCGTGACGCGGAGGGGTACTTCGTGGCAACCGTACCCAGCCTGCCGGGTTGTCACACCCAGGCGCGCTCACTGGATCAGTTGATGGAACGTGTTCGCGAAGCGATTGAGCTTTATCTCGATGTGGAAGGCGAACCAGCAGGAGAGCTGGATTTTGTTGGCGTGCAGCGCGTGTGCGTTGAGGCGTGAGCAAAATCCCTGCCATTACCGGCAAGCGACTTCTGAAGGTTCTGCAGCAACTGGGCTTTGAAACTCTGCGTGTGAGGGGTAGCCATTTCTTTCTTCGGCATCCCGATGGAAGAACCACGGTGCTGCCGATGCACGCAGGGGAAGCGATTGGACCTGGATTGTTGAACAGCATCCTGCGCCAGGTGAAGCTCTCCCGTGATGAGCTGATGACCTTGCTGTGAGCTTGGGGAACGTGGCAGTTTCCCTGCTCGCCTCAGCCTGCGCGATGCCACCCATCCCGTGAATGATCCCGGCTAATGTTCGGTAATTCATGCGGCTGCTGTAGGCCATGCGCAGCACCATCACCGCCCGGGGGCAAACCGTGATCCCTGCTCCGATTCGGGCGCGCTTCTCCCTTGGACCATCCCAGCGGTTGGAATGGATCGTTGAAGCCGATGGCTCCATCCGGGTGGTGCCGGTGGATCTCTCGCCGGTCAAAGCCTTTCGCGGCATGGGCCGGCGTGGTAGCTCCAGCCAGCGCTTGCTTGCTGATCGCGAAGCCGAGCGGCAGGCCGAGCAGGCGGCTGGCCACTGATGTCCTGCTAGCTGACTTGAGTGCCAGATGGGATCGCTACTCCTGCTCGACACATCGGCGCTGCTCACCCTGCGCGACGACGAACCCGGTGCCGCACGGGTTGAAGAAGCGCTTGAGCAACCAGGGCGCTGCAACGCCTGCTTTCTCAGCCGGATCGAGGTGCTTTACCGCGTCTGGAAAGACGAAGACGAGCGCGCCGGCCGCCTGGCCTATGAGCAACTCAAGGCCCTGCCGCTGCAATGGGTGGACGCCTCAGAGCCGCTGCTCGAGCAAGCCGCCAGCATCAAGGCCCGTCATTCCCTCTCGTTGGCTGCTGCCTGGATCGCGCCGGCCGCGCAGCAGGTGGGCGCCACCCTGCTGCACAAGGATCCTGAGTTTCGTGCCATCGCTAACCTTCCGCAGGAATGGCTCGGTTGATCGCCAGAGAGGAGGACGCGGTAATTCAGGTCTGGCCATCGACTCGATCCGTGCTTCCACGGATGCCCTTGTTAGTACAGACGTTCTAAACTGTGCTCAAGGTTTGGGCTGGCTACGGTGTTGCTTGGATTTGACCGTCAAGGCTGGATCACGGTTTTCGCCGCCCTGCTCCTCGCCCTAATCACGCTTTTTACCAATTACGCCCATGTCGACCTCCTGGGAGCCGCTTCCGTCGACCTACCGCAGCAAGCAGGTATTCCTTGCATCGCTGCCGCCGTGGCGACGGCTCTTGCAGAAGCTCAATTGGCATCCAACGATCGACGTCGACGTGGAGCGCTACGCGATCGAGCAGAGGCTGAAACGACTCGAGAAAGAAGACGAGCGGCTCGACGAGCTCAGCAGCAAGCTCAGTGCAATCTTGTCCAGCTCCGACACCAGCTCGACCCCTCCGAACGCAATGCCAGGCGAGTCCGAGACGTAATCTCACTGCTGGAAGAGTACGGGGGAGTGGCTTGAGCTTTCTTGTCCTGCCGCGGCTATCAAACATTAATAGCGTCGATTTGGTTATCCCCGGGCGGTGATGCCTTCCAGTTACGTCGTTGGTTCCCATTTCGAGCAGTTCATCAAGGATCAGATCAGTGGTGGCCGCTACGCACGTGCCAGCGAGGTTGTGCGCGATACCCTGCTACTCCTCGAGCATGAGGAGCAGCATCATGAAGCGGCGCTGGGCAGAGCGCCGAAACTGTGTTTCAGAGGCTCGAGCAGAAATACAGCAACCATTCCTCTGTATTGGTTGAGCCTTGATGGAGGTTGTCTTTTCTCAGCAGGCTGAATTCTCCACGGCAGCCGTGATCTCCTTGCATTGTTCTCTATCGATCAGGACTGTCCCGGCTTGAGATATCCCCTGTTGTGTTGTTGCATGCGCTCCCTCTTAGAGGTGTTCTGGCCTTGGCCATTGGGCCTTGGATGGTGTTCCACACCCCACAGGGCATGGGCTCTGGCCGCCCCGCAGATCTGATCGTGGTGCTTGATGGCGGATCGGCGCGTCTCGAGCAGGCCAAGCACTTCCGGCAGCAAGTGCTGCAAGAGCATCCCCGTCCGGGCCGGTCGCTGGAGCCAGCGCACCTGCTGATTCGCTGCCCCCGCGCTTCGCCACCACCGCAGCCCATGCCTGAATTGCTACAGGGCTACGACACAGTTACCCAGATCACGGCTTTGGCAAATTGGCTCCAGCACCGCCAGGCTCCTGCTCCCCAGCGAACACCGCAAGCTCCTCCGCGACGCCCTGCGCCTCACCCTCTGGCGGGCCACCGGCAGCACCGGCGCCTGGGTTGTGCCCCAGATCGTTGCGCGCAAACGGGCGGATTGTGGGGTGTAGGGGGTGCTGCCAAAACGGCTTTCCGGCCGCGGATGTGGCAGCTGCGGCTGGTTTGATCGCCCTCCAGCTCCCGCAGCAATGGGGCGCCTGGCGCGGGCTCTTGACCGAGTGGTGCTACTCAGTCACACTTGGGACGACGTGTGGATGGTGCTCCAGTGGTCATCAAGAGTTCAGTGTCTCTCCGCGAAGATCAGCATGCTTTTGCCAAAGCGTTGGTGGACGCTGGTCGCTTCCCATCAGTGAGTGCTGTGCTGCAGCAAGGCCTTGACCTGCTGCGGCAGCAGGATGCTGATGCCCAAGCCGATCGAGCCGCACTGCAGGCCTTGCTGCAGCAGCGCGCCAATGGGTCCTTCATCTCTGCCGATCAACTGCGGGCCAGGTTGGCGTCGCAGCCCCGATGAGCGAGGCTCCGTGGACGGTGGTCTTCGCCGCAGAAGCGATCAACGATCTGGTGCTGATCACCGAGTATCTGACACAGGCCTACTGCGGCTTTGGAGAACCACTGGCGGAGTCCAATCGGCACGCACAGGTGCGCATCGAGGCGATCATCACCGCGGCCGAACGGTTGGCCACAGCTCCCCTTCGTGGAGAATCACACGATGATCTCCTGCCTGGCCTTCGCCATCTGGTTCTGGATCGTGCCGTCTATTGGTTTCGTCCACGCGCTGAGCAGCGGCAAATCCAGGTGCTGGCCATGTTCTTTGGTGGTCAAGACCACCAGCGCCGCATGTTGGTGCGCCTGTTGCAAAACAACTCCCAGGTCTGAGCCCGCCTTTGAGCAGGAGTTCCCCCGTTGGTGCGGCACAGCGCGGCAGCGAGGGCAAGCACCACATGATCTGCACCTCACGCTGTGGTGGGCTGAGTGTGGGGGCGCTCCGACCCTCCCCCATGGACGAGAGCGCCACCCGTCGTTGATCACTCCCGTGACGCCAGAAGATCGCAGCCCGCAGGCTCTCGACTGGTTTGCGCAGTGCCGCGAACCTCTGATCAGCAGCGATTGGCTGATCACCGAGACCCACAGCGCTCTGGGTATCAAGCAGCGCCATCACGGTCTCAGCCCTGAGATCAGCCAGGCGGCTGGGGAGCAGTTCGAGCGCCTGCTGCAGAGCGGTGTTGAACTGCGCTCGCTCAAACGCGATCGCTTCCCTCAGGCAGCCGAGCTGCTTCAGGATCCAGCCATCAGCCTCCGTGCCGGTGATTCGCTGCATCTGGCGGCGGCGCTGCACAGTCGCTGCACCCAGCTGGCCAGCTTCGACGGGCAGATGTTGAAAGCTGCGGCCGCCCTGGGAATGAGGCCAGCACTGGAATAAGCCAACCATTCGAGGCAGGGCCTGCCAAGGGAAGCCAAACTCGGAGGGCATCAAGGCTGACCCGCATTGGCTCCTGATCGTCCGCCAGCCTGGGGTTGCCCCGGTTTCGTGAACAGATCGACGCCGAAAGCGCAATTCACAGTCTGGACGCCGCCGGCGCCCTCGACGTGCTGGAGCAGTTGGTGCCCGAGTGGCTGCGGGGCGGGGATAGCGGGCGGTCCAGGGCGACAAACCCGGTGGAGGTTGTCCAGGGCTGAAGGATGCTGCGGCTTGCGGCCTTGCTTGGGTTTAACCGTCAAGGCTTGATCACGGTCTTCTGTTCATCAGATCGGAATCAAACACAGCGGCACCATCAGCCCGTTTGCGCTGGTGACGGCGGGCCTCCCGGCGGCTGAACTCGCTCACACTCGGATTGCTCACCACCGGATCCACATGAGCCACCTGCTGCCACAGCTCCCGCGGTGCCCAACGGACGCGGTGCTCGTGCCTGCTATGCCGGGTGATGTGGCACCAACGGCTGGTGCCGCAATCAGGGCAAAAGAGCTCTTCCAGCCATTCGTTGTTGAGCACCAACACTGGATGGGCCTGAATCACCAGCCGAGCGGTCTTGCCAGGCATGCCCCGCTGCTTCAGCTCTTCTGAGGTCAGCAGATGCAAGTAATACTTTCTGCCAGTGCCGCCCAACTGTTGTTCGGGGTGGGCTGGGCAACGCAACTCGCGTCGCCTTGGGCGCCGGCGAAATCCCGCTTGGCCGCTGCCCTGGTCAACCGAGAAAAAAGTGCCTGGATCCTTCAGAATTTCATCCGTGCTCGAAGGCATTCTGGCCTATCAGGGCAGACCAGGAAGACCCTAGCCAAATCACGCATAGTCAAATTCATCTTGAGCCGCGGCCAGGGCTGACTGAAAGTCCATTCATCCCGTTTCCGCAAGGCTGATGCCAACCCAGTCGAGCATTCGGCTGATGTCGTGTGCCACAGCCATCAGACCAGCACGGATCGATTGAAAACCGTTGCAGCG
>NZ_JAGQCX010000019.1:0-19649 GCF_024346415.1 Cyanobium sp. Aljojuca 7D2
CCTTGATACGCAACGACAGAGGGGCGGGCATCGCTGGAGCTCCAGACCGTGATCGGAGCCCTGTTGTCGCGTCCTGAGACCCGCCTATGTAGTTGGCGCGACCCGCCTACCTAATTGTCGTCAAATAACCGGCTTGAAATTCAATAAAGCGCCTCTTCGGCATGGGTTTCGACCGTGCAGTCCGAGGTGGGGATCGCCACGCAGGTCAGCACGAAACCGGCGGCAATCTGGTCCTCATCGAGGAAGGCCTGATCCTCTTGGTTCACCGTGCCACTGATCAATTTGCCAGCGCAGGAGGAACAGGAGCCGGCGCGACAAGAGATGGGCAGGTCGATGGACTGATCGGCAGCCGCATCGAAGATGGATTGATCGTCGGCGCACTCGATCGTGCGATTCAGCCCTTCGTTGGCGTTGACCAGCGTGACCTTGTAGTTCGCCATAGCAATGGTTGGTGTAGGGCTCAACAGGAAAAAGGGTTCCGACCTCCAGATTTCGGCTGAAGGTGGGCCCTCTTGGATGGCGACAGCGAAGCTCGTCCCTCATCGTCGCGATTCGATCCTGGGTCGCAGGGCTTGATCTGCGCCAGTCCCCATCCGGGGGGATTGCTGCCTGTGGATCAGCTCCAGGCGATGAAGCTGACCGGTTCGTACTTGGCAATGGAGATCCGCCAGCCCCGGATCACCAGGTTCCGAAGGCTGCCAAGCAAGGCTTCGGTTTCGCCACCAGAGATCCAGTTCGCCTTGAGCAGGGGCAGCTGTTCGCTCATCACGTCCAATGGCAGTTCGAGCAATAGCAGGCTCTGCTCTTCGGCAGCCCGTTGCAGAGCCCCGTCGTCGCTTCGCTGCCAGAGGCGCAGGAGCAGTTCCAAGGCCAGGGTGTGACCACTGTCACCTGGGTCAGAAGCTTCAGCGGCCGCTGCTGGCTGGGATTTACCGGTGAGTGGCAAGGCCCTCTTGCCTGAAATCTCAACCAGAGCCAGGGCCACGAGATAGGGAGCATCAGCCATGGAAGGGTTTCCCAGAACGGCACCACCTTGCAGGAGCGGACGCCGTAGGCGAAGCCAACCGCAAAAAGTGAGAGGAATTACCTGGATTTCAGGGTTGTTCATCGTTCTGTCGATGGATGCACAATCCACTGCGCTGGAGGGGCACCGGAGGAATGCCGCCCCCTTTCACCGTTTCACGTTCGGCGCCGTTGGTGAGCCGATAGGGCTAAATTCGCGCTGCCAATCCTGGCCCTATCGGGGCATGTTCCATGGCCACCATTGGAGACCAGCTCCAGACCTACCGCAACGCCCTGGCAGAAGCCCTCGCCAAGGACGAAAAATCAACGGCGCGCAAGATCGAGCAGCAGATCAAGGAGCTCGAGGAATTCCAGCAGCGTCATCCTGAAGAAGCTGAGGCTCCTTCGCCGTTTGAAGTGTTCTGCGACCTCAATCCTTCTGACATCAACTGCCGCGTCTATGACGACTGAGCCGCCCGTGGCTCAACTGCTTTTTGGCTAGGCGCGACCTCTGGGAAACGCTGACCTGCCCCCTTGATTGGTGCAGGCGCAACCAAGAGGCTTCAGCTAGCTCTGGCTTCACGATCCCTTGCAGATCCTGTCACCGAATTACCCCCATCCGGGGGCAGCGCACCACCGGGTGGCCAAGCGATTATTTACGTCGCCCAAGCGTTGCTGCAATGAGCCAAGCAACTTTCACAACCTCTCTCACGATCGGTGAGCTCGAAGCTAATTACGCGCTCTATTGCAAGGCTATGCGTATATTGGTTTTAGAAGAAAAAACGATTCACCAGATCCGACGAAGCGTCTGCTGGCATCGTTTGGAATGCCTGCATCAAAGCTTGCCACGGCAGTATAAGAACCCTGAGCACCTCTATTTCCTCCTCCAAAGAGATTCCAACTCTTGAAGCGCGTACTGGCGATCATTCTCGGGGGTGGTGCGGGCACGCGCCTGCAGCCCCTCACCCTGACTCGCGCCAAGCCTGCAGTGCCGCTTGGCGGTAAATACCGCCTGATTGATATCCCAATCAGCAACTGCATCAACTCTGGGATCAACAAGATTTACGCGCTGACCCAGTTCAATAGTCAGTCACTCAACCGCCACCTCAGTCTTACTTACAACCTCTCTTTCGGCTTCGGCGGTGGTTTTGTGGAGGTTCTGGCGGCTCAGCAGACTCCCGACAGCCCAAGCTGGTTCAAGGGGACTGCTGACGCTGTCCGTCAGTACCGAGAACTCTTCGAAGCCTGGGACGTGGATCAGGTGCTGATCCTCTCGGGGGACCAGCTCTATCGGATGGATTATGCAGCCTTTGTTGCAGCCCATCGGGCGAGTGGGGCAGCACTGACTGTTGGTGCTTTACCTGTTGATGGGTCGGCAGCCGAAGGTTTTGGCTTGATGCGCACGGATGCATCCGGACGAATCAAGGAGTTCCGTGAAAAGCCCAGGGGTGCAGCTCTCGAATCCATGCGGGTGGACACCCAGGCACTGGGCTTGTCCGCAGGCGAGGCACAGCGGCGCCCATTTCTGGCCTCGATGGGCATTTATGTCTTTCAGCGAGACACTCTGTTCAGTCTTCTGGCCACTCACCAGCAAGCAACGGACTTTGGCCAGGAGATCATTCCGGCAGCTCTGGAGAGCGGCCTCATGCTGCAGAGCTATCTCTTTGATGGTTACTGGGAAGATATCGGTACGATTCAATCCTTCTTTGATGCGAATCTTGCTTTGACGGATGAGCAGCCAGCCTTTAGCTTTTATGATGAGCGCGCTCCGATTTATACCCGTTCACGTTATTTGCCGCCCAGTCAAATCCACCAATCCCACATTCGCCGTTCTGTCCTCAGCGAAGGCTGCATCCTCGATCGCTGTGTCATTGAACACTGTGTGCTTGGCTTACGCTTGCGAGTTGAGGAGGGAGTTGTGCTCGAAGACGCCCTGGTGATGGGCGCTGATGGGTATGAGTCGGAGGCTGAGCGTGGCCAGGTGCGTTCACGCGGTGGGATACCCCTTGGGATTGGAGCAGGTTCAGTGGTAAAGAGAGCGATTCTAGATAAGAATGTGCGCATTGGCACCAATGTGCAGGTGATTAACAAGGATCGCGTCGAAGAGGCTGATCGCCATGATCTTGGATTTACAATCCGCAACGGTATTGTCGTGATTGAGAAGAATGCCACGCTTGCCGATGGCACAGTGATCTAGTTCCAACAGAAAAGTGGTGACGCGATAGATTCAGTCAAGGGCGGTGGACTCTCTGTAAGGATGCTCGTGATCCGTCCCCGGGGTTTGTTGCCGATGGCTATCCAGCCCTGCGGCCTGCCGATACTCCGGCGTCCTTTGTTCAAGGTGGGTCTTGCCATGATTCTGGGCGTGCCTGTCACGGGTTGCGGGCTTGGTGGATCCGACCAGGGGCGGGAGCGAGGGCCCCTGCCGGTAGAAACCCAGGCCGTCGAGGTTGGCCGCTTCAGTGATGTGGTGAACACATCGAGCACCCTGGAGGCGCTTGATGCGGTGCAGTTGGCGGCCCAGGCAGGTGGGCGCATTGAACGCCTCATCGTTCGACAGGGTGAGCAGGTGCGTGCTGGTCAATTGCTGGTGGTGCTCGACCAGACCCAGGCCAGTGCCGACGTGGCCCGTCTGCGGGCGGCGGTGGCCACCAACCTTCTCAATTGGCAGCGTTATGACGATCTGGTGAAGCAGGGTGCCGCCAGTGCAATCCAGCGCGACGAATTCCGCCAGACCTACATCGCCTCGCGTGAGCAGCTTGTGGCCAGCGAGGCCGACCTGGCCTTTCGGGATCTGCGGGCCCCGATCAGCGGCATCATTGGCGATCTGCGCGTGAAGGCAGGGGATGTGATCTCCGCCAGCAGCCCCTTCGCCTCGATCATTCGCAACAGTCAGCTGCTGGCCAGGATCGAGGTGCCTGCCATCTACAGCAATCGGGTTCGTCTCGGCCAGACCGTGATCCTGCTCGACCCCAGCACGGGCACTCCCATGGCTGAGGCACCCGTGCGCTCCATCGATCCCGTTGTGAGCAGCGGCGCTCAATCGCTGCTGGTGAAAGCGGCATTCAATAACTCAGACCTACGGCTGCGCGCCGGTCTGCGCACCCGCATTCGCCTGGTCTTAGACAGCCGTGAGCATCCGTTTGTGCCTTTTGTGGCCGTGACTCAACAGGGCGCTCAACGCATTGTGTATCAGGTGGGAACTCTGGCCGAACTGCGTCGCAACCCTGGCCCGGTTGATCTCAAGCCTTTGGCCCAACGACCGCCCACCACCCCGGTCGCCCTGCAGACCCCTGTGCAGCTGGGTTCCCTTCAGAACAACCGTTACCCGGTTTTCAAGGGACTGGATCCAGGCCGCCGGGTGATTACATCCAACCTGATGAGCCTGCGCCACGGCATGCCGATCCAGCCGCTGCCTTGAGTTGACAGCAGCGGACGATCAATCTGTCTTAAGCCTGATTCACTCTTGCGCTTAACCGGTATTGTCTGAGTTTTTTCGGCCGCCACAATCTTTCCATTGATCCAGCAGGGTGTGGAGCTCGTTGTAGAGGCTGCGCAGGGCGACAATCTTCTGCTCGATCTCACCGGCCTTGGCTCGCAGCGTGGCCTGCAGAGAGGAGCAGGTGCACACACCAGAGCGCCGCGACGCCAGCACCTGCAACACGTCATGCAGGGGAATGTCCATGGCCTTGAGGGTGCGGATCAGTGTCAGCTCGGCAAAAATGGCGTCGTTGAATAGGCGATAGCCCCCGTCGCTACGCCCTGTCGGATGGACCAGCCCTTCATCGCAGTAGAAGCGGATCGTTTTGACGGTTAGTCCGGAGCGCTTCGCCACCTCGCCGATCTTGAGAGCCGTTGCCGCTGCCATGCAAGTCTCTTGTTAGTGGAGAGTTGAATTTAGGGCTTTCGGCTGGAGTTTCGTCATGGTGAGATCTCTGCGACGACGGGAGTCAGGCAGAGAGGGTTGGCACGGGAAGAGGTAGCAGGCTTCCTTCCCTGGCGTGCCGGGTTGTTGCAAGGGCCGCGCGATGATCGGCATCACTGTTGAACCCCTGCCGGGTTCGGCGTATGGGCACGGTTCGTCGTATGAGCATCGTTCGTGCTTACCAACCTTCGCTGCTGCGGCTGTTGCATGGCGCCATGGCCCTGCTGGTGCCCCTGGCCTGGCTGAGCGGACTGATCGTGTACTCCAACCACGACGGTCGCTTCGGGCGGTTGAGCTGGCAGCCGGCCGGCGATTGGATTGATCTCCACGGCACGCTCGGGGTGTTCCTCTGGCCTCTGGCCCTGCTGTTTGGCCTCTATGCCTTCACTCTGGGTCGGGCCCGCCTTCACCAGGCGGCGAATGCCACGGCCTTGCTGGCGTTGGCCTTAGCCGTGGGCAGCGGCAAGTTGATGAATGAAAACTGGCTTCGCACCGGCCAGGTCGATCATTTTGTCTACAGCCTTCACCTGTTGGCCTGGCTGCTCGTTGCGGCAGCGGTGATCTGGCATGTGGCTGCCATCCTGATGCGGGGTGGAGCACCCCTGGCCCTGTCGATGTTTCAGGTGAAGCTGCGCCCCAACGACCTCCCCCGTGATTGGGCGGCCCAGGTGGGTCGTCTGCTGCGGCGATCGTCCTGACCCGCCCATGAACCTCCACGCCGACCTCAGCCAGCGCGCTGTGCTCCAAACCCCCAACCTGGCCTGGACGCCCTCGCCGATGGCCGGGGTGGAGCGGCGCCTGTTGGATCGTGTCGGCGGGGAAGTGGCCCGGGCCACATCGATTGTGCGTTACGCGCCTGGGAGTCACTTTGAGCGCCACAGCCATGGCGGTGGCGAGGAGATCTTGGTGCTGGATGGCACCTTCTCAGATGAGCATGGGGACTACACCGCCGGCACCTACCTGCGCAACCCCGCCGGCTCCAGCCATTCGCCGTTCAGTGAGCAGGGCTGCACGCTCCTGGTGAAGCTGCACCAGATGCACTCGGCTGATCAACAGCGCCTCGCCATCGACACCCTCAGTGCGCCCTGGCTCCCGGGGTTGGTGCCCGGTTTGGAGGTGATGCCGTTGCATGCCTTTGGCTCGGAACATGTGGCCCTGGTGCGCTGGGCGCCCGGCACGGTCTTTCAGCCCCATCGCCATGGCGGCGGCGAGGAGATCTTTGTGCTGGAGGGGGTGTTTCAGGATGAGCACGGCACCTATCCGGCTGGGAGCTGGTTGCGCAATCCCCCCGGCAGCGTCCATCGCCCTTGGAGCGAGCTGGGCTGCACGATCTGGGTGAAAACCGGCCACCTGCCGGACACTGCCTACCTGCCGGACACCGTTCACCACGCCAGACTTGCCGTTCTACGGAGCTGATGCGCCTCCTCCACACCTCTGACTGGCACTTAGGACGGCAGTTTCATGGAGCTTCGCTCCTGCAGGAGCAGGCCGCCGCCCTGGATCGCATCGTGGAGTTGGCCGCCGAGGCGGAGGTGGATGCGGTGCTCATCGCTGGCGACATCTACGACCGGGCCATCCCGCCAGCAGAGGCGGTGTTGCTGTTCAACGACACCCTGGCCCGCTTGAGCCGCAGCGGTGCCGCCGTGGTGGCGATCGCCGGCAACCACGATTCCCATGTGCGGGTGTCGATCTACGACCCGTTGCTCTCGGCCTTCGGGGTGACCATTCGCGGGGATGTGCGGCGGGCCCATGAGCCGGTGCTGGTCACGCCCAAGCGGGGAGGCGCCCCTGTGGCGATTTACCCGCTGCCTTATCTGGAGCCGGCTGTGGATGGTCCATCGCTCGTCGCTGTGGCTGAGGCGGTTGAGGCTGGATCGTCTCCAGGTTCCACCCGGGTCAGCCATCAGGAGGTGACACGCCTGGCCCTCGATGGGATTCGCCGTGATCTGCTCTCCCGGCCGCAGCACCGCTCGGTGCTGGTGGCCCACACCTTTGTGATGGGTGGGGAGCCATCTGAATCAGAACGGCAACTCAGCATCGGCAATGTGGATCGCGTCAGCGTCGACAGCTTTGCCGGCTTCGACTACGTGGCCCTGGGCCATCTGCACGGGTCCCAGCAGCTCGATGGCCCACGCGTGGCCTACTCCGGCACACCGCTGCCCTATTCGTTTTCGGAGCAGCATCACACCAAGTCGGTGCGGATCGTTGAGCTCGATGCCGCCGGCACGGCCAGCGTCGAGATCGTGCCGCTGGGGGTGGGGCGTCCGCTGCGCACCCTCGAGGGGCCGTTGGAGTGCCTCTGCGGCGATCCCCAACACGCCGCTGCTGCTGATGCCTGGCTGCGGGTGATCCTCACCGACGAGGTGCTGCCACTGCAGGCCATGGCCCGGCTGCGCCAGCGGTTTCCCCATGTGGCGGAGCTGCGGCATCGGCCCCCGGAGCTGCAGCGCTCCACCGCCACGGAGCGCCACGAAACGGTGCGCCAAGCCACCTCACCCCTCGCGTTGGCGATGGCGTTTTTCGCCGACCAGCAGGGGCGCCCCGCCGGCCCGCCTGAAGCTGAGCTGTTGCGTCAGGCGCTGGAGGCCTCCACCCGGGGAGGGGAGCAGTGAAACCCCATCAGCTGCGGATGGAGGCGTTCGGGCCCTACGCCGAGCCTGCGGAGATCGACTTCGATGCCCTCAGCGATGAGGGGCTGTTTCTGATCCACGGCAGCACCGGTGCCGGCAAAACCTTCCTGTTGGACGCCCTCAGTTATGCCCTGTATGGCGAGGTGTCGGGGGATCGCAACGTCAAGGCGTTGAAATCGGACCACGCCGATGCGGCGGCGGTGCCGCGGGTGAGTTTGGTGTTCTCCTGCGGCGGTGGCCGCTACCGGGTGGAACGCTCTCCGGGCTACACCGCCCCCAAGACCCGCGGCGAGGGGTTCACCGAAAAGGCCGCCCAGGCGGTGCTGTTCCGGTTGAACGGTTCAGACGCCGAGCCGATCGTCAGCCGCACCACTGAGGTGAGCCGCGAGGTGGAGCAGCTGGTGGGTCTCAATGCCGCCCAGTTCCGCCAGGTGATCCTGCTGCCCCAGGGCCAATTCGCGGAGGTGTTGCGGGCCAAGGCCGAGGAGCGCGAGGCCCTGCTCAAAACCCTGTTCGACACGGTGGCCTTTGAGCAGGCGGGCTTCTGGCTGGAGGATCAGGCCAAGGTGGCACGGCTGGATCTGGCGGAATGCACCCGGGCCCAGGAGGTGCTGCGTCGCCAGGCTGCCCAGGCCTGGAGCCCGTTCGCCTCGCCGCCACTGCCTGACCCCTCTGCCGCGCCTGACCACCCTGCCGTGCCTGACCAGCCCGCCGCGCTTGATGAGCCTGACGCTCCTGATCTCGATCGCCTGCAGGACCAGATCGCCCTGGTGGTGGCGGGTACGGCCCAACGTCTTGCGCAGGCCACCGCAGCCCTGAATGCTGCTCAGACAGCCAAAGCTGAGGTGGACAGGCTGGCCGATCGCTGGGACCGGCGCGCGGCGGCCCAAGCCACGCTTGTGGAGCTGGAGGGCAAGCGGGCGGTGGTCGACGACTACCGCCAACGGCTGCGGTTGGCCGAGCAGGCCGAGGCCCTGCGCCTGAGCGTGGAGGCGCAGCAGGCGGCGCAGGCGGACTGCCTGCAGCTGCAACAACGCATCGCGGCCCAGCTGGGCGGCGCCATGCGAGCCCGCGACGCAGCCCAGGCCTTGCCTGCCGCTGTGTTGCAGCTCGAGCTGAGGGCGCTGCCGGCCCTGGAGGCTCTGGATGCCGCCCGCACTGCCCTGGCGGCGCGCCGGGTGGAGTTGACGTCCCTGGTGCGCCAGGCCCAGGAGGCCGCTGAGGCCCAGGGCGCCGCGGAGCAGGCCCGCCAACGGGCCGCCTCCGCTGAAGCAACCCAGGCCCGCAGCAACGCCGAACGGGAGGCGCGGCAGCAGCAGTGGCAGGCCGCCAGTGAGGCTCTCCAGCGGGCTTGCTCAGCCCGTGATCGGCTCGATGGCTTGCAGCTGGCTGCCCAGGAGGCCCAAGTGCAGAGCGATGCCAGCGCGGCCATGGCGGCAGCCCAAGCGCGGCACAGCCAGGCCATCGCCGCCCAGAACCGTGCCGATGGCGCGCTCAACCAGGCCCATGCCCTGCTGCTGGAGCTGCGCCGCCGCCAGATCGCCGGCATGGCGGCGCAGCTCGCCGGCGGGCTGGTGGACGATGCCCCCTGCCCCGTGTGTGGCGCAACCCTTCACCCCAGTCCGGCTCAGCCTTCGGAGGATGCCGTGGCCGACGCGGCGATCAGCGCCGCTGAAGGCGACCTGACCGCGGCCACCACGGCGGCCCGCGAAGCGGCGACGCTCGTGGCCACGGCCCAGGGGGAGCTGAAGGGGCTGCAGCAGAAGGCCGGTGCCGCGGCGGCCGATCCGGCGGCAGCCCGTGGGGCGGCGCTGCAGGCCGAGGAGGCCCTCAACGCTGCCAAGGCCCTGGCGGCCCAGGTCGATACCGTGCAGCAGGCGATCGTGGGTCACGAGCGGGAGCTGCAGAGCCTCCAGGCCGCCATCCAGGCGGCTGCCACGCAGCAGGCCCTGCAGAGCCAGGTGGCCGCAGAAGCCCTGCGCCGGGCCGAAAGCATCCACGCTGAGATCGCCAGCACGCTGGGGCAGGGGGTCGACCCCCAGGTGGCGCTGCTTGGCGTTGCGCCCCTGGAGGCGGCCTTGAAGGATCTGGCGGCCTGCTGCCAGGCCAGCAGCAGAGCTGACGCGCGGCTCCAGCAGGCGGTGGCGCGGCTGGCCCAAGAATTGGTCGGCTCGGCGTTTGCCGATGGCGCTGCCGTGCAGAACGCTTTGCAGGAGCCGAGCTGGCGCCAGCGGCTGGTCGAGCGGATTGACGTCTACGACAACGCCCTGATTGCCGTAACCAGTGTGCTGGCCTCCGCCGATCTGAGCGAGCTGCCGGAGCAGCGGCCCGACACCGCTGCGGCCCAGGAGGCGGTGGCTGTTGCCGATGCCGCCCGTACGGCAACCGTGGAGCGCCATAGCGAAGCCCGGGGGGCGCGGGCCGAGATCGAACGGCTGGCTGCGGCGCACCGGCAGGGGGCGGTTGCCCTGCAGGCAAGCCAGGAGCGGGCGCGGCTGCTCAGCGCCGTGGCCGATCGCTGCACGGGTCGGGCGGCACCGTTCATCTCCCTGCAGCGATGGGTGCTGTCGGCCTATCTGGCGGAGATCTGCCGCTATGCCAATCAGCGGCTGGAGCTGATGACCTCAGGCCGCTACCAGCTGCGGCTCAGTGATGAAGGCGGCCGGGGCGGTCGCCATGCCGGCCTGGGGCTGCGGGTGCTCGATGCCTACACCGGCGAAGAGCGGGAGGTGAGCAGCCTGTCCGGCGGCGAGACGTTTCAGGCCTCCCTGGCCCTGGCCCTTGGTGTGGCCGACACGGTGCAGGCCCATGCGGGAGGCGTGCATCTCGATGCCCTGTTCATCGACGAGGGCTTCGGCACGCTCGATCCCGACAACCTGCAACTCGCCATGGACGAACTGGATCGCCTGCGCGATGGCGGCCGCATGATCGGTGTGATCAGCCATGTGGGTGGCCTCAAGGAGCGCATCCGGGCCGGCATCGCGATCACAGCGGGGGAGAGGGGCTCGCGGGCCACGGTGTGCCGCACCGGATTGGGCTGAGCCCTGGTGCGGGAGCCCTCCCAGATGGTGTCAGGTGGCGTCCGCCAGGGCCTGTTGAAGGCTGGCGAGCCGGCCGCCGTTCACGCCCAGATCGGAATCGCCGAGGCGTGACACCGAGCGGGCCTGCAACACGCCATGGGCCTTGTCGGCATACAGCTCCAGATCGTCGACAAAGCCGAACAGGGCACTGCTGGCGGTGGCATGCAGGTAGCCATTGCTCTGCTCCACCACCTCCGTGCGGGGCATCGCCTGCACCACAGGCACCAGGGCCGCCAGGGCGATGTCGGGATCGGCTACGGCCCAGTCGGCGCGGGCGCAGTGGGCCGGTGAGGGGCAGGATGCAAGCGCTCCGTTGTGAACCCCCAGCTCCGCGGGCACCGGCCCGACGAAATGAAACAGGGCCAGGGTGATGGCCAGAACGCAATGCTGCAGAAGGGAGGTCATGGCCGCGTGGGGACGTTCAAGGGTTGAGGTAGGGATCGAGGAACGCCAGTGGGCGCGCCATGGTGGCGGAGAACCCCAAAATGCCGCGGTCTTGGTAGCTGTAAAGCAGGGTGTCGTCGCTGTCGAGCAGGTAGGTGCCGCCGCGCTGGGTGATGAAGTCGTCGCGGGGGACGTAGGTGCGCCAGGCACCGAGCACCTCCACCATGTTGCGCAGCCGCACCGTGGCCAGCTCGAAGGGACGCTGAAATCCCCCGCCGCCAGCCAGTGCAAACAGCGGGCTCTCCAGCCGCTGGGGCGCTGAGCGATCGCCGCTGTAGCCCCGCACCACCTCGGCCAGGGTGCCGGGTGAGCCGATGCCGGCGCACATCAGCAGCAGCCCAGGCCATGGGCCGCCAGCAACCTGCAGCCCGGCGTAGAGGCCCAGCGCTTGATGCAGCTGGGGTTCCGCATCCACCAGCAGGCGATCGCGGGGAAAGCCAGTGAACCGGCAGAAACGATCGGCCCCGGGGCCATCGCCGATGCCGATGGCCAGAATCGTGATCCCCGCTTCCGCCAGGCGCGGCAGCACGGGCACGAGGGCCTGGGCATATTCCAGGCTGTCGAAGTCTCCCAGCTGGGAGAGCAGCAGCACCAGCCGCCGGCCCGATCCCATACCGGGCACCGAGGCGAGCCGTTGCAACAGGGGTTTGGGAGCCTTCATGCGCTCACCGTAACGACAGCTCTGCTGCGGAAGCGCGCCAATGACTGCAGCCGCCGGATCCGTGTACCGTGCAACTGGTAGAGCCGCAGATTTATGCGAATCACGCATTATCAGGGTGAACACCTGGTTGCCTTGACGTCCCCAGAGGCTGCTCGTCTGGTGGATGCCTGCGCGCTGTTGGTGCTGGCAGCCGAATCGGTGCCCGGCTCCCCCCTTCCCCCGGAGATGGCCAGCCTGCTCTCCGCTCTTTTTGACGGGCTGAAAAATTCGACAGGAGCCTCGGCTCCTGCTCCGCACACCCTCCCCTAAACGAACCGATGTTCGCTGCGGTGAAAATTTCCCGCCACGGCAACCAACATCTGCTTTGGCGCTGCGGCCGGCGCTGAATCCCTGCGCGCCATGGGCCCCCTTCATATCGTCTGGTTCAAGCGGGATCTGCGCTGCGTGGATCACCGGCCCTTGCTGGACGCGGCTGGCAGTGGGCCCGTGCTGCCGCTCTATGTGGTGGAACCTGAGCTCTGGCAGCAGCCCGATAGTTCCGCCCGCCAGTGGGCGTTTTGCCGTGAAAGCCTGGGGGAGCTCAGAGCCGCTCTGGCGAGCCTGGGCCAACCGCTGATCGTGCGCGTTGGGGTGGTTGAGCAGGTGCTGGAGCGGGCCCGCCGTCAGTTCGGCATTGCCGGCCTCTGGAGCCATGAGGAAACGGGCAATGGCTGGACCTACGCCCGCGACCGGCGGGTGGCGGCCTGGGCCCGGCAGCACGGCATCACCTGGAGGGAGATCCCCCAATTCGGGGTGACGCGCCGGTTGAACAGCCGCCAGGGCTGGGCCCGGCGTTGGGAGCAGCGCATGGCCGAGGCCATCAGCCCCGCCCCTGAGCGCTTGACCCTCTTGGCCGGCCTCGATCCCGGACCCATCCCCACCGCCGAGGCCTTGGGGATGGCAGCAGACCCCTGCCCCGACCGTCAGGTCGGTGGTCGCTCCCAGGGGCTGGCCGTGCTGGAGAGCTTTCTGGAGCAGCGCAGCCGCACCTACCAGCTCGGTTTGTCGAGTCCGAACACAGCCGGGGTCAGTTGCTCGCGGCTCTCGCCGCATCTGAGCTGGGGAACGCTGTCGCTGCCGGAGGTGGTGCAGCGCACCCGTCAGCGCCGTGCTGCCCTCAAGGCCGTGCCCTGGCGCCGTGCCCTGCAGCGCTTTGACGAGCGCCTGCACTGGCACTGCCACTTCATCCAGAAGTTGGAGAGCCAGCCGAGCCTGGAGTTTCGGGAGCTCCATCCCCTCACCGCCGGCCTGCGCAGCGGTGATGGGGCTGGCGATGCAGCGCGGCTGGCGGCCTGGGCTGAAGGGCGCACCGGCCTGCCGTTTGTGGATGCCTGCATGCGCTCCCTGGTCGCCAGCGGCTGGCTCAATTTCCGCATGCGGGCGATGCTCCAGTCGGTGGCCAGCTATCAGCTGTGGTTGCCTTGGCGCGAGAGCGGCTTGCATCTGGCCCGGCTGTTTGTGGATTACGAACCGGGCATCCACTGGAGCCAGTGCCAGATGCAATCGGGCACCACCGGCATCAACACCATCCGCATCTACAACCCGATCAAGCAAGGGCGCGATCACGACCCCGAGGGTGTGTTCATCCGGCGTTGGCTGCCGGAGCTGGCGGATGTGCCGGCGGTGCACCTTCATGAACCCTGGAGGATGGATGGCGCCACCCAGGAGCGCGTCGGATGCCTACTGGGCGTCAACTATCCCGAGCCGATCGTCGATTGGGTGGCGGCTGCAGCCACGGCGCGCGCTCGTCTCTGGAGCCTGCGGCGGGAGCAGGGTTTTGCCGCGACAGCGGATGCGATTCAGCAGCGCCATGGCTCGCGCCGCTCCGGTCTGCGCGCTTCGTCTCGGCGCAGCCGGCGCGGCCCTTCGTCGGCAGATGCTTCGGTGGCCCAGTTGAGCCTGGATCTCGCCTGAAAGCCCACGGGCGCATTCCTTGGTGACCCCCAGCTGCATCCCCAGCTTTGAAGTGCCGTCTTGTGCAGACCTGCCCGGCAGGCACACGATGGCTCCAGCTTCGCAACACCGATGGCCGATCTGTTCACGCCGCTGCGCCTGGGCTCGCTGGAGCTGCCCAACCGCATCTGGATGGCGCCCCTCACCCGCTGCCGCGCCGAGGAGGGCCATCTGCCGGGGCCGCTGATGGCGGAGTACTACGGCCAGCGGGCGAGTGCCGGCCTGATCGTGGCCGAGGCCACGATGGTGATGGAGGGGAATTCCGCCTTCTGGCATGAGCCCGGCGTGTGCAGCCAGGCCCAGATCGAGGGCTGGCGCCTCACCACCGAGGCGGTGCACCGCGCCGGTGGTCGCATCGTGCTGCAGCTCTGGCATGGCGGCCGCGCCTGCCACCCGTTGCTGAATGGCGGCGCCCAGCCGGTGGGCCCTAGCCCGATCGCCACCACCGGCGCCGAGGTGCACACCCCCGAGGGCAAAAAGCCCTATGTGGTGCCCCGCGAGCTGCGTGACGACGAACTGCCCGCCATTGTTGAGGGCTTCCGCCAGGCGGCCCGCGCCGCCACTGATGCTGGTTTCGACGGGGTGGAGGTCCACGGCGCCAATGGCTACCTGCTCGATTCCTTTTTGCGCAATGGCAGCAACAAGCGATCCGGCCCCTATGGCGGCTCGATCGCAAACCGGGCGCGGCTGTTGCTGGAGGTGCTCCAGGTGGTGGGCCAGGAAACGCCGCTGATGGGACTGCGCCTCTCGCCGCTCAACAGCTTCAACGCCATGGCGGATTCCGATCCGATCGGGCTGGTCACCTGGCTGGCCCAGCGCCTCAACGATCGACCCCTGGCCTACCTGCACCTGATTCGCGGCGACCTGCTGGCTCAGCAGCAGGGGGATGTGCTCACTCCCGCGCGCCAGCACTTCCGCGGCTTGTTGGTGGCCAACATGGGCTACACGGCTGCGGAGGCCAACGCCGCCATCGCTGCCGGCGACCTGGACGCGGTGGCCTTCGGCACCAGCTTTATGGCCAACCCCGACCTGCCGGAGCGCTTCCGCCGCGGGGCGCCCCTCAATGCGCCCGATCCCGCCAGCTTCTACAGCCCCGGCCCCACTGGCTATACCGATTACCCCACCCTGGGGCCCCAGCCATGACGTCCCGCTCCAGCGCCCCTGCCAGCGGCAGTGGATTCGTGTTCCGTCCGGCCGCTGAGCGCTTCCACAGCCAGCGCGACTGGCTCGACAGCTGGCACAGCTTTTCGTTCTCCAGCCATGTCGACCCGGCCTGGATGGGCTACGGCCCCCTGCGGGTGATCAACGACGACGTGATCGCCGCCGGCACTGGTTTTGGCATGCACCCCCACCGCGACATGGAGATCATCACGGTGATGGTGGAGGGCCAGCTCAACCATCGCGATTCGATGGGGCATGCCGAGGTGCTGCGCGCCGGCGAGGTGCAACGCATGAGCGCCGGCACCGGCGTGGTGCACAGCGAGATGAACGGCGGGGATCAGGCCTGCCGGTTGCTGCAGATCTGGATCGAGCCCAGCAGCACTGGCATCGCTCCGGCCTATGAGCAGAAGCCCTTCGCCATCGGCAGCGGCTGGACGCTTCTGCTGGACCCCGAGCAGACCGGCAGTGCCATGGCCATCCACCGGCCGGTGCGCCTCTGGCGGGCCCAACCCCAGCCCGGCCAGAGCCTGGAGTTTCCCTTGGCCCCCGGCAGCCGCGGTTGGCTGCAGCTGATTGATGGGGCCGTTGCCCTGGAGGCGGGCGGGGAGGCTCCGGGTTGTCCCGCCCAGCTGAGTCGTGGTGATGGTCTGGGGTTCGAGGCGGGCGCTGCGGGGCTGGCTGCCATCACTGCCACCACTACCGCCACTGCCACCACCAAGCGTGCCGATCTGCTGCTGTTTGAATTGCGCTGAGTAGGTTTGCCAAGCCTCCGGCTGCCCTTGCCATGCCCTCTGCTGACCTGGCCAGAGCCATCCAGCTCTCCCTGGCGCCGGTGTTTCTGCTGGTGAGCATGAGTGGCTTGCTGATGGTGCTTACCAATCGGCTGGCTCGCCTCGTCGACCGGGCCCGGGAGCTGAAGCGTCTGGAGCGCGACTCCGATCAGGAGCTGGGACGCGACCTTCGCCAGGAGCTGCAAGGCCAGAAACGGCGCATGGGTCTGCTGATCAAGGCGATTGAGTTCGGCTCCGTCACCATGTTGCTGGTGGCCTTGGTGGTGGCGATCGTGTTCATCAGCGTGGTGGCCCAGCTCGATCTGGCGCTGATGGTGGCGCCACTGTTTGTGCTGGCCATGGTGTGTCTGATGGTGGCCGTGTCGCTCCTGCTGCGGGAGCTTCAGCTAGCCACGGCCCAGCTGCGGCGCACTTTTTGAGCTGTTAGCCCATGCCGATGCTCTCCAGCAGCTCCCGCTGTTGGCGCGGCTCCACGAAGCGGTGGGCGGCCTGGGCGCCACTCACGGCGACCGGTGGTACGCCGATCCCCGGGAACACCCCAGCTCCGCAAAGCACCAGGTTGTCGATGGGTGTGCCGCCACCGGGAAATGCCCCAGCGTTGGCCGGCCAGGCCGGCCCGTAGCTGCCTTGGTGAACCCTGAGGTAGTGCTGGTGGGTCAGGGGTGTGCCCTGCAGTTCGATCACCAGCCGCTCCCGCCAGTCGGGGATCAGGGGATCCAGCACCCGGTGGAACAGCTGGCAGCGCTCGTGTTTGAGGGCCGTGTAGGCGGGGCTGCCCCGTTGGAGGTCTTGCCACAGCTCCCAGGGTTCGTTGGCGGGGGTGTAGCCATGCAGCACCTGATGGCCCACAGGTGCCATCGATGGATCCAGTAGCGACGGCATCGACAGCACAACCATGTTGCGCTCGGCCCCGATGCCCCGCTGCCAATCACCCACCCAGACATGGTGGATGGGCAGGTGCTGCAGATCGTCTCCCCGCAGCCCGACATGCCAGTGCAAAAAGCTGTTGCAGGCCGGCGTGCTGGCCTGCTTGCGCCGCCAGGTTGCTGGGCAGTCCTGTTCGTCTAATAGGGCCAGGGTGTCCCAGGGGCTGGCATTGCTGATCACCCCCCGGCGGGCGCGCAGCACCGTGCCATCCCCAAACCGCACCCCCACGGCGCGTTTGTTCTCCACGCAGATGCCGTGCACCGGCGTCGCCGTGTGCAGCACGCCGCCATGGCGCTCCAGCGCCCGCTTCAGGGCCTCCACCACGGCGGCGCTGCCACCGATCGGGTAGTCGAGGCTGGCCTCGGGTTCAAACCATTCGCCAAAAAGGGTCGCCATCGCGGCGGCACTGGTCTGATCCATCGGCAGGCCCGAGATCAGAAAGCAGAGCAGATCCACCCAATGGAGCAGGAAGGGATCACGCAGGTGGCGCCGGGCGATCGGTCCGAACGCCCCGCCGAGTTGGGCCAGCCTGCCGGCCTGGGCCAGCAACCCCACAGCTCCCTTTCCTCCCAGGGTGGTGGCCAGCCCCAGACCCGGCCTCAGGGCGAGCAGGGGCAGGGCTCTCGCGGCCCGGCAGGTTGGTTCGAGCACCTGCATGAAGCGGGCCCATTCGTCGCTGGCGCTGGCGCCGCGGAGCTCCTGCACCACCGCCAGAAAGGGCTCAAGGCCCACCCCCACCCGCAACGGCCCCTCGGGAAGCAGCAGGCCCCAGTCTTGATAGGTGGCCACGGGCACGGATTCACCCACGGCCCGCAGCACCTGGGCCAGGGGATTGCTGCTGGGCCAGCGGCCCAACCCCGACCACAACGAGGGACCGGATTCAAATTGAAACCCCTGGCGGCTGAAACCATGGGCGGCACCACCTGGCACGGTGTGGGCTTCCAGCACGGCCACCTCGAGGCCGTAGCGGGCCGCCAGGGCTCCGGCACACAGGCCGCCCAGGCCGCTGCCGATCACCACCAGGTCGACGTCTTGGTGCATCAACGGTTTTGCTGCATCAGCGGTTTTGGTGCATCAGCGGGGGGCGCAGCTGCCGCCTCGGCTCTGGCAGAGCGTCTCCAGGGTGGGTCGCCCCGTGAGGCGCAACCGACCAGCAGCCCAGAGGCCATAGGCCAGATCCGCCAGCTGGCGCACCAGTGGCCAGCGGGTGGGCGCATAGAGCCAGCCAAGGCCAACCAGGGCGTAGGCGCGCCGGAAGACGGCCACATCCCGGAGCACCTCCCCGTCGGCGGTGATGGCATGGATGCGACCCATCGCTTCTGCGTAGCTGATGCCGGCGTGGGCCTCGGGGTTGTAATCGGCTCGGTCGATGTCCACGAAGGCGAGCCGAGACTGGTCGCCATGGCGGGCCCGGTCGCGTCGTTGCAGGCCGTTCACCTCCCGCAGGCACAGCGGGCAGGCACCGTCGTAGAGCACGGTGAGGGCTGCGAGGTTGTCTGTCTGCTGGCTCACTTTTTGCGGCAGTAGCCACCACCCACATTCATCCAGCCCGAGGGGCAGGCCTGGCCGTTGGTGGGCTGCACCGTGTAGTTCATCAAGCCCAGGGTGCTGCACTGGCCATTGAATGTGTCGACGTAACCCATCGGGCAGATGTTGCCGATCTTGGGCACCTGGCGCTGGGCCTGGGCTGGTGGGCTGATCAGGGCCAGGCCCGGTAGCACCACCAACAGGCACAGCAGAGCGCGACTGGCGGTCATTCAGAAGGCTGCAGAAGGGACTTCTCGATGCTAATCAGGGCTCGCAGTTGGTTTTGTCTTCATGCTGCGCCAGAGCCTCGAAACGCTCCAGGTGCTCACCCCGGGTGAGGGCTTCACCGATCTCACCGGCCGGTTGAACGCCAGCATCGCCGCCAGTGGCCTGCAGCTCGGCCTGCTGAACCTGGTGTGTCTGCACACCTCCTGCAGCCTCACGATCAACGAAAATGCCGATCCGCGTGTGTTGCGCGACCTCTCGGCCTACCTGCGTGCCCTGGTGCCCGAGGAGGGCATTCGCCCCCTGAGCGGCCTGGGCGACCTCCGCCCCTACATCCACGCCGATGAAGGGGCCGACGACATGCCGGCCCACATCCGTACGGCCCTCACCACCAGCCAGCTCAGCCTGTCGTTCCAGCACGGTCGACTGCTGCTCGGCACCTGGCAGGCCGTTTACCTCTGGGAGCACCGGCGCCAGGGCAGTGCGCGCCAGTTGACGGTTCACGTGCTGGGCAGCTGACGCAGAACCGGCTTGCAGCAAGGACATGCAGCAAGGGCCGATGGTTGGTGCTGGCGCCCATGATTGACCGACCCAAGAGCGCTGATCAGCATGACTTTGGCTGCTGAAACGTGTGCGATTTGTCAGATCCATGGCTCTGTTTCAGCTCAGACGTCCTACGAAATCGGCCGCGGCGTTCTCTGGGTGCTGCGCCACCACCCCGATCCGTCGCCCCTGCTGGGTTGGCTGCTGCTCGACAGCGCACGCCACCTGGGTGGGCCTGTCGATTTCAACCCTGAGGAAGCCGCCGCTTGGGGGGTGGCCGTGCAGCACGCCAGCGCTCTGGTGAAGGAGCTCACGGGGTGTGATCGGGTGTATGCCATCGTCTTCGGAGAGGGTGCACCCCATCTGCACCTGCACCTGATTCCCCGCTTCACCAGCGACCCCCAGACCGCGGCCTGGTCAGTGGCGGACCACTACCGGGCTGTTATCGCCGGGGAGCGGAGCCCTGCCATCGCTGGCGACGTGGCTGATTTGGTTGTTCAGGCTCGCCAACGTGTAGACCAAGCCGTGCTGGATCGCCCCCAGCGATCCTGATCAAAGGGGCTGCAGCACCCTTAATTTGCGCAGCAGGGCTCCCATCGCACTGGTGCTGCGGGCAGGGCCGACTGAAAGTCAGGCACAAGGCAGCTGGCGCGGCCATGCTGGTGCCGGTTTTGTCGGGACTGCTCCCGTCCGTTGGCCCATTCTGTTGCCAGTGCTGATCTGATCGCCTTCCTGCAGGCC